>JAGRFY010000189.1 GCA_020445765.1 Rhodocyclaceae bacterium | reverse complement strand
AAGCCGCGAAACATCGCCGCCGCCGAACGCAGCCGCGGCGGCGAATTCTTTCCTGAACCGAATTCGGCATCGCTGCGACCCATGCATCACAACGCGCAATGACCAGGAGAAGCAGATGGAGACTGCCCGCATCTACGCAATCGTGACCCTGATCGCGGTCGTGGCGCTGGCGATCACCACCGCGATCGTCGTCTGACCGATCGACAGCAGAATATTTGAACCGCGGCGGCAAACGACGCGACCCAATTGACGAGCACCCAGCAAGTACGCCAGGAGATGAACATGAACACCCGCAAACTGATCGCCACGAGCCTGATTGCCGCCTTCGCGAGCGCCGCGGCCCATGCCGGTGGCGAAGTCATCTACTACAACGCCGACGAGCGGCCCGATCCCCAGACCGTCGCACGGATCCTGGGCGGAGCACCGGTACAGGCCGCTCCCGAGGTGCGGACTCGTTCGATCCGCATGCGCTCGATCCATCTGATCCAGACCGCAGACAGTGCGCCGGTGGATACCGGTTTCGCTTCGACCACCGCGCCAAGCACCCTCGAACCGGCTCAGGTCGCCAGCGAGCCGCCCGCCGAAGGACTCGCGCTGCCGGTTCAGTTCGCCTTCGATTCGGCCGCGATCCAGCCGTCGGCCACCTTCCAGCTCGACGCCGTCGCCGAAGGCATCCGCCTCGCCGGATCCGGCGTTCGGGTGATGATCGAAGGGCACACCGACGCCGTCGGCTCCGACGAGTACAACCGGCGCCTGTCGCTGGCGCGCGCCAAGGCGGTCAAGAACTACCTGGTCTATCGGCACGGCATCTCTGCCGATCAACTGGTGGTCGAGGGTCTCGGCGAGGCGATGCCGATCGAAGTCGGCAACCCGTTCGCGCCGCGCAATCGCCGGGTCGAGTTCCGCGCCGCACGCGGCTGAGGCGTGCGCCTCGCCGCGCCGGGCGGCTGCGATGCAAACGTCGTCGCCCGCCCGACTCGAATGCCCGCGACCGCAGCCAGCTTCGCCATTGAGCAGGACATGCCCGGCAAGCTGCCGCGGTCGATCGCCGGTTGCGGCTCCGCGCCGCAATCTGGCCAACCGCCGAACCGCTTCAGAACCGCCTGCGGCGTTGCCACGGGCGGACCAATCGCCGAGGGATTCTTCCATGTCAGTTTCCGATAAGCGGGCGGCCATCGGTGCCGCCCTCGCCACCGTCTCCTGCCTCGCACTGGCCGGCATGGGACAGACCACCGGCGCGCCGGCGACCAACGATCCGGTCGTCGCCGCCACCCCCGAACAGGGCAAGATCCAATTGCGTTGCTGGCAACAAGGCCGGCTTCTGTTCGACGCCCGTTCGCTCGAGGACATGCCCAACGTCAGCGGCGCCCGACTGGCACTCAAGGGCAAGACCGCCGACGGGCCACTGCAGGTGATCGATCTCGACGACGCCGTCTGCCTGGTACTGCCGCTGCGCGCCGCGACCGGCGGCTGACACGGCACCATGCGCCGCCGCGGAAGCGGCGCGAACGAGGGCACGGCGGGGCGGAGAATGAAGCGACGGGCGCCGATAGTCCCTGTCGCAGCGGCTGCGGCAGCATCCCGACCGCGCGGCACCGCCCGCCACCGGCGTAAGGCATCGAGCTGGCGGCCAGCGCGGAAACACGGGCAGAATCACAGGTGTCGCCGCGCAACCGGAGCCTGCAGTGCCCTCCCTCCCAATCCGCCCGGCAGCATTGATGCTGGCCCTGGTGGTTCATCCCTGCCCTGCGCAGCAAGCGGTCAGCCAGGACGCGCTGGATGAAGCGCGGCGCAGCCTTCGGCAACAACTCGACGCCGAGGCCCTCGGCGCCGCCTACGCGGCGATGGCCAGCGTCACCACCGCGCCGGAGATTTCCGCCGCGACCTACCGCATCCGGGACGATTCTGCGGCCGAACCCACGATGCGCCTCTACAAGCTGCCGCTGGCGCAGCCGATCGGCGGTCAGGATCGCGACTGGAAGCCTTATATCCACGCCAACCTCGGACTGATGCGTTACGGCACCGAGCTGGACATCGTCGGCGAAGCGGTGGACGTGCGATGGACCGCCTACGGGGGCGCCGTCGGCTTGGGTGCCCGCCGCCCGTCGGGCCACTGGACCGGGCTCGTGCAGGCCGGCATCGGAATCGTCCACATCGAGAATCACGCCCGCTATCGGGGTGTGGTCGGCCAGACCCTGCTGGCCCCGCTGCTGAAGGGGCTGCTGTTCGACTGGCGGGCCAACGCGACCAAGCTGAGCCTGACGCTCGGCGGCGACTACCAGCGGACATTCGAGCCATGGCAACTGGAAGTCCGCAGCCGGATCAGCACTGCCCGCGTCGAAACCTTCAGCAGCTCGAGCGACTTCATCGACTTCGACGCCACCGGCACCGTGGCGACGCTGCGCAGCGACGCCAGCCGCGCAATTGCGATACGCATCGCCGGTCGTCCGACCCGCGTGCATCTGAGCCTTGGCGCCACCGCCCATCTCGGTCAAAGCCGCGATGCGCTCGGTTTCGATCGCTTCGTCGAAGCTGGCGGCGGGGTCGAACTCGACTTCGGCGCGGCGTCGACCGCAGTCGAGTCGGTCAAGTTCGGCGTCTTGGCGATCTATGGGCCGGACGTGGTTGGCTGGAGCCTCTCGATGGGGCTGGGCTTCTGAGCGTGCCGGGGGGATCCTGAAACGTCCCGACCGCGGCTGCCTCCGCAATCAGCGCGGGGCAATCCCCAGGCCGATGCCGCCGATGCCGTTGCAGGCGCCGCCATCGGCCGGGCGAAAACAGAATTCTCCCATCAGGCTGCTGCTTTCCCACGGTATCTGCATTCGTTGGGTGTCGCGGGCGACGGCGATGCGCACCCGCTTGAACAGCTGTTCGACCGGCAGGCCAGGCGTGCCGATGTGATCGAGCAGGTGCTTTGTGTACAGACTGTTGGCGTAGTTCTGACCATCCATCGCGATCGAGCCCGGTGCGGTCGAGAACGCGACGACCGTTCCGTTGGGCGCCTGCACCCGTGCCAGACCGGAACTGGCGATGGCGCCGCGCAGCCGAATCACGCGGCCGTCCGCGGTCTTGAAGGCGGCTGCCTTGTAGGGATTGTTCCGGCAGGCGTCGAGAATCAGGATGTTGGTGCCTTCCTGCAGCTGACCGAGCTGATTGACCAGCTCGCTCATGTCCGCACTCTTGCGGGCGATGTCATCGTCGCCGGAAATCTCCTCGTTGACCGGAATCAGGTAGTTGCGCCCTTCGACCTGGGCACCGTGGCCGGCGTAATAGAGCAGACGGACCTGACTGCGGCGGGCGGCAATCGAGAACTGGCGGATCGCTTCGAGCATCTCGCCGAGATCGGCGTTCTCGCGCATGATCACATCGAAGCCCAGGCCCTTGAGCGCGGATGCCACTGCCCGCGCGTCGTTGACCGGGTTCTTCAGCGGCGCCTGTCGGTAGGCAGCATTGCCGATCACCAGCGCGACGCGGCCGCCGTCGGCGACCGCCGCGGCTGCGCCCGGCAGCCATGCGGCAGCCGCGACCAGCAGCCAGATGCACCTGCGCACGATCTGCGCGCCCATTCGAATCAACCTCCCGATGCGCCCTGGGCCCGCGAGGCCCGCGACACCGTGACCACCTCTACGATCGGGTTGCCTTCCAGCATCGCCTTGGCGACATCGATTTCATTCTCAGGCACATACACCAGGTAGATCCCGAGTTGCCCGGGTCCGCCGGCCAGTGTTCCACCGATGCGCACCAGGGTTTCGCGAATTTCCCGCTCCAGCGCATCCGATTTGAACACGACTTCCAGGGCAGGTCCTGTGACGACCTCCCCAGTGTTGACCGATCTGAAGCGCTCGAATTCCGATTTGAGCTCGCCTTGCTGATTGATCAGCAGCGCGATCACCCCGAACTGGATCGCGACCACCGCCGCCGCGCCGGCCAATGCCGGCGTCAGAGTGAAGCCGCTCAGCCACTCCCGGAGCGCAGCCAGGGCGCCTTTCGGCGCCGGCGAGGCCTTGGGCGCAAGGCTGTACTCCTGACCGTGGCGAATCCGTGCGACCAACTTGTCGAAGCCCTGGCCTGCGGCAAACTCGGGTTCCGACTCGCAAATCCTGGTCCGCAGTGACTCGGTCCAGGCGAGTTCGCCCTTGCATTCCGGGTGTGCTTCGAGCTGGTGCTCGATCCAGCGCTTGCCATCTTCGTCGAGTGTGCCGTTGACGTACCACGGCAGCAGTTCGTCGAAGCGTTGGCGTGTTTCCTGATTCATCATTTCGTGCTCCTCGCCGAACCCTTATTCACGCTCCAGCAGCAGCCTGAGGCAGTTCTTGATCTTCTGGCGTGCGTGGAACAGCCGGGTCTTCACGGTGTTTTCGGGAACGGACTGGACTTCGGCGACTTCCTTCAGGGTGTAGCCCTCGTAGAACACCAAGTGCATGCACTCGCGATGCTCGTCGGAAAGCTTGCCCATGCAGTGCTGAACACCTTCGCGTCGCTGCTTCTGCGCCAGCACGTCGAAGGCGGTCTCGCCGTCGGAAGGCATCTGCTCGTCCAGTTCCTCGTGATCCGGGGTGGACGCGCGCAGCGCCGTGAGCACCTTGTAGCGGGCGATGCCGAGCAGCCAGGTACTGAACCTGGACTCTCCACGAAAGCGGTCCGGGTGCTTCCAGACCTCATGCATCGTATCCACCACGATCTCCTCCGCCAGCGAGGCGTCCCTTATCCGGTTGAGTGCAAACGCATAAATGCGCCTGCTGTACGCGTCGTAAAGTTTGCGAATGGCATCTTCGCTGCCTTTTCCGACGGCCTTGAGGAGCTCAAAGACCTCGTCGTTGTTAAGTTCCATGAAGCTCTCGTGAAATAAGTCGCAGGGCGGCGCGACCCGGTTCAGAGAATATTTCGAGCGATCGGGCCAGCCCGAGTGCTACTGCATCCACACTGAGGGTACACGAACGAAGCGCCCGCACATGGCGAGCGCTTCACGATTCATGCC
>JAGRFY010000048.1 GCA_020445765.1 Rhodocyclaceae bacterium | reverse complement strand
TCTTGACGGCCTTGGCGATTTCTTCAACCTTGAGGCCGGCGTTCTTGGCCTTGTTCCATGATGCGCCGTCCTTGTGCAGGGCGACGGTGACCTTGACGCCGGAGTCGATCAGGTTCTGGGCGTGGGCGTGGCCCTGGGAGCCGTAGCCGACGATCGTGACCTTCTTGCCCTTGATCAGCGAAAGGTCGGCGTCCTTGTCGTAGTAAACCTTCATTTTCGTCCTTTTGTCTTTGGTTCGCCGGGCGGACGGCAGCTGAAGTGTCCGCCTCGGTCTGGCACAGAATCGGGATCAGACCTTCAGTACGCGTTCACCGCGGCCGACGCCGACGACACCGGAGCGGGCGGTCTCGAGAATCGCAGCGCCGTCGATCGCGGCGACGAAGGAATCGAGCTTCTGCTGGTTGCCGGTCATCTCGATCACGTAAGAGGTGTCGGTGGCGTCGATGATGCGCCCGCGGAAGATGTCGGCCATCCGCTTCATCTCCTCGCGATCCTTACCGGTGGCGCGGACCTTGATCAGCAGCAGTTCCCGCTCGATGTGGGCCGACTCCGAAATGTCCACCACCTTGACCACCTCGACCAGCTTGTTCAGCTGCTTGTTGATCTGTTCGATGATGTCGTCCGAGCCGGTCGTGACGATGGTCATGCGCGACAGCGAGGCATCCTCGGTGGGCGCGACGGTGAGCGACTCGATGTTGTAGCCGCGGGCCGAGAACAGGCCCGACACACGCGACAGCGCGCCGGATTCGTTCTCGATGAGCAGGGAGATCACGTGTCTCATGCGACGTTCTCGATTTGGCAGTTCAGATATGACGGCATGGATCGCGGCCTCCGCGGCCCGCGCGCCGCCGCAGGGCGGGTGGCGCTGCGGGTCGCGACCGCACCGTCGATTTACAGATCCTCGGCGGACAGGATCATCTCGGTCAGACCCTTGCCGCCCTGGACCATCGGATAAACGTTTTCGGTCTGGTCCACCTGGAAGTCGAGAAAGACCAGTTCGTTCTTCTGCTTGAAGGCCTCGCGAAGCGCCCCTTCGACGTCGGCCGGCGTGTCCACCCGGATGCCGATGTGTCCGTACGCCTCGGCCAGCTTGGCGAAGTCCGGCAGCGAATCCATGTAGGACTCCGAATAGCGGCCACCGTGGAACAGCTCCTGCCACTGGCGCACCATGCCCAGGTAGCGGTTGTTCAGGTTGACGATCTTGATCGGCAGCCGGAACTGCTTGCAGGTGGACAGCTCCTGGATGCACATCTGGATCGAGGCCTCGCCGGTGATGCAGGCGACCGGGCTGCCCGGGTGGGCGAGCTGGGCGCCCATCGCGTAGGGCAGGCCCACGCCCATCGTGCCGAGGCCACCCGAATTGAGCCAACGGCGCGGCTTTTCGAACTTGTAGTACTGGGCCGCCCACATCTGGTGCTGGCCGACGTCCGAAGTCACGAAGGCATCGCCGCCGGTCACTTCCCACAGTTTCTCGACGACGTACTGGGGCTTGATGATCTCGTCCGAATTCTTGTACTTCAGGCACTCGCGGCGGCGCCATTCGTCGATCTGCTTCCACCAGGTGTCGAGCGCATCCTGCTCTGGCCGGGCGCCGCCCGATTCGATCTGCCGGATCATCTCGTCGAGCACATCGGCGACATTGCCGACGATCGGCACGTCCACCTTGACCCGCTTCGAGATCGACGATGGATCGATGTCGATATGGATGATCTTGCGCGGCTCCTGGCCAAAGTGGCGGGGGTCGCCGATGACGCGGTCGTCGAAGCGGGCGCCGACCGCCAGCAACACGTCGCTGTAGTGCATCCCCATGTTGGCTTCGTAGGTGCCGTGCATGCCGAGCATGCCGAGGAACTGGCCGTCCGAGGCCGGGTAGCCGCCGAGCCCCATCAGCGTGCTGGTGACCGGGAAGCCGAGCAGCCGGGCCAGGCGCGTGAGCTTCTCGGCGGCGTCGGACAGGATCACGCCGCCGCCGCTGTAGATCATCGGGCGCTCGGCTTCGAGCAGCAGCTGCAGCGCCTTGCGGATCTGGCCGAGATGGCCCTTGGTCACCGGGTTGTACGAGCGCATCGTGATTTCGCGCGGATAGTCGAACTCGCACTTCTGGGTGCACACGTCCTTGGGGATGTCCACCAGCACCGGGCCGGGGCGGCCGCTGGCGGCTAGATAGAAGGCCTTGCGGATGGTGCTGGCAACTTCGCGCACATCCTTGACCAGGTAATTGTGCTTGACGCACGGGCGGGTGATGCCGACGGTGTCGACTTCCTGGAAGGCGTCCTGGCCGATCGCCGCGGTCGGCACCTGACCCGAGATGATGACCAGCGGGATCGAGTCGCAATAGGCGGTGGCGATGCCGGTCACCGCATTGGTCGCGCCCGGGCCCGAGGTCACCAGCGCGACGCCGACCTTGTCGGTGCAGCGGGCATAGCCGTCGGCGGCGTGGACCGCAGCCTGCTCGTGGCGGACCAGTACGTGACGGACCTGATCCTGCTTGAACAGTTCGTCATAGAGGAACAGGACCGCGCCACCCGGATAGCCGAAGACGTACTCGACCTTTTCTTCCTGCAGGCACCTGACTACAATCTCCGCACCGGTCAAGACCATCTCCGTTCCACCTGGCTTCATTTCGGGAAACGCGACACATTACCGGCCGCCCCGGTTTTGGTCAAGACACGCCCATTTCTGCCATATGTCTGGTTTGTCGAGGATTTTGCGCTGCGTTCGCGCCCGGAACTAGACCGGTTCCTGCGAGGGGTGGAGCGCCGCGCGTTTCGCCATGCGATGTTCGCATTGCGCGACGAAGAGGGGGCCCTCGACGCCGTCCAGGACGCCATGGCGAAACTTTGCCTGCGCTACGCCACGCGGCCACCGGACGAGTGGCCGATGCTGTTCCAGCGCATCTTGCAGAACGTGATCCGTGACGCGCTGCGACGGCGCAAGGTTCGTGATACTTGGACCGTTCTGCTGTCCAAGCTGGGTCTGGGCGGCGACGACACCCACGAGGACGCACCCGACCCGCTGGACGCGCTGGTCTGCTCCGACGACCGCAACGAGGTCGAGGCGCCGCACCGGCGCGCCGAGCAGGCACAGTTGCTGGCCATCCTCGAGCGCGAGATCGCGCGCCTGCCACAGCGTCAACGGGAGGCATTCCTGATGCGTTACTGGGAAGAGTTGGACACCGCCGAGACGGCGGCGGCGATGGGGTGCTCCGAAGGCAGCGTCAAGACCCATTGCTCGAGGGCGACCCGTTCCCTGGCCGAGGCCCTCAGGGCGCGAGGAATCGAACCATGAATGCAGCCCAATCGGATCGACTGGCGCATCGCATCGCGCGCCGGCTGGATCGCGGCGGTCTCAGCCCGCATCAGGCGAGACGGCTGTCCGAAGCCCGCGCGCGCGCGCTGGACGGGCTTTTCGCCGGTGGCCGCTGGCGGCGCCTGCTCGATCGACTGGCAATGCCGGCCGTGCCGGCAGCCCTTGCGGCAGTCCTGCTGGCGGTGCTGCTGGTGGCGGGCACGCCAGAGCACGCGCCGCCGCAAACGGTCGCGGAAGCCCAGCCGTTCCGCCTCGACTACGGTCTGCTGGTGGACGACCTGCCGATCGATGCCTATCTCGACGAGGGATTCCGCCAATGGCTGGATACGCGCGCCGACTCCTGATCCTGCTGTCGGCGCTCGCGGCCGGCGCCGCGCTCGCCCAGAACGATCCGCCGTTCTGGCGCGACCTGTCGCCGACGATGCAGGGCGTGCTTGGACCGATCGAGGCCGAATGGGCCGGCATGGATGCCGAGCGGCGGCGCAAGTGGATCGCGATCGGACAGCACTACGACACCCTGACTCCGGGCGAGCAACAGAACCTGTTGTCGCGCATGCGTGCCTGGGTGCGCCTGTCGCCTGCCGAACGGGAGCGCGCCCGTGACCGCTACCGGCACTGGCTGGCGATACCGCCCGATCAGCGCGAGGCCTTGCGCGAGCGTTGGCAGGAGTATCAGAATCTGCCGCCCGAAGAACGCGCCCGCATCCGTGCCGACGACCCGCGATGAGTGAAACCCCTGTCCAAGGCCGGTTGACGGTCGAACTCGCCGGCCTGCGCAGAAGACTGGCCTCGATGTTGTACGAAGTGCTGCTGTTGCTCGGCGTGCTTGGTCTGACCTTCATGGTGCCGCTGCTGATCGTCGGCGTGGTCTGGCAGGTGAGCTTGCCGGGTTGGCTCGAGTGGCTCTATATCTACGTCGTGCTCGCCGGCTATTTCATCTGGTACTGGCGCCGCGGCGGTCAGACGCTCGCAATGCAGACCTGGCGACTGAAGCTGGTCGATGCCGCCACCGGGCTCGAAGTCTCCCGTGGCAAGGGGCTGCTGCGCTACACGCTGGCGTGGCCCTCGGTGCTGACCGGGCTTGGCCTGCTGTGGGCACTGGTCGACGCCGACCGGCAATTCCTCCACGACCGCATCTCGGGCAGTCGGATCGTGCTGATGCCCCCGGTCAGGCAATAGGCCGCTGCCGCTCGCCTTGCCCGGCAACGGTGCCGCGGCTATAGTCGGGGCGGCGGTCGGTGTACCGCCACGAAGGGACGGCAGGGTCCGTCCGTAGCCTGCGGCGCCACGACGCGTCGCGAGTAAGCCGCGGTGGCCGACCCCCCGCCGTGGCGGTTGAAATGCCGGGAGTACAGGATGGTTTTCGACGCACCGCGTCGCGCGCTGCTGCGCGCCCTTGCGGCCGCCTTCGGCGGTCTTTTCGTTTCATTTCCCAGTCTGGCAGCGAACACCCTGCGGGTGTCGGCGATCCCCGACGAGTCGCCGACCGAACTGCAGCGCAAGTTCGCGCCCCTCGGCGCCTACCTCGAGGATCGCCTCGGCATGCCCGTCGAGTTCGTCCCGGTCACCGACTATGCGGCGGTTGTCGAGGCGCTGGCCAGCGACCGGGTGGACCTGGCCTGGCTCGGCGGCTTCACCTTCGTCCAGGCCAAGCTGCGCTCCGGCGGTCGCGTCGAGCCTCTGGTGCAGCGCGACGAGGATGCGAAGTTCACATCCAAGTTCATCACCGCCAGCGAGCGCATCAAGGGTCTCGGCGATCTGAAGGGGGCGAGCTTCGCGTTCGGTTCGCCGTCGTCGACCTCCGGTCACCTGATGCCGCGCCACTTCCTGCGCCAGGCCGGCGTCGAGCCCGACCGCGACCTCGGCCGAATCGCATTCTCCGGCGCCCACGATGCCACTGCCGCATTCGTCGAGTCGGGGCGCGTCGAGGCCGGCGCGATCAATGCGTCGGTGTGGGACAAGCTGGTCGCCCAGGGGCGCGTCGATACTGCCCGGGTACACGTGTTCTACACCACCCCGCCGTACTACGACTACAACTGGACCGTGCGCGGCGGGCTCGATCCGGCCTTGGCCGAGCGCATCCGGGACGCGTTCGTCGCGCTCGATCCGGCCAATCCGCAGCACAAGGCGATCCTCGACCTGCAGCGGGCCTCGCGCTTCATTCCGACCCGCACGGCCAACTACGACGGCATCGAGGCGGCGGCACGCAGCGCCGGTCTGCTGGAGTAGGGCGGGCCGGCAACATGAATCGATCGACGATCGCGATCGCCGCACACGGGGTGGACGTCGTCCAGGCCGATGGTCGAGTCGCGCTCGCGGGCTTGAACCTGACGGTGCGCCGCGGCGAACGGATTGCGCTGATCGGTCCGTCCGGTGCCGGCAAGACCAGCCTGCTGCGCCTGTGCGGGCTTGGCATCGCGCCGGCCCGCGGTCGGCTCACCATCCTCGACCAATCGCCGTGGTCGGCCGACGCGCGCGGCCTCAGGGCGGTGCGCCGCCGCATCGGCCACGTGCACCAGTTGCCGGCGATCCCGCCGCGACAGCGCGTGGTGCATGCGGTCCTGGCCGGTGCTCTCGGTCGCTGGCCCTGGTGGCGTGCGCTGTCTTCACTGGTGATGCCGGCCGACTGCGAGGGTGCCGAGCGCGAACTCGCGAAACTGGCGCTGGCCGATCGCCTGTTCGACCGCTGCGACCGCCTCTCCGGTGGGCAACTGCAGCGGGTCGCGCTGGCCCGCGTGCTCTATCAGAGGCCGGACCTGGTGCTCGCCGACGAACCGGTCTCGGCGATGGATCCGGCGCTTGCCGACACCACCGTGGGCTTGCTCGTCGCCGACGCGCGCGAGCGGGGGGCGACCTTGGTTGCCAGCCTGCATGCCGTCGAACTGGCCTTGCGCCACTTCGAGCGGGTGGTCGGCATCGGCAACGGCCAGATCCTGTTCGATCTGCCGCCGCAGCAGATCGACACAGCGCGCCTGGAGCGCCTCTACGCCGTCGGCGGTGGTCCGGGCGCACGCCCCGATCCGGCACCGGCGGTGGCTGCGGGGCTCGCAGGGGCAACGCTGGTTCCTTGTCGATGATCGTGACGCGGGATCCGGCGGCGTTGCCGCGCCTGACCTGGAGCGCGGTCGTGGTCGTCGCGATGGTGCCCGTTCTGTCGCTGGCCGAATTCGATCCGTTGGCGTTGCTGGATCCGGGCAACCTGCATGCGATGGGGCGCTTTCTCGGCGGTTTCTGGCCGCTCGAGCATTCTGCCGAGTTCCTCAGGCTGCTCGCCCGGGCCTGTCTCGAAACCCTGGCGATGGCCACTGCGGGCGTCTTTCTGGCGATCGTCCTGGCGGTACCGCTGGCCTTCGCGCTCAGTCGCAGCCTGAGCCTGCAGGCGGTGATGGCGGGCCGTCCGGCATGGCATGAGGGCGTCCGTCGCGGGCCGTTGCGGGCAGTCCTGCTGGTGCTGCGTGGCGTCCCCGAGCTGGTCTGGGCGTTGGTGCTGGTACGGGTGTTCGGGCTCGGTCCGGCGGCGGGCGTGATGGCGCTGGCGCTGACCTACGGCGGCATGCTCGGCAAGGTCTACGCGGAGATCCTCGAGTCCGCCGACCAGGGGCCGGCCCGGGCGCTGCTGGAGGCCGGCAACGGTCGCGTCGCCGCCCTGGCCTACGGTCTGCTGCCGTCCTGCGCGCAGGAACTGGTGTCCTACACCGTCTATCGCTGGGAGTGCGCGTTGCGTGCTTCGGTGGTCATGGGCTTCGTCGGCGCCGGCGGCCTGGGGCAGTTGATGGATCAGTCGATGAAGATGTTGAACGGCGGCGAAGCGGCGACCATCCTGCTCGTGCTGTTTGCCCTGGTGTTGCTGGCCGACGGCGTGTCGTCACGTCTGCGTGCGCTGCTGGCATGAGACACGCCTGGCCATCAGGAGTGCGCACGCTTCGCGCGGCTGGTTGTGCACAGCCGGCCCGCCCGAAAGGCTCGAAGCAGCGCATCGCGAAAGCCCGTTCGCGCCCCCCGGGGACGAAGTCGCATCGCGACAGGAGGGACGCCCGGTGAGCGCCGCCGCGATCGCACCGCCCCGTTGCCTGCGCTGCCACCTCGTCGTTGCCTTGCTGGTCGTGGCGGTTGCGGCGAGCTTTCTCTATCTCGGCATGCCGCTGGGCCGACTGCTCGAGGCGGGCGCCTGGCGCGACATGCTGGCCTTCCTCGGCGGCTTCTTTCCGCCCGAGCATGCGCCCGGCTATCTCGCACGGGTCGCCGTCGCCGCGCTCGAGACCCTCGCCATCTCGCTGCTGGGCACGCTGCTTGCCGCCGTCGCCGGTGCCATGCTCGCGTTGCCGGCGGCCGGCCGCTTCGGGGATGGCGGGCGTACCGTCGCACGTTTCGTGCTCAACGCCCTGCGCTCGGTGCCCGAGCTGGTGTGGGCCAGCCTGATGGTGCTGGCTGCCGGTCTCGGACCGTTCGCCGGTACGCTGGCGTTGGCCCTCCATACCTCTGGCGTGCTTGGTCGCCTCTATGCTGAAGCGCTTGAAAACGCGCCGCCGGCAGCGGAGGCCAGTCTGGTCGGTGCCGGCAGCGGTGCCGTCGCGGCATTCTGCTACGGCACCCTGCCGCAGGTCTCGGCCCAATGGCTGGCCTACGCCCTCTATCGCTGGGAGATGAACATCCGCATGGCCGCAATCCTCGGCTTCGTCGGCGCTGGCGGCCTCGGTGCGATGCTGTACTACGAACTCTCGCTGTTCAACGAGGGGCGGGCGAGCACCGTGATCATCGCGATGCTGCTGCTGTCGGCGCTGGTCGATGGCGTCAGTCAGCGCCTGCGTGCCGACCGGCCGGGGCGGCCGCTGTGATCGGCCCGCGGGGACCGGGCCGAGGCGCGACCGGATCGTCTGCGGGCGCTTTGCCGTGACGTTGCACCGCGGCGTACACTCGAACGTTACGCCGTCGTTTTAATTGAATGGATTCCATCGGGAATCCCGCTTGGAGTACCAGATGTCCGAACTGCCTTCCCGAGCGCCGGTGCGGCGTGCCGACTATCAGCCGCTGGCATGGCAGGTCGAGGCGGTCGAATTGAGCTTTGTGCTGGATGCCGAACGGACCGTGGTGCGTAGCCGCATGTCGTGTCGACGCAGGCCTGGCGCAGACGGCCCGCTGCGGCTTGACGGCGATGGCGTCGAACTGGTGTCGCTGACCGTGGACGGGGTCGCACCCGAGACCGGCCAGGTGCGCGAGGGCCCCGGCTGGATGGAAGTCGTGCTTGGCGGAGATGCAGCCGAAGTCGAGATCGTGACCCGGGTCTCGCCACGCGCCAACACGGCGCTCTCCGGCCTGTACGAATCGCGGGGCGGATTGTTCACCCAGTGCGAGGCGGAAGGATTCCGCCGCATCACCTGGTTTCCCGACCGGCCCGACGTGATGGCGCGCTACAGCGTCACGCTGGAGGCGGACGCCAATGTCTACCCGGTGCTGTTGTCGAATGGCAACCTGGTCGAGCGGGGATCGCTGCCAGGAGGACGCCATTTCGCCCGCTGGCAGGATCCGTTTCCGAAACCGAGCTACCTGTTCGCGCTGGTGGCGGGTGCCTATGTGCCGCTGGAGCGCACGGTCACGACCTGTTCCGGTCGCAAGGTGCTGCTGCAGGTCTGGGTCGAGGACGGCATGCTCGATCGCGCCGCCCACGCCATGGACTCGCTCGAGAACGCGCTGCGCTGGGACGAGGAGCGTTTTGGCCTCGAACTGGACCTCGACCGCTACATGATCGTGGTGGCGTCGGATTTCAACATGGGGGCGATGGAGAACAAGGGACTCAACATCTTCAACGCGAAATACGTGCTGGCGGCGCCGGAAACGGCTTCGGACGCCGACTACGAGAACGTCGAGAGCGTCGTTGCCCATGAGTATTTCCACAACTGGACCGGCAATCGCGTGACCTGCCGCGACTGGTTCCAGCTGACCCTAAAGGAAGGCCTGACGGTATTCCGCGATCAGGAGTTTTCGGCGGACATGCTGGCCGCTGCCGGTGGCGACTCGGCACGCGCTGTCAAGCGGATCGACGACGTGCGGATGCTGCGGGCGGTCCAGTTCACCGAGGACGCCGGTCCGATGGCCCACCCGATCCGGCCGGAGCGCTACCTCGAGATCAACAACTTCTACACCGCCACAGTCTATGAGAAGGGCGCCGAAGTGGTGCGCATGCTGCAGACCCTGCTCGGACGCGAGGGATTCCGCAGTGGCATGGACCTCTACTTCTCGTATTTCGACGGACAGGCGGTGACCTGCGACGACTTCGTCGATGCGATGTCGGAGGCGACCGGCGTCGATCTCGACTGCTTCATGGCGTGGTACAGCCAGTCCGGAACCCCGCGGGTGCGTGCCGAAGGCAGCTACGATGCCGGCGCTCGACGCTACGTCCTGGAGCTGAGCCAGCACACGCCGCCCACCGCCGACCAGGACGCCAAGCAGCCGCTGCACATACCGGTGGCGGTCGGACTGATCGGGCCGGACGGCCGAGACCTGCCGCTGCGGCTCGAGGGCGAGGGCCACGACGGCGGTAGCACGCGCGTGCTCGAGCTGACGGAGGCGCAGCAGCGCTTCGTCTTCGAGGCGGTCGAGGTCGAACCGGTGCCTTCGCTGCTGCGGGGGGCGTCGGCACCGGTGATCCTCGAACTGGACGAGCCCGACGCGATTCTGGCCTTCCGCATGGCCCACGATGGCGACCCCTTCAACCGCTGGGATGCTGCCCAGCGCTATACCGAACGGGTCGTGCTGACGCTGGCGGTGGATGCCGCCGCCAAAGTGCCGGGCGACTTCGTCGATGCCTGGCGGCGTCTGCTGGTCGACCCGGAGCTCGACCCGGCCTTCGTCGCGCAGGCGCTGACGCCACCGGCGGAAGCCTACCTGCTCGAGCGCATGCAGCCAGCCGACCCGGTCGCTCTGCGCGATGCCTTGATGCGATTGCTGCGCACGCTCGGCGACGCGGCGGGCGAGGAGTTGCGCGATGCGATCGGGCGATCTGCCGTGACCGGGGTATATCGCTATCACCCGGCCGATGCCGGTCGCCGGGCGCTGTCGGCCATGGCCTTGCGGCTGTTGTGCTGCACCGGGACGGCCGGCAGTTGCCGGCTGGCGGCATCGTGCTATGCCGAAGCGTCGAACATGACCGATCGCATGGCTGCGCTGAACGCGCTGATGACCTGCAGCGTGGACGCCCGCGAGCAGGCGCTGGCCGATTTCGCGCAGCGTTTCCGCGACGACGCGCTGGTGCTCGACAAGTGGCTGGCCCTGCAAGCCACGGCGTGGCGCTGGCAGCCTGACGATGCCGCGGTCCTAGAGCGGGTGCGGCGGCTGCATGCCGACGACGGTTTCGACGCGACCAACCCGAATCGCATCTACTCCCTGCTGGGCAGTTTCTTTCGCGCCAATCCGGCCGAATTCCACCGATCCGACGGTGCCGGCTACGAGTTCTGGGCGAATCGCGTGATCGAACTCGACCGGCGCAATCCGCAGGTCGCCTCGCGCATGGCCAGAAGCCTCGACCGCTGGCGCAACCTGGTGCCGAACCTGCAGCCGCTGGTCCGCACGCAGCTGGCGCGTGTCGCCGCCGAGCCTGGATTGTCCGGGGACGTGGCCGAGATCGTCGAGCGGGCGCTGGCGTGATGCGTGGCATATCGACGATGCTGCTGACGGCGGCAGTGGGCAGCGCGATGGCCGGTCAGCAGGAGGAATTTCGCGAGTGTCTGGGACGTCTGCAGCTACGGGCGAGCGCCGAGGGCATTTCCGCGCCGACCTTGCGACGGGAACTCGCAAGCCTCGAAGCGGACTTCGGCGTGCTAGAACGGCTCGATTACCAGCCGGAGTTCCGCAGCCCGATCTGGGACTACCTGGGGGCGCTGGTCGACGACCAGCGGGTCGAGGACGGCCGTGCGCAGTTGCGCGCGCATGCGGACACTCTGGCCGAGATCGAACGGCGCTACGGCGTCGACCCGGCGACCGTGGTAGCGGTGTGGGGCGTCGAGAGCGACTACGGCAAGAATTTCGGCAAGCGGCCGCTGCTCGAATCCCTCGGCACCCTGTCCTGCTTCGGGCGCAGGCAGAAGTATTTCTCCGGCGAATTCATCGCGGCGCTGGGGATCATCGACGAGGGCAGCCTCGCCGCCGACAAGCTGCAGGGCTCCTGGGCCGGTGCCTTCGGTCACACCCAGTTCATGCCTTCCACCTACCTGCGCCTGGCGGTCGATTTCGATGGCGATGGCCGTCGCGACCTGGTCGATAGCATCCCGGACGCGCTCGCGTCGACCGCCAACTTCCTTGCCGACGCTGGCTGGCGCTCCGGCCGGGGCTGGGGTTTCGAGGTGCGATTGCCGGAGGACTTCGATCTCTCGGACGAGGGTCGCCGCAAGAAACGGCCGATGTCCGAGTGGCAGCGTCGAGGTGTCCTGCGGGTGGACGGCGCCGCGCTACCGGACGAAGGCAGGGCCGGTCTCGTGCGCCCGGCCGATGGCGGCGGTCCGGCCTTTCTGCTGCTCGACAACTTCGACGCCATCTACGCCTACAACGCATCGATGAGCTATGGGCTGGCGATCGCCCACCTCTCCGACCGGCTGCGAGGGGGCGGCGGCTTCGTCACGCCTTGGCCGACCGACGATCTGCCGCTGGATCGCGCCCAGCGCCGCGAACTTCAGCAACTGCTGAGCGAGCGCGGCCACGACATCGGGCCGATCGATGGCGCCATCGGCTCGCGCACGCGAGCCGCCATCGTCGCCGAAAAGCAGCGCCTCGGCTGGGACGATTCACCTCGTGCCGGCCAGAAGCTGTTGCGCGCGTTGCGCGCGCCACAGCCCTAGCGCCTAGCGTCGCGCGTGCCTGCGCTGCTGGCCGGCGACCACCAGCAGCATCAGCGTGGCGAGCAGCAGCATGCCCCATTCGGACAGGGTCGGGATCGGTGTCACCGCGCCCGGCGGCGGCGGGGGCGGCGGGGCGGCCGGCGGGTCGAGCGGGATGTTGTTGTTGATCATGTCCACCGTCGGCAACGGGAAGCTCAGGTAGTAGGTGGTGGACTGCCCGACGGCCGGCGCGCCGACGACGCCCGAGACGTCGCCTCCGATGAAGCCGCCCGGCGCCGTGCTGGGCGGAATCGCGGTGCTCGGGAACGTATGGCCCGCAGCCGACACGGTCAGCGTATAGGTGCCCGGCGGCGACGAAGGCAGCAGCAGGAACTGGTAGAGGCCGTCGGCGCCGGTGCTCTGGCTGAGGCTGCCACCGACCACGTCGGCGGCATCGAAGCCGGCCGGTCCGCCGAGCGTGACGACGGCGCCATTGATGGCGGTCCGCGTGGTGCTGTCGTAGACCACCCCCGAGGGGTCCAGCGGCAGACTTTGATTCACCACCGGCGCGCCGGCCGCGACGTGGATGCCCGACAGCCGGCTGACGCTGGCGAGACCGCCATTGCCCGCCGTGTCGCCGTCCACCGGCATCGGCCCGCTGGTCACCGTCTGGCCGTTCGGATTGAGGAAGCGCACGGTGTAGGTGCCTGTCGGCAGGCCGCTGAACAGGTAGCCGCCGTCGGCCGCGGTGGTGACGCGGGTCAGCAGCAGGTCGCCGCCCGCCGCTTCGGCCAGCAACTCGACGATCCAGCCGGCGCGCCGCGGCTCACCGCTGTCCACCACGTTGTCGTGGTCGAGGTCGTACCACACGGTGCCGCTGATCGAGCCGGCCGGGGCGCCGGCCGTGAAGCTCGTGGAGGCAATGCGGCTGTCGTTGGCCGCGTTGGTGTCGGTGGCCGAGGTGGCGATGGTACTCGTCACCGTGATGCTGCCCGCCGCCGGTGCACGGTAGCTCATGACCACGGCGAGGCTCTGGCCGGCGTCGAGGACGGCGGGCAGGTTGCAGCCCGTCAGGGTGCTGCCGTCCCAGCCGCAGGCGACACCCTGGTGGCTGATCTCGACGCTGGCGGGGAGACTGCTCAGCGTCAGCCCGTAGCGGGTGACCGGTGCGCTCGCCGGGCCGCCGTTGGCGTAGCTCAGCGGCACCACGACCAGGCTGCCGTTGCTCGCCGTGGGCGGCGCGGAAACGGTCGCGCGGACGTCCACCAGCGCCGATGGGGCGACCGTCGTCGCGGCGGAGTCCTGGTTGTTCGACGGGTCGCCGTCGTTGCCTGCCGACACGTTCGAGACCGCGGTGACGGTGCCGGAGGCGGGCGCCGTGTAGCGCACGGCCAGGGTCACGACCTGGCCCTGGGCGAGGCTCGTCGGCAGGTTGCAGCTGCTCACCACGCCGGCCGAGAAGCTGCAGCTCACGCCGTTGTATTCGACCGTGGCACCGGCCGGCAGGCCGGAGAGCCCGTAGCCCACCGCGCTGGCGTTGGCGCTACCCAGGTTGGTGAAGTTCGCGATCGCCGTCACGGTCGCGCCCGGGGTGGCCGAGGCGGGGGCCGAAATCCAGGTCGTGACGTCGGCCCTGGCGCCGGCGCCAAGGGAGACCGGCGCACTGGCGCGATTGTTGGCGGTCGGCGCTTCGCCGGCCGTGGTGGTGGAGATGATCGCAGTGACCGTCAGCGACAGTGGATTCGCGGCACCACCCGGTGAGGTTGCCAGTCCCGCTGGCGCCTCGAAGTCGACCAGCAGCGATACGCCCATGCCCGGGCTGAGGGAGTCGGGGAGGCCGATCGCCGTCGCCATGCCGCTGGCCGGATCGTAATCGCAGAACGCGCCGCTGCAGGTCACGGCCGACAATCCGGCGGGCAACTCGATGCGATAGGTGACCCCATCGGCCGTCGCCGGACCCTGATTGCCGAAATTCACCAGCGCCCTCACCGTGTCGCCAGGGGCGACGGTGGCCGGGGCGTCGACGGTGGCGAAGACATCGGGCACCGCGGCCCCGGCCACCGCGGTGGTGCCGGAGGACGGGTTGTTGGCGGTGTGGAGCTCGCCCGGCGCGCTGACGTCGCTGGCGATGACCACGCTGCCGCTCGCCGGCAGACGCAGGCCGAGCTGCAGCTCGATGTGCTCGCCCGGGTCCAGCGTGGCAGGCAGTTCGCAGCCGGAAATGACGCCGCTGCCCGCGTCCCATACGCACAGCGCGCCGCGATAGCGGATCTCGACGTCGCTGACGGCGGCGCCAGCGAGCTGCAGCCGGTAGGTCGGGTTCGCCGGCACCGGCCCGAGGTTGCCGAAGGTGAGTGCCGCGTCCAGCATGCCGCCGGCGGTGCCGCTGGCGGGCGCCGACACGAGGCTGTAGACGTCCGGAACGGCCGGGCTGCCGGTGACCACCGTCGCGCCGCTGTCGGTGTTGTTGGCGGCGACGCTGTCACCGCTGGCATTGGTGCTGGCGCTGACCACGACCGTGCCGCTGGCCGGCGCCAGATAGTGCAGGGTGAATGTAGTCTGCTGGCCCGCGAGCAGCGCGGATGGCAGGCCGGCGATGTTGAGCTGGCCGGTACCGGCGTTGTAGCTGCAGCTCACGCCGTTGCCGGCGCAGCTGACGCCGGAGAGGCCCGTTGGCAGCGTCAACCCATAGGTCATGGCATTGGCGGCCGTCGCGCCGAGATTGGCGAAGGCGATGTCCACTGCGACGCGGCTGCCGGGTGCAGCGGTGGGCGGCGCGACGACGTGGACCGCCACGTCCACGACCGAGGCGGAGACCGTCGTGCTGTCGTTGGCGACGTTGTTTGCGGTCGGTGTCTCGCCGGCCGTGGTCGTCGAGATCGTCGCTTGCGCGGGCAGCGGCCCGGTCGGCGGCGCCATGTAGCTCGACAGGAAGGAAGTCGACTGCTGCGGCACCAGCACGGTGGGCAAGCCGCTGATCGTCACCAGGCCAGTGGCGGCGTCGTAGCTGCAGGCGACGGGCGAGGAGCAGTCGACGCCTGTCAGGCCGGGGGGCAACTGCAGCGATTGGGTCACGCCCTCGGCGGTGGCGTCACCCTGGTTGCCGAAGGTGACCGCCAGGGTCACGCGTTCGCCCGGCGCGACGCTGGGCGGCGCGTCGATCAGCGCGAAGACGTCGGGAAGCAGCGTCGGCATCGGCTCGACGCCGAAGTTCAGACCGTTGACGTCGCCGCTGGCGTCGATGCCGCCGAGCCGACCGTCGCCGCTGGCGTCCACGCTGCCGCTGCGGTTCTCGTTGGTGACCTGCCAGCCGGCCGACAGCGTGGCGCCGGCGGCGAAGCTGCTGCCGACGGTCGGATTCGCGGTGCTGAGGATTGCAGCGTAGCCGCTGCCGACCGCTACGCCGGCGCTCCATCGGCCGTCGCTGGCGACGACGGCGACGGCCAGTACGGTGCCGCCGCCATCGACGATGACGACGCGCGGTGCGGCGGCGCCGGTGCCGCCTTCGCCGCCGTTCTGCAGGCCGTCGCCGGCCGAGCCGCCGCCGCTGCCGTCGTCGACGAAGACCCGGCCCGAGAGTGTGCTTCCAGGCTTGAGGCCGAAATCGGTGCCACCATTGCTGCCGCCTGCGACGGTCACCGCGAACGGGTCGTTGGCGGTGGTCAGGTAGTGGCCCGGGGGGGGTAGCAGGTCGATCAGGTAGTCGCCGGCCGGCACCGTCGGGAAGGCGTAGTCGCCGAGCTGGTCGGTATAGGCGATGGCGGCGATGCTGCCGCTGGCGGCGTGGCGCAACACCACCTGCACGCCGAGCATGCCGGCCTCGGCGCCGCCCTGGGCCTGATCGGCGTCGGCGTCGAGCCAGACGCGGCCGGCGATACCGCCGACCGGACCGCTGGCGGCGACAAAGCCGGTGTCGTCGCGCACACTGCCGCCGTCGGGCACCTGCACGGTGTCCGGGTCGCTGCCGTCGCTGCCCGTGGTGAGCATCAGTCCGGCGGGCAGGGTGGAATCGTCCACGTCGACGATGGCCGCGCCTGCCGAGACGACCCGGCTGAAGCGCCCGGCACCGTCGGTGATGGCGACGTAGGTGGTCGAGGTGTCGTCGATGATGGTCACCGCGACGCCGGTCAGCGGCGCATCGACCGCAGCGTCGAAATTGCCATTGGCGTCCAGGTCCCGATACACCATGCCCTCGACGAGGCCGGTGCCGGGGGCCAGCACGGTGACGTCCTCTGCCGTCGTCTGCAGCGGGTCGAATTGCAGCACGCCGGTGCCCGGTGCGCTGACCACGATGCCGTTCTGGTAGGTGGCGGCGCCGATCGAGGCGTCGGCCAGGGCGTCGAAGCGGATCGTCGTGCTGCCACCGGCAGGCACGGTGATCGTCCATTGCGGTCGTGCGGCGTCGCCGCCGACCAGCACTGGATCTCCCGCCGGGCTGCCGTCGATCCGGGTGGATGCCGCGACATAGCTGAAGCCGGCGGGCAGTTCGTCTTCGACGGTGATCGAGCCGACGCTGGCCGCGGTGCCGTTGCGTACCACCAGCGTCCACTGCGCGGTGCCGCCGGCGGCGATCAGCGGCGTGGTGGTGAACTTTTCCGCCGCCAGGCCGCCGACCAGGGTGACCAGGGTGCTGCTGCATGCCGGTGGCGGCGTGCCGCCGCTGCAGTAGCTGTCGTCGACGATCGACGCGGTGTTGCTGTGGCTGCCGGCCGTGGTCGCCACGGCGACCACCTGCAGCGTGCCCTGGCTGCCGGCAACGACGGTGCCGAGGTCCCAGCTGACCGTGCCGTTGGCATCCACCGCGGGCGCGGCCGTGGCGGTCGGCGTCGCGGAGACGAAGCGCCAGCCGGCGGGCAGCGGATCGGTGACGAGCACGTGGGTGGCATCGGCATCGCCGCTGTTGCGCCAGGTCAGCGTGAACGTGGCGCCCAGCAGCACGTCGCTGCCGGTGGCCGCGGTGACCGGCGTCGCCACCGCGACGGCGTTGCCGGCGACGTCCGTCACCCGCGTCAGCGTGCCGCCCACCCGTAGCGTGTCGCCGACCAGCAGTCGGCTGCCGTCGGCGACGAACAGCGTGTTCGCGGCGGTGGCGACGCTGACCAGCCGGGTGGCCGGCAGCGGCAGGCTGGCGGGGCCGGACTTGAGGATCGACAGCAGCGGTCCGGCGGTCACGGTGCTGGTGGCGCTGGCGGTGCGCAGCGGGCTGTTGCCGGCCCGGGTGCTGGCGACGTTGGTCAGTGTGGTGCCGCCGTTGGGCATCACCGCATCCACCGCGGCCTGGAAGCTGAGCGTTGCAGCGGCGCCGCCGGCGAGGCTGCCGACGTCGAACACGACGCGGTTGTCGACGGCGTCGAATCGGCCGCTGCCGGCGCTGGCGGTGATGCCGCCGACGAACGCCATGTGGCCGAGAATCGGGTCGCTGACGACGACGTCGGTGGCCGCTCCCGAGCCGGTATTGGTGACGGTGAGCGTGTAGGTCAGCGTGTCGCCCGCAGCCGGCACGACGTCGCTGACGCTCTTGGCGAGGGTGAGATTCGGATTCGTGCTGATGCTGACGGTGACCACTTCGCTGCGGCAGCCGGCCGGCGGCGTTGCGCCGCTGCAGTAGTCCGCATCGGCGACCGTGGCCTGGTTGTCCAGCGTCGTGATGCCGCTCGCCGGCGAGGCGGCGACCTGCATCGTCACGCTGGCCGTGGCGCTGGCACCGGCGGCGAGTGCGCCAACCGTCCAGGTCACCGTGCCCGAAGACTGGCTGCAGCTACCGGTCGCCGTGCTGCAACCGGCGTAGGCGAAGTCGCCGCTGACCGGCAGCACGTCGCTGACCACCACCGACGACGCCGTGCCGTTGCCCGCATTGAGCACCGTCAGCGTGTAGGTGGCGAGCTGGCCGGCGATCAGCGAGCTGTCGTCCACCGCCTTTGAGATCGTGAGCAGCGGCGCGCCGCTGCTGCTGCTGCCGATCACCCGCGTCGACGCCCGGGCACTCTGCTCTGCAGTCTGGTCCGAGGCGATCGTCGCCTGGTTGTCGAGGGTGGACAGAGCCGAGAGGTCGTCGTCGACGTTGGCTACGATCTGCAGCGAGCCGCTGCCGTTGGCCGCCACGGTGCCGAGCGGGAAGGTGTAGGGATTGCTGCCGGTCGGCACGATCGGCGTGCCGTTCAGGCTGGCGGAGGCAAGGCTGACGCCGGCGGGCAGGGTGTCGACGATGACGGCGTTGCTGGCCGCCGTGGCCGAACTGGTGTTGGCATAGTCGATCGTGTAGGTCAGGGTCCGGCCGCTGCCGGTCGCGGCGATGCTGGCGGCGCTGACACGCTTGTCGACGATCAGGTTGGCCGGCGGCGTGACGCAGAACTCGGCGCGGGAGTCGGCCAGTCGCGTGCCGCTGCCGCTGATCGCGTTGGTGACCGTGCCGCCATACTGGAATTGCAGGGCGGTGGACTGGCTGTTGGCGGAGGCCGCCTCATAGGTCCACAGCAGGCGGTGATTCTTCTGCAAGGTGCCGGAAAGCGGGACCGTGAAGGTCAGCAGCCCGGAGGCGCTGCCGGTGAAGCCCTGGATGCCCTGGCCGAGTTGGACGCGGCTGCCGGTGACCGAATCGTAGTCGTACACCGTGCCGCGGATGGTGATGCCCGGGCCGGCGCCGCGGTCCATCCAGATCGACGTGGTCAGGTTGCCGGCAAAGTTGGTGTTTGCCGTCGATGCCGGGTCCTGGTAGAGGCTCAGGACGGTAGACGAGTACACACCGGCGCCGCCCGGCACGGTGATCGTCGTCGAGCCGCCGATGTCGGCGCCCTGCGGGGCGGCACCCGTGGTCGCCAGCAGGCGGGTGCCGTCGAAGCCCACGGAGCCGGTGGCGTCGCGGAAATAGAAGGCGCTGCACAACTGCCCGCTCTGCACCACGCCGACGTCGGCGCTGTCCTGCACCGGGGCGAGGCCGCTGGCGGACAGGCTGGCGGTGTTGGTCACCGGGTTCTGGGTGCCCGCGAACGGATTGCCCGGGCGTGCCGTGACGGTGACGCTGCCGCTGCCGCCGGCAGCAAGCGTGCCGAGGTTCCAGCTCACCGTGCCATTGGCACCGACCGCGGGGGCGCCGCCTGGCGTCGGCGTTGCCGACACGTAGAGGAAGCCCTCTGGCAGCGGGTCGGCGAGGACCACGCCCTGGGCGTCGCCGGCGCCGGTATTGGCATATTGCAGCGTGAATACCACCTGGTTGGCGGGCGCCGCGGCGGTCGCGTCGACCAGGGTCTTGTTGGCGGTCTTGGCCAGAACCAGTTCGGGTCGCGGCACCGCGACATGGCTGGCGGCCGTTGCGCTGGCCGGCGCGGTGTCGTCCGAAGTGATGGTGGCGGTGTTCACGAGCGGCACCGGTGCGGAGGCCGGGTAGGGGTTCGCCAGCACCGCGGCGATGGTGAGCGAGCGGGGGCCTTCGCCGGCAGCCAACGTACCGACGTTCCAGCTCATCGTGTCGCCGGCATTGCAGGTGCCGCTGGTGTCGTTGTCGACACAGCTGCAGCCGTCGCTGCAACTGGCCGAGGTGATCCCCGCCGGAAGGACGTCTTCGATGCGCACGTTGCGAGCGTCGATCGGCGAGTCGTTCGCGTAGTGGATCGTCCAGGTGACGGTGTCGCCCTGATTGAGCGACAGGCTGCTGGCCGACTTGGACAGCGACAGCCGCGCCGCGCCGACACCGATCTGCACCGGTTCGCTGCTGATCGCACCGAAGTCGGTGGTCGCGCTGGCCGTGTTGTTGTAGCTGCCCGTGGTGGTCGGTGCCTTGGCGCTGAAGCTCAGCGTGGCGCTGGTGCCCGGCGCGATCTGCACGCTGCCGTTCCAGGTCAGGGTGCTGCCGCTGATCGAAGGGTCGGCAGCGCCGAACGCGCCCGCGGTCGAGCCGGTGTTGTACACGAAGCCGGCCGGCAGCGGATCGACCAGCTGGCTGAGGGTCACCGGGCCGCCGTTGTTCGCCGGGTTGCTCACCGTCAGCGTGAAGGCGATGTCCTGGCCGGCGGTCGCGGCGGTCGGGGCGGCGCTCTTGGTCAGGGTCGGCGCGACGCCGCAGGCGTTGATGGCAACGCCGATCAAGGCCGTCTGCACGCCGGTGACGTCCGGGTTGCCGAACCAGTTCTCCCCGTTGCCGGGGGTGGTCGGCGTGGCGTGGGCCGGGAAGGCGGCCTGCTGGCCGCTGATCCAGTCGCCGGCACCGCCGCTGCTCCAACTGCGCGTGGCGCCGTCGTAGGTCCACGGGTTGATGTAGATCTGCGCCCCGGTCGTCGCGTTCGTGCTGCCGGGCAGGTAGGAGAAGGTGCGGTTGTCCACCAGCGCGTCGGGGACGCCGTCGTCGTGCAGCGTGCGGTCGTCCACCGCCTGCACGCCGATCAGGTACTTGCCCTTGGGCAGGTTGGTCGCGTCCCAGCTCGCCTGCCAGGTGTTGAGGCTGCCGGCGGCCAGGCTGGCGCTGGCGGCATCGACCCAGCTGCTGCCGGCGTCGCCGGCCATCGTTCCGTCACCGTCGCTGTCGGCCCAATAGAGGAAGCGGACCGACTGCACCGAGGGCGCGATCTCGCCGCCGGCGGTGACGTAGAGGGTGTCCTGCACGGTGGCTGCGAGCTGGTAGCTGCCGGGACAGGTGGCCGGCGCCGAGGCCGTCACCTTGGCGACGATGGGCTGGCTGTAGGCACTCGTCTTGTTGAACGACAGGTAGTCGCCGAAGGGCGCGGGCTTGCCCTCGTCGCCGATGTAGGCGCGGTCCAGCGAGCAATCCTTCTGGAACGGGTTGTTGAGGCTGTTGGCGGTGCAGAACAGCATCGAGATCGGCGTGTCGCGCGTGATCTTCGGGCCGTTCAGCGCCGGGTTCGGCCCGCTCGCGGAGGCATCGAGCATGCGCACCGGGATCTGGTAATCGACGAAGTACTCGTTGCACGCGTTCGTCGACACCAGCTTCGCTCGGGTGGTGCCGTAATCCCAGGTGTCGGTGCTGCCGCCCGCCGGCCAGACCGTGTCCGGGGCGCTGGCGCCCTCGTGGAAGTTCAGCAGCATGCCGCCCGCGCTGAAGGCGGTCGGATTGTGGGCGATCAGGCGGATCGACGGGTCGTTCAGGTAGTCGATGGACTGCGTGGGGATGTTCCCCCAGATGCCGGCGATCATGTCGATCGGTGCCGACGGACTGCCCGACGAGCCGTCGAGATGGGCAGCGAGGTCGCGGTAGCCGTCGCCGTCGATGTCGAACAGCACGGTCCAGAGGGCGGAATTCCACGGGTCTGCGCTGCGATAGTTGCCGGCGGACGGGCCCGTGGCGTAGGTGTGGGCGATCTGCTCGACGCGCCAGCGGAACATCAGCACGTCGCGCGTCGGATCGGTCGGATGGCGGTACAGGTGGTAATAGATGCTCGGCAGCGATCGGTCGACGCACGACGAGGCGACATTCACGTAGTTCTGCGGTGAGGTGCCGCCATTCGACGGGTCCTGCGTGCGCGGATCGGCGACGCCGGCTTGAAAGCGGGAGTAAGGCGTCCAGTCGCCGCAGGCGTGGGTGCAGTCGACGGGGTCGGCGGGCTCCGCCGGCCATGCCGCCGGCGAGAAGTGGATCGGTCCGGCGGCCTCGTTCGGGCTCCCGGCACCCCAGTCGGGCGGGAAGGTGTCCGCGAAGGTGTGCGGGATGCAGGCGACAATCGACAGCGCCGCGATCAGGTGTCTCGAATTCACGGGAGATCTCCGTTCATGCCGGGCCCGGCAATGTCGAAGGGGGGCGACCGGCGCGCACCGACGGTCAGCTCACGTGACATCGGCATAGGGATGCCGTGATTGATGGCTATGCGAGTGAAAATCTGTTTCGGTGGGTTCTGCGTGTCGGTGTCGGTATTACGCCGACATGTTAAGGAAAGGCTAAGCTTGCGGCCGCACACTGGCAGCCATGGATGGGAGGCGCCTCGATTATGGCTGGAAGGCTAAGGCGTCGCGGCTTGACGGTTTCGACGCTGGGTTTCGCCATGCTGCTCGGCATTGCCAGCGGCGTCGTCTGGATCGAAAGCAGCCGGTCGGCCGATACCGGGTCGGACCCGCTGGCGCCTGCACTGGTGGAGGCGGTCGGCAAGCAGATGCATCACGAGGCCTGTGGCAGCTGTCACGTCGCCTATGCGCCGTATTTCCTGCCGGCCGATTCCTGGCATGCGATGGCCGATGCCCTGCCCGAACACTTCGGTGTCCGGCTGCGGCTGGACGAAACCGAGCGTCGCGTGATCGTGGCCTGGCTGCTGGCGAAGGCCGCGGACGTCGGCGGCTCGGTGATCGGTGCCGAAGTGATGGCGCGGTTGGCCGCATCCGACCAGCCCGGGCGGGTGACGGCGACACGCTGGTTTCGCCACCGCCACCTGATGATCTCCCGTTCGACCTGGGCACTGCCGGTGGTGGCGACGCCGGCCAACTGCCCAGCCTGTCACCGCGATGCGCACCAGGGTATCTTCGATGAACGCTCGGTGCACATCCCCGGCTAGGAGCGGACATGCGGGTGCTACTGGTGGAAGACGATCGCCTGCTGGGCGATGGCCTCAAGGCGGCATTGCAGACCCTGGGACACGCCGTGGACTGGGTCCGGGATGGCGAGGCGGCATTGGCGGCACTGGATGCCGAAGACTTTGCTGCCGTCGTGCTTGACCTCGGCCTGCCCAAGTGCGATGGCCCGACCGTGTTGCGTGGCCTGCGACAGCGCGGCGACGCCACGCCGGTGCTGGTGCTGACTGCGCGTGACGACGTGCGCAGCAAGGTCGACGTGCTCGACCTCGGCGCCGACGACTACGTCCTCAAGCCCTTCGACCTCGACGAACTGGCGGCGCGCCTGCGGGCACTGGTCCGGCGCTCCAACGGCCGCCCCGTGCCGGTGATGCGGAATGGCCGCCTGCAACTCAATCCGGCCACCCGCGAAGTCCTGCTGTGCGGCGAACCGGTGTCCTTGACCAGCCGGGAATTCGATCTCCTGAGCCTCCTGCTCGAATCCTGCGGTCGCGTGCGAACGCGCCGTACCCTCGAGGAACACCTTTACGCCTGGGGCGAGTCGATCGGCAGCAACGCACTCGAGGTCCATGTTCACCACCTGCGGCGCAAGATCGGCAGCGAACTGATTCGTACCGTGCGCGGCGTCGGCTACATGATGGTCGAGGACGGCCTCTGACGGTGGGTGACTCCAGGCGCTATTCGCTTCGCGGCAGGCTGATGCTGAGCCTGATCGGCTCGATGGCGGTGCTCTGGCTGGGCGCCGCCGTGGCCGCCTTTCTGCACGCCCTCGAGGAAGCCGACGAACTGTTCGACGCGCAGATGGTGCAGGCCAGCGAGATGCTGCTCGGGCTGGTGAAGGGTACCGACTCCGAACAGGCGGTTTCCCGTACTTCCGAGCAGACCCACCCCTATCGCATGCCTGTCTTGTACCAGGTGATGGATCTGGTCGACGGGCGGTGGCGGATGCTCGCCCATACACCGGATGGCGCCGATGGCCTGCCGCCGCCAGGGCGGCTTGCCGACGGATTCTTCCGGCTCGAACTGTCCACCGTGCCGTGGCGCATCTTCGTGCGCACCGAGCAGACCGGCGACGGCAGTCTCTATCGTGTGGTGGTCGGCCAGCGCTATGCCATCCGCGACGACCTCGGGCATGAGTTCGCCGAGCACCTGCTGATCCCGCTGGCGGTCGGCTTTCCGCTGATGGCCTTGTCGATCTGGTGGTTCGTCGGGCGCGCGATGCGGCCGGTGCGGGAGGCCGCCGGCGATGTGCTGCGAATGCCGGTCGACGGGCTGCACCCGCTCGATCTCAGTGGGCCATGCCCACACGAGATCATGCCGCTGATCGAGGCCATCGACGGCCTCACCCATCGGGTCACGCGGGCGATCGAAAACGAGCGCCGATTCACCGCCGATGCTGCCCACGAGTTGCGCACGCCGCTTGCCGCGTTGCGTGTCCATGCTCAACTGGCCGCCCGTATCGATGATCCGGCGGAGCGCCGCCGGGCCCACGACAAGCTGCTGGTCGGCGTCGAGCGGATGACGCATCTGGTCGAGCAACTGCTGACCCTCGCGCGACTCGATCCGGCGGCAGGCGGCGGTATCACGGGCTCGGTGGCGGATCTCTCCGATGTCGCCGCCACGGTCTGCGCGGACCTGATGCCGCTGGCGATCGGGCGCGGGCAGGAAATCCAGCTCGAGGCACCGGATCCGGCGCCGGTGCAGCTCGATGCGACCTGGGTCGAGTTGCTGGTGCGCAATCTGGTGGACAATGCCTTGCGCTACGGCCGCAGCGGCGGCTGCGTCGATCTGCAGGTCGAGATTCTGCGCGATGCGGTTCGGCTGACCGTGCGCGACGACGGCCCGGGGGTGGCGCCGGCCGAGCGCGGCCGCCTGCTCGAGCGCTTTTACCGAGCCGGCGACAGCGACGGCGAGGGCTGCGGCCTCGGATTGTCGATCGTGGCCAGGATCGTCGAGACGGCCGGTGCCGGCATCGAATTCGTGGACGGGCTGGTCACGGCTGGCGGCGGCGCCGGCCTTGGCGTGCGCATCGACCTGCCGTCGGCGCCGCCGCAGCCCGGGGGCGGGCGGGCAGGGCTTCAGTCCCAGCTGCAGTCACGGTCGTCACCCTGCGCGTAGAGCAATGGCCTTCCGCGCCTCTCGGCCTCGCATGCCAGCGCGTGCAGTTCGGGCAGGACCGATTCGGCGCGTTCGAAGCTGCAGGCCCCGTGCCATCGCTCGGCGAGCGCCGGCAGGTCGGCCGCCGCGGTCGCGGCCAGCGCACTGACGAGCCGGCGATCGCAACTGGTCACGACCTCGCTCGGACGATCGCCATCGACCACCAGTTGCGGATCGAAGCCGGGCGTCAGCAGCAGCGCCAGATGCGCCAGTTCGAACTCGGAGCAATCCTCGATGCGCACGCGCACGATGTCGTCCGCCGAGTCGTCGTCGGTGACGAAAAAGGCACGTTCGGCGTCCCGGCGATCGGCGATCGCGAGATCGAGCCACAGCATCGACGAATGCCGCGGACGCCTGCGTCAATGGATCAGGCGACTGCGACCGGAATCTTGCCGATCTTCGCCTGCCATTCCTTCGGTCCGGTCTGGTGCACCGACGTGCCGGCTGCGTCGACCGCGACCGTCACCGGCATGTCCTCGACCTCGAATTCGTAGATCGCCTCCATGCCGAGGTCGCCGAACCCGACCACCTCGGCATGCTTGATCGCCTTCGACACGAGGTAGGCGGAGCCGCCGACCGCCATCAGGTAAGCCGCCTTGTTGTCCTTGATCGCCTCGATCGCCACCGGACCGCGCTCGGCCTTGCCGACCATCGCGATCAGGCCCGTCTTTTCCAGCATCATGCGGGTGAACTTGTCCATCCGGGTGGCGGTGGTCGGGCCGGCCGGACCGACCACCTCTTCGCGTACCGGATCGACCGGGCCGACGTAGTAGATGATGCGGTTGGTGAAGTCGACCGGCAGTTCCTCGCCCTTCGACAGCATGTCCTGGATGCGCTTGTGGGCGGCATCGCGGCCGGTCAGCATCTTGCCGTTGAGCAGCAGCACCTGACCCGGCTTCCACGACGCCACCTCTTCCTTGGTCAGGGTGTCGAGATTGACCCGGGTGGCGACGTTGGTGTCGGCCTTCCAGGTGACGTCGGGCCAGTCCTCGAGCTTCGGTGTCGCCAGTGTCGCGGGGCCGGAACCGTCGAGCTCGAAATGGATGTGGCGGGTGGCCGCGCAGTTCGGGATCATCGCGATCGGCAGCGAGGCGGCGTGGGTCGGATAGTCGAGGATCTTGACGTCGAGCACGGTGGTCAGGCCGCCCAGGCCCTGGGCGCCGATGCCCAGCGCATTGACCTTGTCGAACAGCTCGAGGCGCAACTGCTCGACGCGGCTCAGTTCGGCACCGGATTCCGCCTTGGCCTGCAGTTCCTGGATGTCCACGTGGGCCATCAGCGATTCCTTGGCCAGCAGCATCGCCTTCTCGGGCGTGCCGCCGATGCCGATGCCGAGGATGCCGGGCGGGCACCAGCCGGCACCCATCGTCGGCAAGGTCTTCAGCACCCAGTCGACGATCGAGTCGGACGGGTTGAGCATCACCATCTTCGACTTGTTCTCGGAGCCGCCGCCCTTGGCAGCGCAGGTCACTTCGAGGTGGTCGCCTTCGACGATCTCGTAATGGACCACCGCCGGGGTGTTGTCCTTCGAATTCCGGCGCGCGCCGGCCGGATCGAGCAGCACCGACGCACGCAGCTTGTTGTCGGGATGGTTGTAGGCGCGACGCACGCCTTCGTTGATCATTTCCTGCACCGAAAGGGTGGCGTCCCAGCGCACGTTCATGCCGACCTTGAGAAAGACCACGGCGATCCCGGTGTCCTGGCAGATCGGGCGGTGGCCCTCGGCGCACATGCGCGAATTGGTGAGGATCTGGGCGATGGCATCGCGTGCGGCGGGCGACTGCTCGCGTTCGTAGGCCTTGCCGAGCGCCTGGATGTAGTCCAGCGGGTGGTAGTAGCTGATGAACTGGAAGGCGTCTGCGATGGACTGGATGAAGTCGTCCTGGCGAATGACGGTCATGGCTTTCCCTCGATGTCTAAGGTTCGGCTGCCGCCCCGGTCGTCTGGCGGACTGGTGGCGAGCCGCGACTGGGCCGCTGCGCCCCGGTTGGCGGTTCGTCCGGCGCCGGCGCACAACCGCCAAAGACTAGCACGGAATTCATCCCCTCGCGGAGGCGACTTCGGAGCTTCGGGCAGTGCCACCCGGCGGGGGCCGGTATCGACGCCATGGCACCTGTTGCCTTGCCTGGTTGCACTGCGCAATCCGGTCGGATTCCGATTAACTCAAGAAGATCAATTTGATCGGATTGGCGATTGGAGCGAAATGTTGCGCAGCGGGAAAAATTCACCGAAGTCTTATGTAAGACATGTAAGTCCGATGTAAGCAATAACTGGTGAAATCGCTGTATTCTCCCGCTTTCTGGTGACACGGAGCCGGAAAAGTCAGGTGACAGAAGAACAAGGTCGGCGGGTGCGCCCAGCCGGCTTTCAAGCAGGTAGTCCTGAAATCTTTGAAGAGAGATAAGGAGAGGTGAGCAATGTCGAATAACGAGTCGACCCAGACCAAGCTGTACTATCCCTCGGAAGAGCTGGTTAAGAATGCAGCAGTGTCGGGCATGGAAGCGTACAAGGCACTGTGCGACGAGGCCGAGCGCGACTACGAGGGTTACTGGGGTCGTCATGCCCGCGAACTGCTGGACTGGCAGACGCCGTTCAACACCGTGCTGGACGAGAGCAATCCGCCGTTCTTCAAGTGGTTCCCGGACGGCAAGCTGAACGTCTCCTACAACTGCATCGACCGCCAGGTCAACAACGGCCTGGGCGACAAGGTCGCGATCATCTTCGAAGCCGACGGCGGCGAAGTCACCAAGATCACCTACAAGGATCTGCTGAGTCGCGTCAGCAAGTTTGGCAATGCGCTGCGCGGCATGGGCGTCAAGAAGGGTGACCGCGTCGTCATCTACCTGCCGATGTCGATCGAAGGCATCGTCGCGATGCAGGCCTGCGCCCGCATCGGCGCGACCCATTCGGTGGTGTTCGGCGGCTTCTCGGCGCAGTCGCTGCGCGACCGCATCGAGGGTGCCGGCGCGGTTGCGCTGATCACCTCGGACGGCCAGTTCCGCGGCGGCAAGGCGCTGCCGCTGAAGCCGATCGCCGACGAGGCCCTGGCCTCCGACGCCAGCGGCGACCACTGCAAGACCATCAAGAACGTCATCGTCGTCAAGCGCACCGGCGGCGCAGTCACCATGGCCGAGGGTCGCGACATCTGGCTCGACGACGCGCTCGCCGGCCAGTCCGACACCTGCGAGCCGGAGTGGGTCGAGGCCGAGCACCCGCTGTTCCTGCTCTATACCTCGGGCTCGACCGGCAAGCCGAAGGGTGTCCAGCATGCCAGCGGCGGCTACCTGCTGCAGGCCATGCTGTCGATGAAGTACACCTTCGACATCAAGCCCGACGACGTCTTCTGGTGCACCGCCGACATCGGCTGGGTCACCGGCCACTCCTACATCGCCTACGGCCCGCTGGCCTGCGGCGCCACCGAGATCGTGTTCGAGGGTGTGCCGACCTATCCGGATGCCGGCCGTTTCTGGAAGATGATCCAGGACCACAAGGTCACGATCTTCTACACCGCGCCGACCGCGATCCGTTCGCTGATCAAGGCCGCCGACGCCAACGAGAAGGTCCATCCGCGTCAGTACGACCTCACCAGCCTGCGCATCATGGGTTCGGTCGGCGAGCCGATCAACCCGGCCGCCTGGGAGTGGTACTACAACGAGGTCGGCGGCGGTCGCTGCCCGATCGTCGACACCTTCTGGCAGACCGAGACCGGCGCCCACATGATCACCCCGCTGCCGGGCGCCACGCCGCTGATCCCCGGCTCATGCACCTTGCCGTTCCCGGGTGTGATGGCCGCCGTGGTCGATGAGACCGGCACCGAAGTGCCTTGGGGGCAGGGCGGCATCCTGGTGGTCAAGCGCCCGTGGCCGTCGATGATCCGCAACGTCTGGGGTGATCCGGAGCGTTTCAAGAGCTCCTACTATCCGGACGACTTCAAGGGCAAGCTGTATCTCGCCGGCGACGGCGCCATCCGCGACGCCAAGACCGGCTACTTCACGATCACCGGCCGCATCGACGACGTGCTCAACGTCTCCGGTCACCGCATGGGCACGATGGAAATCGAGTCCTCGCTGGTGGCGCACGAGCTGGTGGCGGAGGCAGCGGTGGTCGGTCGTCCCGACGACCTGACCGGCGAAGCCATCGTCGCCTTCGTGGTGCTGAAGCGTCCGCGCCCGACCGGCGACGAAGCGGCAGCGATCATCAAGGATCTGGCCAATTGGGTCGGCAGGGACATCGGTCCGATCGCCAAGCCCAAGGACATCCGCTTCGGTGAGAACCTGCCGAAGACCCGGTCCGGCAAGATCATGCGCCGTCTGCTGCGTCAGCTGGCCAAGGGCGAGGAGATCACGCAGGACACCTCGACGCTGGAGAACCCGGCGATCCTGGATCAGCTCAAGGGCTGACGCCACTCGGTGGCCGGCCCCGCGGTCGGCCACCCATAGAACAATTGGAGTGCCGGCACCTCGTGATGTCGGCAACGGGAGGGGGGAGAAGGCGCGATTCGTTCGCGCCTTTTTCCCTTTTTGCGGCTGCTTCAGGCGACTGCCCGTCGCTGGATACGGTGTACCCGGATGGCGACGACCGGCAGGCCGCCGCAAAGCCGGGCCGCCTGTTCCGGTCCCGGAGCCGGCGCGTTCTCGAAGGACAGGCTCACCTGAAGCACGCCTGCGCCCGAGCTGCATTCACCCGACACACGTTGGAACGGGAAGGTGCCGGAAGGGCCGTCGTATCGCGCCAGCGAAGTCGTGGGCGCGGCGGCGCCGGCGTCGAATGGCCGCTCGGTACCGCCGATCACGGCACCCGAGCCGTCGCCGAGCATTAGCGCGAACTGCCGGCTGCCGGTCACCGTGACCGGCCCGGAAGACGAGATCAAGGCGCACGCGTTGTCGTCGGCGATCGGTGCGGCCAGCAAGCCCGCCACTGGCGAGGAAGGAGGGCTCCGAGCCCGAAGCGTCGAGTCAGTCCTTGCGCGAGGCGACCGCCGTCAATTCCTTCTCGATCTCGCTGGCGGGCAGGTAGCCGCCGACCCGGTTGCCGTCTGCGAAGAACAGCGTCGGCGTGCCGTTGATTCGCAGCCGGTGGGCGAATTCGGCATTCTGCTGGATCGCGTCGCTGTCGCAGCTCGCGTTGACCGGCTGCTTGTTGTTCAGCATCCAGTCGTTCCAGGTGCTCGCCTTGTCATCCGCACACCAGATGTTGCGGGCCTTTTCGTTCGAGTCGGCCGACAGGATCGGGATCATGAAGGTGTAGATGGTGACGTTGCTGACCTTCTGCAGTTCCTTCGCCAGTCGCTTGCAGTAGCCGCAGTTCGGATCCTCGAAGGTAGCCATGATCCGGCTGCCGTCGCCCTTGACCTGCTTGATCGCACGCTCCAGCGGCAGGCTGGCGAAGTCTATCCGGGACAGTTCGCTGAGCCGCGCCTGGGTGATGTTGCGGCGCGACTTGGTGTCGATGATCTGGCCGTCGATGATGAAGCCGATGGCTTCGTCGGTATAGATCAGCTCGCCGGATTTCAGCACCACCTCGTAGAGGTCGCCGATACCGGCCTTCTGCACCGACGCCACCGCGTCGACTCCGAGAAAGGTGTTGATGCCCTTCTGCACCGACGCCTCGTCGGCCTGCGCGAGGCCGCTGGCGGCCACCAAGACGGGCAGCAGCGCCCGGCGAAAACAGCTGATCATCGATTTCTCCATAGACAGCGGGCCGGCCATGTCCTCAGAAATGGCCACTGACCGCGTAGCGTACAAGCATATTGCGTACGACCGGCACGGCATTGGTAAGGTTCAGGCCGAAGTTCCGGATTCGCGCGACGAGCGGATCGGTCGGCCGGAACAGGCGATTGAGGCCGTCGGTGGTGGTCTGCATCAACAGGGTCTCCTCGGCACGGGCGCGGGCGTAGGCGCGCAGGATCGAGGCCTCGCCCGGATCCCGCCAGCCGGGCAGTGCCGCCAGCCGGCTGGCCAGCGCCCGGCTGTCCTGGAAGCCGAGGTTGATGCCATGCCCGGACAACGGATGGATCGCGTGGGCGGCGTCGCCGACCAGCGCGACGCGATGCGCGAACGGCTGCCCGACCCGCATCAGCCGCAGCGGAAAGGCTGCAGCCGGCGTGATCGGCGTCAGCCGGCCGAGGGTCTCGCTGCCGGCCGCCGCAACCCGGGCGCACAGCGCTTCCGGCGACAGCGCGACGAGTTCCTCGGCCAGCGCATCGGGTGCCGACCAGACCATCGAGATCCGCTCCCCCGGCAACGGCAGCCAGGCCAGGATGCCGTCGGCCAGGAACCACTGCAGGGCACGCCCGTCGTGGGGCAGGCTGCATTCGAAGTTGGCCACCACCCCCTTCTCGCCATACGGACTGACGCGCGCATGGATGCCGGCCTGCTCGCGCACCCACGACGCCGCGCCGTCGGCGCCGACCACCAGGCGGGCGCGCACGCTGCGTCCATCTTCGAGCGCGAGCTCGGCACCGTCCTCGTCGAAGGCCAGCGCCGCCGGCCGGGCCGGGCACAGCAAGCGGACGCCGTGCTGGCGCTTGACCGTTTCCCATAGCTCGAGCTGCAACTGGCTGGCTTCGACGATCCAGGCCAGGGCCTCGAGGCCGCAGTCGTAGGCGGAGAAGTCGAGCCGGCCGTCGCGGTCGCCGAAGATCCGCATGTCGTAGACCGGCGCGACGCGCGCGTGGTCGAGGTGCTGCCAGATGCCGATCTCGTCGAGAAAGGCGACGCTCGCCGGACTGATGGCATAGACGCGCGCGTCCCAGCCGTCGGGTCGCCGCGGCGGCGAGCCTTCGATCAGCCCGACCTTCAGCGAGCTGGTGCGCAGCGCGGCCGCCAGGCTGGCACCGGCAAGGCCGGCGCCGACGATCAATACATCGAAGTCCATGCGACGAAATCCCCGGGGCACGATCAGGCTGCTGGATTGTGCCCCAGGCGCCGCAGCGGCGCCAATCCGCTATTGTGGGCGCCCCGCCTTGCGGGTAGAGTCGCCCCGCGCCGGGCAACCATCGCCCGCATCGCGCAGGATGCCATGGAAGAAATGCTCACCGCCGCATTCTGGGTCTCGGTTGCCCAGATCATCGCCATCGACATCCTGCTCGGCGGCGACAATGCCGTGGTGATCGCGCTGGCCTGCCGCCGCCTGCCCGAGCACCAGCGGGCGCGGGGCATCTTCTGGGGCGTGGTCGGCGCCATCGGGCTTCGCCTGGTGCTGATCTTCTTCGCGCTGCACCTGCTCGAACTGCCCTGGCTCAAGGTGGTCGGGGCCGTGCTGCTGGTGTGGATCGGCGTCAAGCTGATGCTGCCGGAGGACGAGGACGGCGGCCACGGTGCGATCGATGCCAGCGCCACGCTGTTCGGGGCGGTGCGCACGGTGGTCGTCGCCGATGCGGTGATGAGCGTCGACAACGTGCTGGCGGTGGCCGGCGCCGCCCACGGCGACATGAGCCTGGTCATCTTCGGCATCCTGGTGTCGATTCCGATCATCGTGTGGGGCAGTCGGCTGGTGCTCACGCTGATGGACCGCTTTCCCTTCGTCATCACCCTCGGGGGCGCCTTGCTGGGCTGGATCGCCGGCGGCATGCTGGTCACCGACATGGCGACGGCGGCCTGGTCCGCCGCCCACGTGCCGCACGCCCATGTCAGCGCCGGCGCCGCCGGCGCGCTGCTGGTCGTGGTGTTCGGCCGCTGGCTGGGCCGGCGTCGTGCGCCGGCCGCGCGACGGGTGCGCGAGATACCACTGGAGTGAATCGATGGCCGGCGAATCCGCTCGCATGAAGATCCTGATCGCGGTCGAGGGCCGTGGCGGCGGCAGCGCGGCAGCGCAACAGGTGCTGCGGCTGGTCCGAGCCGGTCTCGACGCCGAGCTGCACCTGCTCAACGTGCAGCCGGCCATCGAGTCCGGGCATTCGCGAATGTTCGTCAGTGACGAGGAAGTCGAGGCCTGGTATCGCGAGGAGGGCCTCGCCGCGCTCGCCGACAGCCGCCGCCTGCTCGACGAAGGCGGCATCGAATACCAGCCCCACGTGGCGGTCGGCCACGTCGCCGAGACCATCCGCCTGTTCGTCGAGGAGCATGGCTTCGACCTGCTGGTGATCGGCGCCGGCACCAGCGCGTTGACCACGCTGATTCCGGGTGCGGTCGCCGGGCCGCTGCTGAAGCACCTGACGGTGCCGGTGCTGGTGGCGCGCCGGGACGCTGGCGAAGGTCCGGATCGCCTGATATAGTGCACTGCGTCATCGGGGAGTAGCCACTGCCGGCATCGGGCCGGTAGGCCCACGTCAACACACTTGCCGTCCGGCATGGCGTGGGCAGCGCGCGAGCACCGCGCGCCCGGCCAGACCGTTGACCACGCCGCCGTCTCCGGGCCGGAGCGGGCGGGTGGTCATCGGTTGTCTGCTCCGGCCCTGGAAATCCCCATGGAAGCCTTCCTGATCTCCACCGGCATCGTCGCCCTCGCCGAAATCGGCGACAAGACCCAGTTGCTGTCCTTCTTCCTCGCCGCCCGCTACAAGCGCCCGTGGCCGATCGTGCTCGGCATCCTGGTCGCGACCCTGGCCAACCACGCCTTCGCCGGCGCCGTCGGCGCCTGGGTCGCACAGCAACTCGGCCCCGACCTGCTGCGCTGGGTGCTCGGCGTCTCCTTCATCGCGATGGCGGTGTGGATGCTGATCCCCGACAAGCTCGACGACGACACCGCCACGGCATCGCGCTTCGGCATCTTCGGCACCACGCTGATCGCGTTCTTCCTCGCCGAGATGGGCGACAAGACGCAGGTCGCGACGGTGGCGCTGGCGGCCCAGTACGACAGCCTCGCCGCGGTGGTGATGGGCACGACGCTGGGCATGATGGTTGCCAACGTGCCGGCGGTGATCGTCGGCGAGAAACTCGCCCATCGCATGCCGGTGCGGCTGGTGCATGGGATTGCGGCGGCGGTGTTCGCGGTGCTGGGGGTGCTGGCGATTCTGGCGGGGGATGCAGTCCGCACATAAGCTGAACCGGGGACTGGCGGCTTGCGTGCGTCATCGCGTATCTTCGCAAGAGTCGCCCCGGAATTTCTCGCCATGCTCGTATATCTCTCCTCGACGCTGAAGGATCTCGGAGCGGAACGGGAAGCGGTCAAACGCGCGCTGGAGGGCTTGTGCACCCTTGTCGAAAGCTACGACGCCAGCGAGCATAGCGTCCGCGACAGCTGTCTCGACGATGTGCGCCGCTGCGATTGCTACCTCGGCATCCTCGGCTTGCGCTACGGTCATCGGCCGGAGGCGGATGGAAAATCGATCACCGAGCTGGAGTTCGACGCGGCCGGCGCCGCGGGCGTCCGGCGGTTCCTGTTCCTGAAGGAGCCGCAGTCCATTGCTTCGACCGATACCGATGCTAGCAGCGGAGAGTGCGACAAGGACCTCATCGAAGCTTTCCGTCAGCGTGCGACCGAGTCGACGACGGGAGTGCGGGCAGCCAGCTTTTCGGACTGCGGCGAATTGAAGGCGCGCGTTCTGCGAGCGCTGCTTAAAGGCGCGACAAGCGAGCCGGTCGCCGAAAGAATGCCTGCTCCGCCCGGCGACACCGATCTCCAGCGCATGTTCTCCCGCCACCTCAACGAGCCGCAGCTCGACGCGCCCGCCCTCGCCGCCCTTGCCTCGGCGAGGGTTGTGGCCGAGTCGGAAACCCTCGCGACCGCGCGCGCTGGCATGCCCTGCGACCTGTTTCGCCTGGCGATCGGCGATCCTCCACTGAAACTCCTGCTGCGACTGAAGGATTTTGCCGCGGCCGGTGGTGCTGCCGGGGTGGCGGCCCTGGCCTTTGTCAGCAACGGCGCGTTGCGCGAGGCCGTGCTACGCATGATGCTGGTCGCCGCCGAGCGCTATGTGCAGGATCTCAAGGCGCGCAAGGGCAAGGCATTGACTGATGTCGACCTGCTGAGCGACCCCGATTACCGCCTCAACGCGATTCTCGCCGCGGCCAGCTTTGGCTTTGGCGTTCGCTTGTTGCCCGGTCATGCCTTGCCGCAGAATTTCGTTCGGGTGCCTGCTTCCGAACTGGGCTTCGAGGAGGGGGCGACAGCCATCCGGCGGGAGTTGACGGCGCAGTGCAACCGCATGCGCGGTGTGGTGTTTTCTCCGGAGCTGCTCAATGTGGACCAACTCGACGAGGAGATTTTGCTGGCCGAACTGGAAGACCTGAAAGCCTGCTTCGGCTGTGGCCTGGTGCTGGTCGGTAGCGATCAAGGCATGCTCGCGGATGCCGGTCTACGGCAGGCCGTCCGCGATGAACTCGGCGTGCCGACCGTGCTCTTCGCGGGCGAGGGCGTGCCGCCATCCGACCATACCGCTTGGCTGCTGAACAGCCTGCGCCGTCTGATCGGCCCGCTGCTTGATGCCGCCCTCGGGTGTCCGCCCAACGATGCACCCAAGCCAGCTGCGGGCAATGAAACCTGAACTGGACCAGCCGATGATGCCGACCACGACCCCGTTCGCCGCGATCGCCGCCGGCGACATCCGCGAACTGCCCGAGACCGCCGCGTTGCCCCGTTCGTGGCACCAGTGGTCGCAGGCCGAGATCGACGCGCTGATGCTGGCCTACGCCGCCGGCCGGCCGCTGCTGGTGCGTGGCGAGCCGGGCACCGGCAAGACCCAGCTGGCCCGTGCGGCGGCTGATTGCCTGGGCTGGCGGCTGCACGCGGAGACCATCCACCCCCGCTTCGAGCCGCAGGAACTGCTCGCCCGCTTCGACGCGGTGCTCCGGCTGGCCGACGCCCAGGCCCAGGTGAAACTCGACAATCATCGCTACTGGCGCCCGGGCGTGCTGTGGAAGGCCTACGGCTGGGCGTCAGCCCAGCCCTTCCTCGTGGAAGCCGAGCGGCTCGCCGATCCGGCTGGCCATGTGGTGTTGATCGACGAGATCGACAAGGCCGACAGTGACCTGCCCAACAGCCTGCTGGAGGTGCTGGCCCAGCGCAGCTTCCAGGTCGAGCCGGTAGCGGCACCAATCGGCGGGCCCGGCGTAATGCCGCCGCTGATCGTCATCACCACCAACGAGGAGCGCGAGCTGCCGGCGGCCTTCCTGCGCCGCTGCATCGTGTTGAGCCTGGCCCCAGAGGGCGACTATCGGGACTGGCTGGTGGGCCGCGGCCGTGCCCATTTCGGCGCGCTGGCCGGGGTCGAGGGCCGTGAACAAGCGCTGCTCGACGACGCGGTGCTGGACGAGGCAGCGGATCAACTGGTCGCCGACCGGGCCGCAGTGAGCGCGCTCAATCTGGTGCCGCCTGGGCTTGCCGAGTATCTGGACCTGCTGCAGGCACTGCATGAACTCTTCGCCGGAGAGAATGCGGCAAAGCGGAGAAGTGCGCAGCTCGCCTGGCTGAATCGCCTGTCGGCCTACGGTTACCTGAAGCACGCGGTCGACGACACCCAACATCCCGCCCACCAGCGCAGCCAGGCTGCCTTGCGCCGGGCGGCGGGGTCGGCCTAGCAATTTATGGGTGCCCGCCAGCACAGCGGCCGCGGGGACCTTTTGCGCGCCCTGGCGGCGCGCTACGGGTGCGATGCGGGCGCCGTCGACGCCGCGGTCGAATATCGCCTTGCATCGACCTTGGCCTTGCACCGACAAGCGGGTTTGGCGAGCCACAATCGTAACGAACTCGCGCGCGAAGACGAGCCGCTGCCGCGCCCACCCGACGAACCCGGGTCGCCGACTACCGACGCAGAAGCCGGTTCGGCCCGCCCGCCGCTGGCTACCCGCCTGCTGGCGGTGCTGGCCTCGGAGCCGCTCTCGACCGATGCCGCCGAGACGACGCAGCCGGCGTCGAGCGGCCCGCTGACTACCGCGGACTGCGGGCCACGCGAGCCGGGCCCGCCGCCGTTCGTGCCGCTGGTCGCCCGCACCCGGCTGTGGCCGGCGCTGCGAAGCTCGCTGCTTCAGCACCGCCTCGGTCCGGTGGACGAGGGTGCGCTGGTTCGCAATCTCGCCCGGGGCCGCAGCCTGCACCGGCTGCCGCGCCGTCGGCGGGGGAGCTGGGGCGAGCGCTTCGACGTGGTGTTCGACTGCGCGCTTCGGCTGTTGCCGTACGAAGCCGACTACCGCGCCCTGTACCGGGAGTTGCTTCGGCTCCATGGCCGGGCCGGGCTTCGCACCTTGAGCGTGGCCGGTTCCCCCGACCGGGTAGCGACCAGCAGCGGGGCCGGACCGCAGCCGGCCGCCGCGAGCGCCGGTCTGCCGCTGCCGGCGGCCGGCTGCGCGGTGCTGGTGCTCGGCGACCTCGGCCTGCTTGCCGCCGGCGGCGAGGCGCGCGATGCCTGGATGGAGTACTTGCGCCGGGTTGTCGAAGCCGGCGGCCGGGTGATCGCCTGGCTGCCGTGCTCCCCCCGCCTGGTGCCGGCCGAACTGAGCGCTCTGGCCGACGTCCATTGTTTCGGCGCCCGCGACCTGCGTCGTCTGGCGCGGCGCGCGTCGGGCGGCGTCCGCCCGCAGCCGGCCCTCGAAGCGCTGCTGACCCGCATCGCCTGCTGCGTACGGGTCGAGCCGAGCCTGCTTCGGGCGCTGCGCCGCTTGTCGCCGGATACCGCCGACGAGCCCGGCCTCGAAGGCCTGCTGTGGGGGCACGAGCCGGTGGTGCTTGCCGGCTACCAGTGCTGCGAACTGGCCCCCGCGCAATTGCCCGTCTACCGAGCCCGCTTTGCCGCCCTCGACGCGACGACCCAGGCCGCGATTCTGCGCCTGCAGACCGAAATCCACGCCCATCGTGGTCGCGCCACCGAGATGACCGAACGCCGGATCTGGGCGACCCACGCCAAGTCGGCGGCGGTCGACCCGGAGCTGGCGCAACTCGTCGATGAAGCCGAACAATGGTATGGGCGCCTTGCCGCTCATGCTGCCGATGGGCCGGGGGACGTCGCCGCCTTTGCCCGCGACCTGTTCGCGCGCCAGGGCAGAGACGCCAATTGGCTGGCCGGGGATTCGCCGGCGCTGGCGCGGCTGTGGGCACTGACCGGCAGCGACGGGATCCCTGCCGGCCTGGCGGCGCGCGATGTCGCGGATGCCCTCGCGGAGGGCTCGACACAGGTGGATTGCGAGCTGATCCAGCACGGTGAGCGACTCAAGCTGCGCCGCGTGACCTCGGCGGCCAGCGAGCCGTCACGGCTCGGCTGGCCGCAACTGCAGGTGCGTGGGGGCTTCGAGTGGACGTGCCTGGGCCGTTCAATGCGCCATTGGTCGGCGCCGCCACGAGCCGATGAAATGCTGGACTTGCCGCTGGGCGGTGTCGACGGCCGCTACCGCCTGATTGTCGCTGGTCGCCGCCACGAGCTCGGCCTGCTCGCCCGCCCCTCATGGGTGCTCGAGTGGGGCCGCGACGCGCGTGGACTCTATGCGTTGGCACCGTCGCCGCTGGGGGCGCCGGTACGGCTGGATTGGGAACCGGCAACCGATTTCGAAGGGCCACAGAGTGGTTCGCTGCCGAATCGGGGCTTCCGCGCCGAGTCCGTCGCGATCGATGCCTTCATGGTGCTGGGTGCCGACCTCGCCCACGGCCTGTTCCTCGACGTCTCGATCGCCGGCGTGGTGCAGCGTTTTCGCTGGATCGAGCCAGGGGAATTCTGGATGGGCTCGCCGGCGGACGAGGCAGAGCGCTTCGACGACGAGGGCCCGCGCCACCGGGTGCGGCTGACGCAAGGTTTCTGGCTGTCGGAGACGGCGTGTTCGCAGGCGCTGTGGCAGGCGGTGATGGGGGAGAACCCGAGCCGATTCACCGATGACCGGCAAAACCCGGTGGAGCGGGTGAGCTGGGACGATGTCCAGGACTTTCTGCAAAAGCTGAGCGAGGGGTTGGCCAGTGTGCGGGCGGAGTTGCCGAGCGAGGCGGAGTGGGAATACGCGTGCCGGGCCGGCGGCGAGACCGCGTTCCACTGGGGCGATGCGATCGATCCGTCGCAGGCGAACTACGACGGCAGCGTCGCCTACGCCGGTGGCGCGACCGGCGAAGGTCGCGGGCGCACGGTGCCGGTGAAGTCCTTCGCGCCCAATGCCTGGGGCCTGTACCAGATGCACGGCAACGTCTGGGAATGGTGTGCGGATTATCGGGGCGGGTACCGGGACGAAGCCTGCACCGACCCGCGGGGCCCGGATGGTGCCGGGCGCGCCGTGCGCGGCGGCGGCTGGGGCAGCGGGCCCGGGAGGCTGCGTTCCGCCTGCCGCAGCAGGTGGCCCCGCATCGGGCGCTACGACTATCTTGGCTTCCGCTTCGCCCTGAGGTCCACCGGTAGAGAGGCGGGCGCGGAGCGACTGCCGACAGGGGGCGACGGGCCGGAGGCGCGGCGGCCCCGCGCTCGCGCGCCGGGAGGGCGTGCGAGCGCAACTTCCTCGGGCGAGGATCGGTCCGGTCGGACGACGAAGCGACCGCGCGCGGGGAGGAAGAAGTAGGCGATGCAACTGCGCTTCTTCGCGATTCCGGCCACCGACCCGGCTGCGGCCGAGGCGGCACTGAACCGGGTGCTGGCGGCCGGCCGCGTGGTCTCGCTGGAGCGCCAGTTCGTCGCGGACGGGGCGGCCTCGTTCTGGGCCCTGTGCGTCACGCTGGCACCGGGGCCGGGCGAGCTGCCGGCGGCGCTGAAGGGCGGCGGCGGGCGCCGGCTGGATTATCGTGAGGTGCTGGACGAGGCCGATTTCGCGGTGTTCGCCCGCCTGCGCATGCTGCGCAAAGAGGTCGCCGAGGCCGAGGCGGTGCCGCCCTATGCGGTATTCACCAACGAGCAGCTGGCGGCGATGGTCACCGGCCACGTCGCCGACGAGGCCGGGCTGGCGGCGATCGACGGCGTCGGCCCGGCCCGGGTCGAGCGCTATGGCGCGCGTTTCGTCGCCGCCCTGCAGGAAGCCTGGCGCGCCGGGGAGGGGGGCGGGTGAAGCGGCTGGCGGTGTCATTGGCGGCGATCGCCGATCGACCCAACCTGTTGCTGGCGAGCTGGAAGGCCTGCCGCGGCAAGCGCCGGCGGCCGGCCGTGGCGCACTTCCTGGCCGATCTCGATCGAAATCTCGACCACCTCGCCGACGCGATCCGGCGCGGTAGCGCACCGCAGGGCGTATCGAGCCGCTTCGTCATCCATGATCCCAAGCGTCGGGTGATCCACGCTGCCTGCCTGGCCGACCGCATCCTGCACCACGCCATCCTCAATCTCGCCGAGCCGCGCTTCGAGGCGATGCTGGTGGACAGCTGCTACGCCTGCCGGCCCGGCAAGGGGGTGCATGCCGCGGTGGCGGCGGTGCAGCGGGGCCTGCGGCGCTGGCCGTGGTTCGTGCAGGTGGATGTGGACGCCTATTTTCCGTCGATCCGCCACGATCTGCTGCTGGATCTGCTGGCCCGCCGCTTCAAGGGGGCGGGCTTCCTCGACCTGCTGGCGCGCATCCTGCGCGCCGGTGCCACCGCCGGGCCGGGCCGTGGCCTGCCGATCGGCGCGCTGACCTCGCAGCACTTCGCCAATGCCTTCCTCGATTCCGCCGACCGCCTGGTGCTGGCCCGGGCCGGCTGCGGCGGCCATGTGCGCTACATGGACGACCTGTTCTGGGGCTGCGCCAGCCGCGCGGCTGCGGAAGAGACCCTCGCCGCGCTCGACGCGCACCTCTGCGACACAAAGGGGTTGGCGTTGAAGGCGCGGCCGCGCATCGCGCGCAGTCGCGAGGGCGCCCGCTTCTGCGGCTTCCGGCTGCGGCAGGGGGTGATCCTGCCCGGCGCGCGCAAGATGGCCCGCTTTCGCGCCGCGATGATGCGCATCGACGCGCTGCGCCGCGCCGGCCTGGTGGATGAGGCGGACTGCCAGCGGGCCTGGGCGGTGCATCGCTCGGCACTCCATGGCGCCGCCAGCGAAGGCCTCCGGCGCCGGCTGCTGGCCACGCTCGGCTATGATGGTCGGCCCTGCGAAATCCTGCAAAC
>JAGRFY010000047.1 GCA_020445765.1 Rhodocyclaceae bacterium | reverse complement strand
CCACCGCCACCACCGCCGCCGCCCGAAGCGGTTTCGACGTCGCGGATGCGACCTTCGGCATCGAGCGTCTCGCGCCGCGAGTCGACCGCCATGCCGACCGACAAATGTTCGCCGTAGGCATGGTCGACCTGCGCGTGCACACCGGTGACACGGCTGGTCTTGTCGAGATCGAAGCCGCCGCGGATGGTCGGATCCTGGAGCAGCGCCAGGTCCGCGTCGTCGAAGCGCAACTCGGTCTGTTCGGACTGGTTGGCGTAGAGCCATGCGCGTGCCACGGTATCTTCACCGACAGCCCAGTCCATCGCCACGTTGAATCCGATATTGGCGATGTCCTCGAAACGTTCGTAGCGTGGCCGCTGGGCGAAGGCGTCGCCGCCATCGTCGATCGCACTGGGCGGCGAACCGCGTTCGCCGCCGGACGCGTTCAGTGCGACGCCGATCTGCAGGTCGGCGGTGGGTGCAAATGCCAGGCTGGCGTAGCCACTGCTGACCCGCCGATCGCTATTCACCCGCAGACTGCCGGGCTGGGCGCTGGTGGGTTCGAAGTCGTTCGATAGCGGAAAACCATCGACTTCGTAGTGGCTGGCGCCGACCGACCAGTCGACCGCGCCCCGGCTGCCGCCGACGAAGGCACTCCCCGTTCGCTCGCGCTCGGTACCGGCCTGCAGCGTCACCCGCCCGCCGGCATCACCAGCACCTCGCCGGGTGACGACGTTGATGATGCCGGCGGTGCCGCCCTCGCCGTACAGGATCGACGCGCCACCGCTGATCACTTCGATTCGCTCGATCATTGCAGCCGGGATCATCGTCGGGTCGAACTGGCCGTCGTCGCTCGAATTGAACGGCACGCCGTCTACCAACAGCTTGACCTGACGCGTGCGCTGTCCGCGGATGTCGATGCGTGGCGTGCCGTCGGCCCCGGTACGGATGTTGAGCCCCGGCACGGCGGTGATGACTTCGTCGAGGGAACGCCCCCCCGACCGCGCGATGGCCTCGGCGTCGATCGTATAGACCGTTCCGAGCTTCTTCTTCTGGAAACCGATCGGCGCACCAAGCACCTCCACTTCCGGAATGCGATAGGGCTGGGTGTCAGCGGCGGACAATATCGGGAAGGCCCCGGCAATCAGGGCGGCGACGGTACCGATGCGACGACCGTTCGATTTGCAGTGAATCAACATGGACGAGGAACTCCTACTCCCGCAGATGGGGCGGGAGCAATCTAGGTGGATTCAACCGGGAAACGGGCGAGGCCGGTGGCCTCGTCGAAGGGTTAGCGGCGACTATGGCCCCTGGCACGAGCCAGGACACCAAAGCAAAGCCAGGCGGCGAGCGCGCCGCTGGCGCCGAACAGCAAATGGGTGCTCAACGGATAGGCCAGGCCGCTGGCCAGCGAGCCGAACTGGGCGCCGCCGGCGGACTGAGCAGCCGCCTTGACCAGCGGCGCCAGCATGTGGGTCAGTGCACCGAGCACCATCAGCGCCGCGGCCGAGCGACCGACCCAGGCAAGAAAGGCGAAAGCCAGGTCGACGACGCCGGCCTGCAGCAGAGTGACGATTCCCTGGACCGCATGGAGGCCGTGGGCGCCGAAGGTGGCGGTGCCGAGGATGGCACCGGCGGCGACAGTGATTCCGGCCAGTTTCAGCGGCGAGGCGAGCCGCGCCAGCAGCAGGATGCCGAACCACTCGATGCCATGGTGACCCGGCATCTTCAGCGGGAAGCGGAAACCCTCGTGCAGAAGGGCGACCGTCACGCCTGCGGCGAGCAGCAACAGCACCTGCCAGGCCAGTGGCAGGGATGCGTGACTAGTGGCGCTTGATGACCTCGCGCCCGACCACACGCCACGCGACATTCGATGGTCCATCGGTGTTTTCCTCCACAAGCAGAATCGGCCTGCCGTCCTTGAAAACGGCCCTCGGCCATTGACCGAGCGCCACCAGCTCATCGGCGCCGCTCAGGCGCCGCCCGCATGGCGTCCGCAGCGAGAGCCCGCCTAGGGACTCGAGCGCGCCGACCGCCATCACCTGTCCTGCCGACTCCCGCAGGCCACGCACCCACAGGCAGCGCCCGTCGTCGCCCTGGCGGTTGAGGCCAACCGCCGCCAAGGCACCGATGACGCCGATGCCCTCGCCGCACAATTCGTCGATCAGCAGCCCCTCGCCACGGGCGAGCGCGTAGGCCGAATCCTTGTCGAGCACCTCGCGCTGCGCGCGCCGACCATACCGCTGCACCGATTCCGAGACCTCCGAGATCCGTGCAACGACGATGCCGGCGTCCGATCCCGCGGCGGCCTCCCGGCGCAGGTAGCCCCTGCCGTAGTCGAACAGCGCTGCCGGATCGGCCGCATCCGTGAGCATCAGGCAGGCCGCGCTGTTATGCGACGTGTAGGGAATGCGCGCGTCGACCAGCAGTTGGTGGCGCGTCACGCCGAGCGGCCGTGCCAGCCCCTGCTGCGCCAGTTCCAGCGCCAGTTCGCGGGCACGAAAACCAGTACCGCGGGAATCCAGATTGTCGGTATCGTCGATCGCCAGCAGGCAATCGTCGGCAGCCATCGGTCGCCATGGCAGGCCCGCTTCGGACAGCACGGACCACAGCGCATCCCGTTCGCCACTATCCTTTCCGTGCATCACGCCCCTGCCTCTCCCACACCCCCGGGCGTCGGCACCGCGTGGGGCCGACTCTCGATTCGGAAGCTAACGCACGGACTCCACTTTCGCTATATGCAGCAACCTGCATATTAGATCCGGTGGCTTCGGGTCGGATTTCCATCCGGGCCAGCGGATTGCGGTGGATGGCCGCTCAGTCGAAGGCGGACGACGCCTGATTGTGTCGCCCGGCGGGCCACCACAGCTGCAAAGGGCTGCCCGGTGACCGATAGGCCGCAATGGCGGCCTGTATCCTTGGTTCCAGCAGAAATGCCTGCAGCGCTGTGGCCCCTTCCACGTCGGCCTCGGGATGCCGTTTCGGGTCCACGACACTGCTCGCCATCACGCGTTGCAGGATCGGGTCGCCGGCGACCAGGATCTCAAGCGCGAGCCCCTGCCGCGACTTGACCCGAAGAAAGGGCAAGGCGCCGAAGATGACATAGCCCTTGCGCGCTTCCGCCAGACGCAAGGCGCGCCCCTTGGCGACGCCCTCATCCACGATCCATGGGCCCTTGTCGAGCCTGCCGGCAGTCTCCATCAGGATTTCGGTCAGGTAGGACACGCCCGCCAGCCGATTGACGATGAAGGGCGATCCGCTGGCAGCGATCCTGCGCAGCGCGGCGGCGGCATCGGTCATGCCCCGTATGCCGGCCGGATCGTCGGGCGGGCCGATGATCGCGGCCTGGTTCGAAAAGACCGTCTGCGGCCAGCGACCGTGACCGTCTAGCACGAAAGACCGGAATCCTTCCTTGCCCAGATGGGCAATCACGATGTCCGCCTGGCCCGAGATCGCGAGTTCGAAGACGTCGCTGCCGCCATGCAGTTCGGTCGCCCTGCCGCTGGCACGCTCGAATTCGCCGAGCAGCATGGCCATCAGCCCGCTGAACTGCGGTGTATTGACGACCGCGACCCGGATCGGTCGGGCTCCTTCCTGCGCAGCGGCCGATGCGCCGAACAGGGTCAGCAGGAATGCAAGGGCCCAAAAGCGACGATACCCCGAACGCCAGTTCATGCTTGCCACCTCCGCAGGAGTCTTGCCCGGATGATGCCCGAAGCTGCCACGAAGCTGCTTGCCGGCGAAGGGGTCGACCGACGTCGGCCAGCCCACTGCGCGCCGGCCACAGACCCGCAGGGCAGATCTTCCAGTCGTCGCGCGCCAGCCTGCTAACCTGTCGCCGACGGCAAGGCAGACCACCGTCATTCGACCGTGCGACACCGCCGAATGCATGGGCGCGGATACCGGCCGGGCGGACGGTACGGAGAGGAGCGAAGTGCCACGATGACCGACGACGGGAAAGCGCAGCGCACCGACCATGCCCCGGCTGGGCGCCCGCTCGGCTCGCCCGCCACCGGCAACCGCTACGACCGCATGGAGTGGGCCGGCGCCTTCGGCGATCTCGGTACGCTGATTCCGTTCGTGGTCGGCTACATCGGCGTGCTCGGGATGGACCCGGGCGCCGTACTGCTGCCCCTCGGCCTGGCGATGGTCGCCTGCGGCGTCTACTACCGAACGCCGTTTCCGGTGCAGCCGATGAAGGCGATCGCGGCGATCGCGATCACGCAATCGGCCCAGACCGCGGTCATCACGCCGTCGGCCGTGGTCGGCGCGGCGCTGGCAACCGGCGTCATCTGGCTGCTGCTCGGTCTGACCGGCGCAGCCGGCCGTCTCGCCGGCTACGTGCCGAAGGCGGTGACGACGGGCATCGTGCTCGGACTCGGCCTGGGTTTCGTCGTCGATGGCCTCGGCATGATGGCCGGCCACTGGCCGATCGCCGCGGTCGGCCTCGGCCTCACGCTGGCGCTGCTGCGCAGTCGGCGTGTGCCGGCGATGTTCGTGCTGCTGCTGTTCGGCGCAATCTGCGGTGCGGTGCTCGACCCCGCCGCGATGCGGGCGCTGCTGTCCGGCGCGATCGAAGCCGAAGCGCCCGGCTTCGCACTGGCCGAGATCGGCTGGAACGATCTGGTGGTCGGCACGCTGTTCCTCGCCCTGCCGCAACTGCCGTTGACCCTCGGCAATGCCGTGATCGCGATCCGCGACGAAAACAACCGGCTGTTTCCGGACCGACCGGTCAGCGAGCGGGGCGTCGCCATTTCGACCGGCCTGATCAACCTTGCCGGCGCCACCGTCGGCGGCATTCCGATGTGCCACGGCGCCGGCGGCATGGCCGGCCACGTCGCCTTCGGCGCCCGCAGCGGCGGTGCATTGGTGATCGTCGGCACCATCCTCGCCGTGCTCGCGGTGCTGTTCGGCGACTCGGTCGAAGCCCTGTTCAGCCTCTTTCCCGCAGCTATCCTGGGCGTAATCCTGGCGATCACCGGCGGTCAACTGGTGCTCGCCTCGCGCGTCGTCGAGCGTCGCGGTGCGGAGCTCGTGGTGGCGCTGGCGACGGCCGTCGTCGCCGGCTGGAACGTCGGTGCCGCCTTCGTCGTCGGCCTGATCGCGTCCGCATTGTTGCGTGTGCTGGTGCGGCGTCACAGCGATCAGTCGATGCGCTGACCGGTCACCGGGCGCGGTCGGCGGCGCGCTGATCACACGCATCGCCCGCCGACGCGGGTTCCCACCCGAAAAAATGCTCCGCCGGTTGGTGGTGCAAGCCTGCGCTCGGCGGGTGAGGAGATCCGACCGAGCCAGTGGTTGCGGCGCAAGGCCGTCGCCGCCAATCCGGCGAGCGGCAGGCACGGCGGCCTCGATTGGCCACGGCATTGGCCATCGATGTCGCGGCGGGGCATCACCTCAGGCGCGCATGCGCTCACCCGCCAGCCACGCCCGCTCGTCGTCGATCAGGCGCTTCAGGTGCCGCCGCACCTTGACCGGGGCGACGTCGTTGCTCATCAGCACCGGCCCCAAGGCGAAGAAATCCGCGTCGCCCATCTCGGCCTGCACGGCATCGAGGATCGGTCCGTCCTCGTCCATGAAGGCAGCGTGCATGGCCTCGATCTTGGCGCGGTTGTAGTCGGCGTCCTCGACGATGTGGTTGCGCCGGGTGGCGAAGAAGTAGTGTGTGGTGCCGGCGGTCTCCGGCGTGCAGGTGTGGAGGTCGTACTGGCCGACGCAGTCGTCGAGGTCGAGCTGGCCCGCCCCCTGCACCGCGCCGACCGAGAGCTGGATGTTGGCCGGCGCGGACCAGGTGATGTCGAAGAAGTGCCGCGCCTCGCCCTGCGGATCGGGCAGGAACTGGTTGAAGATCAGCATCGCCGGCTGCTGGCGCCACTCCCAGCGGGCCTCCACCGTTGCGGGCGTCTCGCGCAGCTGCGGCACCAGCGGCGAGAGCTTGCCGCGGGTGGTGATGATCTCGCCGTGCACGTGATCGATGTGGGAGAGGTCCATGACGTTGTCGAGGATCAGCTGGTAGTTGGCCGACGGGTGCATGTAGGTGTAGGCGACGGCATTGGGATGGCCCTCGTCGAGCGGGCTGTAGTCCGGAATGGTGGCGGGGTCGGCCGCCGCCTCGCCCATCCAGATCCACAGGAAGCCGTAGCGCTCGACGATGGGGAAGGAACGGGTGCGCGCCGCCTCCGGGATGCGCTGGTTGCCGTGGGGGTTGTGAGTGCACTTGCCGCTGCAGTCGAACTTGAGGCCGTGGTATCGGCACACCACGTCGTCCCCTTCGCGCCGCCCCATCGACAGCGGCACGAAGCGGTGCGGACAGCGATCGTACAGGGCGACCGGCGAGCCATCCTGCTTGCGATAGATCAGTACCGGCGTATCGAGGATGCGGCGGCGGAACAGTGCCTCGCCGTTCACCTCGGTGGACAGCGCGGCGACGTACCAGACGTTGGTGAGGTAGGGGGTCTGCTGGGCTTGCATCTTCGTCTCCTGTTGTGGTCTTGGTTCAGTGGTCGAGGTCGATCACCAGCCGTGGCGAGCGCGAGCGCGAACAGCACGGCGTGAAGCGGTCGTTGGCGGCCTTTTCGGCCGCCGAGAAGAACATGTCGTTGTGATCCGGCTCGCCGGCCAGCACCCGTGTCACGCAGGTGCCGCAGATGCCCTGCTCGCACGACAGCGGCACCGCATGGCCGGCGGCGGCAAGCGCTTCGGCCACCGACTGCCCGGCCGGCACCGGGATCACCGGCCCGTCGTGGCCGAGTTGGACCTCGAAGGCCGCGCCGGGCGCGAGCACCGGCGGCGCCGAGAAGCGCTCCTGGTGGATGCGCGCGCCCGGCCAGCCCTTGGCCTGCATCACCGCGATCACGTGATCGATGAATTCGCCCGGACCGCAGACGTAGGCATCCGCCGCCGGCGTCGGCGCCGGCAGGTCGCGGGCGGCATCGAAGCGCCGGGCCGGGTCGTCATCGACGTAGAGATGGCTGTGGGCGGCATAGGGCGCGGCCGCGAGGCGATCGCGAAACGTCATGCGAGCCGCGCTGCGGGCGCTGTAGTGCAGCTCGAAGCTGCGCGCCTCGCGGCCGAGTCGGGCCGCCATCGCCATCAACGGCGTGATGCCGATGCCGCCCGCGATCANNTACGGCGACTGGGAAAAGAAGGGCATCGCCGTCGATTTCTAGCGAAAGACCTGCACGCCGTCCTCGGTGACGATCACGTTCAGCGCGATGTCGTGCGGTTGCGGAAAGATCGTCGCCAGGCGGGCCGATTGCAGCCCCACGCCGATAGTGAACGGGTGCAGCCCGGCCAGCGTGCGGTCGAAATACCCGCCGCCATAGCCCAGCCGGTAGCCGCCGTCCTCCCATCCGACCAGCGGCGCAAGCGACACCAGCGGCGTGACCACCGGCGAGTCGGGGGGCGGGACGGGGATGTTCCAGTCGCCGCGCACCATCGTGGTGTCCGGCGTCCACTGCCGAAAGACCAGCGGCGCGGCCTTGGTTTCCACCAGCGGCAGGGCAATGCGGATTCCCTGCGCGTGCAGGTCGGCCATCAGCGGGCGCAGGTCGGCCTCGCCCTTGATCGGCCAATAGGCGGAAAAGACGGTGCCCGCCCCCCAGCCCGGGACATGCGGCAACAGGCTGTGCAGGTGCCGCATCAGCGCCTGGCCCCAGTCGCGCCGCGCCTCGACCGACAGGGCCCTGCGCGTGTCGAGCAGGCGGGTCCGTTCGGCCTTGCGCCAGCGGGCGACGTCCCGGGCCTGTTGCGGATCGACCGCGAGGGGATCGAAGTAATCGGGCGCGACCTCGGCCGCGTAACATGGCGGCGAGGCAAAGCGGGCGGGCTTGTCGGGCATGGCGGGACCTCCTGCCTCAAGAGGTAGCGCGAAAATCCGTGATGTAAATACAGATTACAGGCGCACCTTCAGCCGATCCCCCGCGGCGCGCGAACAACAGGCCATCATCCGCCGCCCCTCGGCCCGCTCGGTGCGGGTCAGAACGCGGTCGCGGTGGTCGATCCCTCCGTCGGCGACCTCGATCTCGCAGGTGCCGCACAGACCCTCGCCGCAGTCGCAAGGCACGTCGATGCCGGTTTCGTGCAGCACGTCCAGCAGGCTGCGCGTGGCGGGCACGGTGAGGGTCAGGTCGGAATCCAGCAGTTCGACGGTAAAGGCGTGGTCGCGGTCCGGGTCCAGCGCGGTATCGACCGGATCGAAATGTTCGAAGGTCAGGATCAGGTCGGGGCGGGCGGCACAGGCGGCCTCGACCCCCTGGATCAGCCGCGCCGGGCCGCAGACGCAGACCTGCGCGCCCGGGGGCGCGGCGGCGATCAGCGCGGGCAGGTCCATGCGCCGCCCCTCGTCCCCGATCCACAGATGCGCGCCGGGATGATCGCGTGTCACCCGGTCCAGCAGCGCCATGCCGGCGCGGCTGCGCCCTGCGTAGTGCAGCGCGTGGGGCCGGTCGCGCAGATGGTCGGCCATCGCCAGGATGGGGGTGATGCCGATGCCGCCCGCGATCAGCACCGCGTGACGACCGTCGCGCAACGCAAACAGATTGCGCGGTGCGCTCACCTCGACGCGCGACCCCACCGCCAGCCGCTCGTGGGCCGCCTGCGAGCCGCCGCGCCCGTTGGCTTCGAGCTGGATCGCCAGTTCGTAACGGTCGGCCTCGGCCGGGTCGTTGCACAGCGAGTATTGCCGTAGCGCGCCGCCCGGCAGGCGGACGTCGATGTGGGCGCCGGCCTCGAAGGCCGGCAGTGACCGGCCGTTGGCCGCGCGCAATTCGAACAGCGCGACGCCCTCGGCCGCGCTGGCGCGCCGGCAGACTTCGACCGTCATCCAGTCGGGCGTGGCCGGCGCGGCCGTGATTCCATTCGTCATATTTGTCTCCGTCGGGTGATGTCGCACGCGTCCGTTGCCGGGGGCGCCGTCGGTGCGATCTTTGGTTTCTGGTCATGCCGAATACGCAACCCCCATGCCAATCTCGAGATTTCTCCATAAACCATTGAAAGAACTTAGACGGTGATCGCCGACAGCGATGCAGGGCGCCCAGAGCGACACCGGCATGTTCCTTATTTGCGGAATTAAGGATTCTCTGTATTCTTTAAATGCCGCATGTGCCAGACGCCCACGGAGGCCCCATGGACCGCAGACCCGGCCGCTCGCGCCGCGATCGAGGCACTCGCCGCGAAGGCGACGACGCCCCCACCCACAGCCTCATCGAACACCTGCACTTCTCGCCGGACACCGGCCACATCCGCCTGCTGGAGCAGCGCATGCTGCTGCTCCACGCCGACTCCTTCGGCACTCTGCGCCAGGAGCTGATCGGCGCCCTGGGCATCGACCGCGCTCGCGAACTGCTTACCCGCCTCGGCTACCAGCAAGGCTTCGACGATGGCCAGCGCATCCGCGCGCTGGCCCCCGGCACCAGTCCGGCAGGACTCGAACTGGGGCCCCGCCTGCGCGAGATCGAAGGCTTCGTACGCAACCTGCCCAACGAAACCATGCGCTACGACATCGCGCAGGGGGAGTTCTACGGCGACTACCACTGGCGCGCCTCGTGGGAGGCCGAGGCCCACCTGCGCCATCACGGCGTCAGCGGCAGCCCGGCCTGCTGGATGATGGCGGGCTACGCCGACGGCTTCTGCACCGCCTACACCGGCATGCCGATCCACTGGCGCGAGACCGAGTGCGTGGCGATGGGCCACGCCCAGTGCCGGGTCATCGGCCGCCCGTTGGCCGAGTGGCCGGACGACGAAGCCGCGCATGCCCACTTTCTGCAAGTGGACACCTTCGTCGACACGCTCGCCGGCTCACGTCAGCGCCGCGAAGACGAGGCCGCCGAGCTGGAGGGCTTCGTCGGTGCCTCGGCCGGCTTCAACAACGTCGCGCGCCTGGTGCGCAAGGTTGCGCCGACCGGCTCCACCGTGCTGTTCAAGGGCGAGAGCGGCGTCGGCAAGGAATGCTTCGCGCGTGCCCTGCATTCCATCAGTCCGCGCTCGGGCAGCCCGATGGTGTCGATCAACTGCGCCGCGATCCCGCCCGATCTGGTCGAAGCGGAACTGTTCGGGGTCGAACGCGGCGCCTACACCGGCGCCACCCAGTCCCGACCCGGCCGTTTCGAGCGTGCCGACGGCGGCACCCTCTTCCTCGACGAGATCGCCAGCCTCGACCTGCGCGCCCAGGGCAAGGTGCTGCGCGCGATCCAGGAGCGTGAATACGAGCGCGTCGGCGGCATCGAGCTGCGACGCGCCGACGTGCGCATCGTCGCCGCCGCCAACCAGGACCTGTGGGCCGAAGTGGAAGCCGGCCGCTTCCGTCGCGACCTGTTCTTCCGCCTCAACGTCTTCCCGATCGAGATCCCGCCGCTGAAGGCGCGCCGCGAGGACATCCCGCTGCTGACCGCCCTCTTCCTCCAGCGCAGCATGGCCCGCTGCCACAAGACCGTGCGCGGCCTGTCCACCAGCGCCTACAACGCCCTATGGCAATACGACTGGCCCGGCAACGTGCGCGAACTGGAAAACATGATCGAACGCGGCGTGATCCTGGCCGAAGACGACGGCATCATCGACGTACAGCACCTGTTCGCCGGCGGCGAAAAGCTCGAAGCCGCCGCCTTCCACCTGGGACCGGGCGGCACCCTGGTGCGCCAGCGCCACGCCGACACAGCCCCGGCCGACGCCCAGGAGACGCTGGTGGACCAGTTGCTCGACGAAGGCGTCAGCTTCGAGCGGATCGAATCGCTGGTACTGGCCCGCGCGCTGACGCGCAGCGGCGGGAATGTGTCGGCGACGGCGCGGATGCTGGCCCTGAAGCGCGGTCAGGTGGAGTATCGGTTGAAGCGAAATGATCTGACGGAGTAGGCAGCACAACCCATTCTGTGCGCGCGGCCATGCACTCGGATGGGCGCCAATGGTGACGCTGTGGGGCGCGCTGGGCCATCGGAGATTAGTCTGAGATCGGCCATGACCGGCCGGTGGGGAGTCGGAGAAAGCTGCCACCGGAGCGGCTGCACCACTTCGGAAGCAGTCGTACGGCCTACGGACGCGACTCGGCCTGAGCCGACGGCCAGTACGATCAAACTGAACGTCGACAATCCAGTCGGCATCTGCTGTACGACAAGTACGAACGAATCATTCATCATGCGACGCAAGGGCTGCCCCGTTGGTCGATCCCGCTGATGGCGTCAAACATCGTTTCACTGTGTTTCTGGATCGATCCGCTCCGGCGGATAATGAAATGCTGTTCGATTATGCGGAGGCCTCCCAAATGTACCTGCGATATTTCCTCGCCCTGTCATCAATGATCCGGCAAATATCACCTCGTATTACGTGAACCCGGCACCGCAGTCGCCGGAGATCCACGTGATCGGGGTCTATGAAACGCGGAGCGATCACTCGGGCGGCTTCCATCCGGTCGGTTTCGCCAGTGTCGAGGTGACCGGAACTGCATCGGTGCCGGTCAGTCTCGTTCTCTCCTCGTATGAACCTACCGTGTGGGAATTGAGCGGTGCGGGGCTGTCGTTCGTCGAGACCGTCATCGTCAACGGTTACCACGAGAGTTAGGTAACCGGAATCGACGCCAGTCGGTTTTTCGATTTTTCCGGAGTCGGCAATTACTTCGCCGCCTGCGCCTTTCGCTGGCCGTCTTCGGACGGTGGCTGCAACACTCCAGGCCTCGTCAGCGGCGTCGAGTCCGCTCTCGGCGCGCAGATCAGCACGGTCAGCGGGGTTTACCGGGCGACGTCGTTCTCCATAGCGCTCTCGCCGGTCCCCGAGCCCTCGGCCGCGGCGCTTCTGCTGGCCGGACTGGCCCTTGGAGCATTCCGCGTCAGGCGCCGCAATGTCTGAGCCTTGCGGTCGCCCCTGTTTCCGGACCATCGACGCCGGAGAGCGGCGATCGGGAACCGGTGTGGGGCGCGGCATGAACTCCGCAGGTGGGTAGAAGGTAACAAGACGGGACCTGACCCCGTGCGCTCCTGGCCTCGGCGGACCCGGTGATGTCGATCAGGTGACGCAACTCGCCCTGCGGACCAGGCAGGAAGCGGAAGATCAGGCGCGCCGGTGGCTGGCGCCCGCATCGGCGCCATTGGCGGCCTGGCGGGAAATTTGGAGCAATTGCCGCTCTGTCCCGCTCCCGGCGATTGGCCGACGGTCGACTTCGCGCCCGAGCAAGCGCCCCGAAAGACCGCCCCACTCCGGATTGACCAGTCACCCGTGCCCCGGCGTCGACGCCGACCCCGGCGCCGTCGATCGCACCGCGTTCGCGCCGTGGCCGACTTGTCGGAAGGACACCCCCCGCCCGTTCGTGGCGGCGCTGCCGCGGCCCATGCCCGAACGAAGACCGTGCCCTCTGCCGACACCCGGAGGCGTAAGCTGTCGCCATTGAACCGACCGGCCGGAAGGCTCACGCAAATGGATCGCCGCTCACCGCTCCGCCTGCACGTGCCCGAACCCACCGGGCGTCCAGGACAACACACCGATTTCTCGTATCTGCACCTGTCGCCCGCAGGTGCTGTACGACGACCGCAGCTCGATACGTCGGTCCAGAAGACCGGGGATCTCTGCTACGCATTGGTCCGCGTCCTCGACGACGATGGCCGGGCCAAGGGGCCCTGGAATCCCAAGCTCAGCCCGGAAGTCTTGACGGTGGGGCTGCGCGGGATGATTCGAACGCGCGTCTTCGACGCCCGCATGCTGGTCGCCCAGCGGCAGAAGAAGATCTCGTTCTACATGCAGAGCCTGGGTGAAGAGGCGATCGGATGCGCGCATGCGATGGCACTCGATCCGGGCGACATGAACTTCCCGACCTACCGCCAGCAGAGCCTGCTGCTGGCGCGCGACGATGCGCCGATGGTCGAGATGATCTGCCAGCTCCTCTCCAACGAGCGCGACCCGCTCAAGGGCCGGCAGCTACCGGTGATGTACTCGTACAAGAAGCTCGGCTTCTTCTCGATTTCCGGCAATCTTGCGACGCAGTTCATCCAGGCGGTGGGCTGGGCGATGGCGTCGGCGATCAAGGGCGATACGCGCATCGCTTCGGGCTGGATCGGCGACGGTTCGACCGCCGAAGCGGATTTTCACACGGCGCTCACCTTCGCCCACGTGTATCGCGCCCCGGTGATCCTCAACGTCGTCAACAACCAGTGGGCGATCTCGTCGTTCCAGGCGATCGCGGGCGGTGAAGGCAGCACCTTCGCCGCCCGCGGCGTGGGCTGCGGCATCGCCTCGCTGCGCGTGGACGGCAACGATTTCCTGGCGGTGTATGCAGCTTCCCGCTGGGCAGCCGAGCGGGCGCGCCGGAACCTGGGCCCCACCCTGATCGAGTGGCTGACCTATCGCGCCGGCGCACATTCGACCTCCGACGATCCTACGAAGTATCGCCCCGCCGACGACTGGGAGCGCTTCCCGCTCGGAGATCCGATCGCACGGCTGAAGACGCACCTGATCGCGATCGGCGCCTGGTCGGAGGCGCAGCACGAGGCGATGCAGAAGGAGGTCGAGGCCGAGGTCATTGCGGCGCAGAAGGAGGCCGAGCGCTTCGGCTCGCTCGCAGACGGCCACCTGTTCAGCAACAGCACCATGTTCGACGACGTCTACGAGGACGTGCCGGACCACCTGCGGCGCCAGCGCCGGCAGCTCGGGGTCTGACCATGGCACAGATGACGATGATCCAGGCGCTGCGTTCCGCCATGGACGTGATGCTCGATCGCAATCCGGAGGTGGTGGTCTTCGGCGAGGACGTCGGCTATTTCGGCGGCGTTTTCCGCTGTACCGAGGGCTTGCAGGCGAAGTACGGCAAGACGCGGGTATTCGATACGCCGATTTCCGAAGGCGGCATCGTCGGCGTGGCCGTCGGCATGGGCGCGTACGGCTTGCGACCGGTGGCCGAGATTCAGTTCGCCGATTACTTCTATCCGGCTTCCGATCAGCTGGTGTCCGAAGCGGCGCGCCTGCGCCACCGATCGGCCGGCGACTTTACCTGCCCGATCACCGTGCGCATGCCGTGCGGCGGTGGCATCTACGGCGGCCAGACCCACAGCCAGAGCCCCGAGGCCTTGTTCACGCACGTGTGCGGACTGCGCACGGTGCTGCCTTCGAATCCGTACGACGCGAAGGGGCTCTTGATCTCCGCGATCGAAAACGACGACCCGGTGATCTTCCTCGAGCCGAAGCGCATCTACAACGGGCCCTTCGACGGTCACCACGACAAACCGGTGGTGCCATGGTCCAGGCACCCGCTCGGCGAAGTGCCCGAGGGCTACTTCACCGTGCCGCTAGAGTCGGCGAAGATCTTTCGTCCCGGCAAGGACGTGACCGTGATCAGCTACGGCACCATGGTGTGGGTGGCAGAGGCAGCGGCCAACGAAACCGGTATCGACGCCGAGATCATCGACCTGCGCAGTCTCTGGCCGCTGGACCTCGATGCGATGGTCGAATCGGTGAAGAAGACTGGGCGATGCGTGATCGTGCACGAGGCCACCCGCACTTCAGGTTTCGGCGCAGAGCTGCTCTCGCTTGTGCAGGAGCATTGCTTCTACGACCTCGAGGCGCCGATCGTGCGGGTGACCGGCTGGGATACGCCCTATCCCCACGCGCAGGAGTGGGCCTATTTCCCGGGCCCAGAGCGCCTCGGCGAGGCATTGAAGCGCGCAATGGAGGCGTGCTAGCGATGGGCATCTACGTCATCAAGATGCCCGACATCGGCGAGGGCATCGCCGAGGTCGAACTGGTCGAATGGCACGTCGGGCCGGGCGACCTGGTCACTGAGGAACAGGCGCTGGTCGACGTCATGACCGACAAGGCGAATGTCGAAATCCCCTCGCATGTGGCCGGCAGGGTGCTGTCGATCGCCGGCAAGCCCGGCGACGTGATCGCGGTGGGCACCGAGATCATCCGCCTGGCGGTGGAAGACGGGAAGGGGAACGTCGCCGAAGAATCGCCCGTCCCCTCACGGGAGGGGCGGCAAGAAGCCGAAGCGGCCCCCCCGGCGCAAACCGGCGATGCGCCGGCGCGCGAAGCGGCGGCTGCGCCACGCCCACGGCCAGACGACCTGGCGTCGCGTGCAATGCAGAAGCGAACCGCCGAGCAGGCGCAAGCTGCCGTCCCTGCGCTTCGCGTCGCGGCGCCTTCGGCCGCGCCGTCGTCCATCCCGTCCGGCCGTGTACGCGCCTCGCCCTCCGTGCGCCGCCGGGCCCGCGAACTCCAGATCGAGCTGGCCGAAGTCACCGGCAGCGGCCCCGAAGGGCGAGTCACGCAGGAGGACGTCGAGGCCCACCTGCGCCGCACGCCGCGGGGCGCCTCCTTCGCAGCTCCGCTGGCCTTCAACGTTCCGCCAGGCGGGCGTTTCACGCCCGGTGCGCAGCGAACGGACGAGACAGTGGTTCAGGTCATCGGCCTGCGGCGCAGGATCGCCGAGAAGATGCAGGAGTCGAAGCGCCGCATTCCCCACTTCACCTACGTCGAGGAGGTGGACGTCACGGCGCTCGAGGATCTCCGTGCCCAACTCAACAAGAAGCACCGTTCCGAGCGCGGCTACCTGGGGACGTCTCAGAAAACGGAAAATAAAGCACGTTAAGCCCATTGCAGACGCTAGATATTGACGAGTACGTCGGGTTTTCTCTTGTTTGAGTTGCCTCTCGTGGTAAGATAGTAATCAATTACTATCTTACAAGGAGTGCTCGTGGACACCCATCCAAAGCATCTGCCGGCCGATGAACGTCGTGCCGTAACTGTCGAGTCCGTCGTGGCGCTTGCCGGTTCACAAAACCCAAGCGAGATAACCACTGCGGCTATCGCTAAACACATGAACTTGACCCAGGGAGCGTTGTTTCGGCACTTCCCGAACAAGGAAGCCATTTGGCAGGCGGTCATGGAGTGGGTAGCAGAGCGCCTATTAGCCAGAATCGATCGATCCGCACAAGGAATCGAGTCGCCCTTGGCAGCCATGGAGGCGATGTTCATGAGTCATATCGAATTCGTAGCTGAGCACCCAGGCGTGCCAAGAATGATGTTTGGTGAGCTTCAGCGTGCCGAATCGACACCGGCCAAGCGCATGGTGCAAACCTTGATTCAGCGCTACGGCGAACGTTTGCATCGTCTCATCGAGAAAGGCAAGGCCAGCGGCGAGTTGTCTCCCTTGCTTGACAACGAGGCGGCGGCAACGCTGTTCATTGGCACGATCCAGGGCTTGGTCATGCAATCGCTGCTGGCGGGTGATGTGGGACGTATGCACCGCGATGCGCCGCGCGTCTTTGCAATTTATCGGCGTGGCATAAGGAGTGCGCAATGAAAAAGTTACCCTTGCAAGGCCGCACCCTGGCGCTGCTTGCCGTCATCATTCCTTTGTTGGTGCTTTTTATTTATGTCGGTCTGCGATCAGGGCCGCTCGCCCCGGTCGCTGTGACGGTGGCAAGTGTGGAATCACGGGCTATCACACCGGCGCTGTTCGGCATCGGTACGGTGGAGGCGCGCTACACTTACAAGATCGGGCCGACGTTTGCCGGGCGCGTCAAACGCCTGGAGGTGCATGTAGGCGACCAGGTCAAGGCCGGACATGTGCTCGGCGAGATGGATCCGGTCGACCTCGATGATCGGGTGCGCTCACAGGAGTCGGCATTCAAGCGTGCGGAAGCGGCTTTGCGCGAGGCAGAAGCCCGGCAAGCCTACGCGCAAACCCAGGCGCGCCGCTATGAGCAATTGTTTGCGGTGCGCTCGACCAGCGAGGAAATCGTCACCACCAAGCGGCAGGAACTGCAGATCGCCGATGCCGCCCTATCCGCCGCTCGGGAAGATATTGCCCGGGCACGCTCCGACCGCGAAGGACTCGTCGCGCAGCGGAGCAATCTGCGCCTGATCGCGCCGGTCGACGGTGTAGTCGCCGTGCGCGATGCCGATCCCGGCACGACCATCGTCGCAGGCCAGGCCGTGGTGGAAGTGATCGACCCCAAGAGTTTGTGGATCAATGTGCGCTTCGACCAGATCAGCGCATCGGGGCTGGCTGGGGGGCTGCCGGCTCGTATCGTCCTGCGTTCGCGTGGCGGCCAGACGTTGAATGGTCGCGTGCTGCGGGTGGAACCCAAGGCCGACGCGGTAACCGAGGAAACGCTCGCCAAGGTGACATTCGATAACAAACCAGAACCTTTGCCACCGGTGGGTGAACTGGGCGAAGTCACGGTTGACTTGCCGGCGCTCCCGGCCGCTCCACTGATCCCCAACTCTGCCGTCCAGCGTGAGGGCGACAAAGTCGGGGTCTGGCAAATCGTGGATGGTGATCTGCGTTTCTCCCCGGTCAAGCTCGGCACTTCCGACCTCAATGGTTACGTGCAGGTGCGCGAAGGGCTCAAGAATGGGGACCAGGTTGTGACCTATAGCGAAAAGGCACTGACGGCGCGCAGCCGCATCCATGTGGTCGACCACATCCCAGGAGTGTCACGATGATCAGCCTGGCCGGCCGCGACATTCTCCATGCCTGGGGAAAGTTCGTCTTCACTGGCATCGGTCTGGGTCTGCTGATCGGCGTCACCCTGGTCATGGCCGGGGTGTACCGGGGCATGGTGGACGACGGCAAGGCGCTGCTCGACAACAGTGGCGCCGACCTTTGGGTGGTGCAAAAGGACACTCTGGGTCCTTATGCGGAGTCGTCCAGCCTCAACGATGACGTGTATCGCGCCATCCTCGCCATGCCGGGAGTCGCCCAGGCAGCGAACGTGACCTACCTGACCATGCAGGTACGCAAGGGCGAGAGTGATGTACGCACCATGGTGGTCGGCATCGCGCCCGGCGCGTTGGGGGCTACACCCGGATGGCCTCCTTATCTCGTCGCTGGACGCCAGATCACGCGCGGTCACTACGAGGCGGTTGCCGACATCGCCACCGGCTTCAAACTGGGAGATCGTCTTGCCATTCGCCGAAATCATTACACCGTCGTTGGGCTTACACGGCGCATGGTGTCGTCCAGCGGCGACCCGATGGTATTCATTCCGCTCAAGGATGCCCAAGAGGCTCAGTTCCTCAAGGACAACGACGCCATTTGGCAAAGCCGGCGTCGCACCGAAGCCAACCCGGCTTTCAATCGACCCGGTGTTCCAGGTTTGCTGGATGCCGTGATTGCTTCACAGAGCACCAACGCGTTCGTCAATGCAGTACTGGTCACACTGAAACCTGGCCATACGCCGGACGAGGTTGCCGAATCCATCCGGCGCTGGAAGCGTTTGACGGTCTACACCCGGGCACAGATGGAAGACATCCTCGTCGGCAAGTTGATCGCCACCTCGGCCAAGCAGATCGGCATGTTCTTAGTGATTCTGGCCATCGTTAGCGCGGCCATCGTTGCCTTCATCATCTATTCGCTGACGATGGACAAAATCCGCGAGATCGCGGTGTTGAAGCTCATCGGCACACGCAACCGAACCATCGCCGCGATGATCATGCAGCAGGCGCTCGCCCTGGGCGTGATTGGTTTCGTGGTCGGCAAGATCACAGCCACTTTCTCAGCGCCCCTGTTTCCCAAGTACGTACTGTTGATGCCGTTCGACTCCATCGCCGGTTTTTTCGCCGTGCTCGTGATCTGCGTTCTAGCCAGCATCGTCGCCATTCGCATGGCACTCAAGGTCGATCCGGCCGAAGCCATTGGAGGTTGAGATGAGTGGCAAAGGCATTCGCATCGAAGGTTTGAGAAAACGTTATGGCGAGGGGGATACCGCGGTCGATGCCTTGAAAGGCGTGGACATGCAGGTGGCACCCGGCGAGGTGGTTGGCCTGATTGGCCCTTCCGGGTCCGGCAAGAGCACGCTGCTCAAATGTCTGGGCGCAGTGATTGATCCGACCGCCGGGCGCATGACGCTGGGTGATGAAGTGATCTACGACGATGGCTGGAAAGTCCGCGACTTGCGCGCCTTGCGGCGCGACAAGATCGGTTTCGTTTTCCAAGCACCATACCTGATTCCGTTTCTCGATGTCACCGACAACGTGGCGCTGCTGCCGATGCTTGCAGGCGTCGCGAATGGAGAGTCGCGCGCGAAGGCACTGGAATTGCTCACGGCGCTTGATGTGCAACACCGAGCTCGCGCGATGCCCTCGCAACTCTCCGGTGGCGAGCAGCAACGGGTTGCCATCGCGCGCGGATTGGTCAATCGTCCCCCGGTGATCCTGGCCGATGAACCCACTGCGCCGCTGGATTCCGAGCGCGCCATGGCTGTGATCCGCATCCTCAATGACATGGCTCGGAAGTTCGAGACCGCCATCATCGTCGTCACCCATGACGAAAAGATCATCCCCACTTTCAAGCGCATCTACCACATCCGCGACGGTGTGACCCATGAGGAAGCTGGCGAAGGGCGGGAGTTCGAATGAGAGAACGATTGAATTACAGGAGAATTTCATGACCCACCGCAAACACAGCCACGCATTTGGAACTATCACCCTGACCGTTACGGCCTGCCTGCTTTTATGGGGTTTTCAGTTGCCCGCTTGGGCTGGTGACGCTACCCAGATTGAGCCACTGGCGCTACGCAAGATCATGCAGGAACTCGGGCGCAACATGCAGGCTATTACCGGTGCGATTTCGCAGGAGGAATGGGTTCAGGTCGTTCAGCTCGCCCCAAAAGTTGCTGCACACCCCGAGCCACCGCTTACTGAAAAAATGCGCATCCTTGCTTACCTCGGCGCTGATGCGACCAAGTTCAGAAACTTTGACGCGCAGACTCACGAGGCGGCGCTGGCCATGAAGCTGGCTGCTGCGAGCAGCGACGGCAAGGCGGTGATCCAATCATTCGCCCACGTGCAGGAAAGCTGCTTGGGCTGCCACCAAGCTTTCCGTAAACCTTTCGTGGAGCATTTTTATGGAGCACGCTAAAACATGCCAGCGCCCCATCAGCCTCGAAAGACGGCTTGCGGCAACTTACCTAGTAGCTGGTCTGGTCACCGCCGGTCTGGCCGGCTGCGCCGCCGGCCCTGATTTTCAGCGTCCCACCGCACCCGATGTGGCTCGCTACACTGCAACACCGGTAGCTGATAGAACCGCGTCCGCTCCCACGCAGTTCGGCGAAACACAACGTCTAGTCGAAGGGCTTCCGATCGAAACGCAATGGTGGCAAAGCTTGGGTTCATCCGCACTCGACGGACTGATCAACGAAGCTTTCCATGTCAGCCCGACGCTGGCGAGCATCAGCGCCAATTTGCGACAGGCGCAGGAGCTTCTTGCCGCACAGGCGGGCTCGACGCAATATCCACAGGTAGATGTCGCACTGGGATCTCAGCGCCAGCAAATGAGTCCCAGTAGCCAAGGGTTGAGCGGAGACGCACGTCAATTCAGCCTCTACAACGCCAGCGTTGGCGTGCATTACAACCTCGATCTGGCTGGCGGCAACCGGCGCGCACTCGAAGCCTTGGCTGCTCGCGCCGACTACCGTCGCTTCGAACTGAATGCTGCGCGCCTGGCCCTTGCCGGCAACATGGCAACCGCTGCCATTACCCGAGCACGCCTCGCCGCGCAACTAGAAGCCACTACTGCCATTTTGCGCGTGCAGGATGAGCAACTGCGCCTAGCCCATGAACGCGTGCGTATCGGTCAGGCCTCACCTGATGAAGCGTTAAGCCTACAAGCTCAGGCGGAGCAAACGCGGGCAGAACTGCCTGCGCTGCGTAAACAACTGCAACAAACCGAACATCTACTGGCGGTGCTAGCCGGTCGTGCCCCAGGCACGGGTGGCATCCCGGCCTTCACTCTGGCCGATTTCACTCTGCCCGTCGAGATGCCGCTCGTCGTGCCCTCAGAACTGGTGCGCCGCCGACCGGATATCCAGGCGTCAGAGGCGCTGTTGCATGCGGCCAATGCAGACTATGGTGTGGCTATCGCCAAGCTCTACCCACAGATCAACCTGAGCGCCAACCTTGGCTCTCAAGCGCTGACCACCGGTGCCCTGTTCGGTGGTGGCTCGGCAGTGTGGGGCCTGGTTGCGCAGCTCACCCAGCCTCTTTTTAATCCAGGGCTACCCGCTGAAAAAAGAGCGGCGCTCGCCGCTTTTGATGCCGCCGCAGCCAATTACCAGAGCGTCGTGTTGGAGTCTTTGCGTAACGTCGCCGACACCCTGCGCGCGGTGGAAAGCGATGCACAAACTTTGACTGCCCTCGCTGCCGCTGATATGGCTGCACAGGCCTCCTTGCAGTCGGTCGAGCGGCAATACCGGCTGGGCGCGGCCAGCTACCTGCAACTGCTCATCGCGCAGCAACAGGCACAGTCAATCCGGATCAATATGGTTGCGGCCCAGGCACAACGCCTAGTCGATAGTGTTCCTTTATATCAGGCTCTGGGACGTGGTGTCAGTTAAGGCTATACCCTAGCCTCATGTCAGATGCTTGGCGCAAACCACGTCAGAATAGAGTTGTAGTTTGT
>JAGRFY010000046.1 GCA_020445765.1 Rhodocyclaceae bacterium | reverse complement strand
GTCACGTTGGGGTGGAATCTGTACGCCCAGCGCGCGCATCTCGCCGCCCACCAGACCACCGTAGTCCGTCAGTTCGTGGTCCGCCCAGCCGCCGCCCTCGCGGGCGACGGCCTCGGCGAGCGCGGTGTCGCTGGTCCACGCGTTGTAGTGAGCCAGCGGCGCCGGCTGATTGCAGACTTCGTGGGTGCGGAAGCGCAGGTCCTGCGTCATTGGCGGCCGCCTCGCTCGATCGAATTCTTTCCGTCAACTTAGACGAGAACGGCCGGCCGCGGTGCGCCGCAGTTGTCCGGCCTACCGGCTGGCGGCAATTCGTAACGCATCCGGTGCTCACCGGGGCCGCGCAGGGGAGTGCGGGAGAATTGTTGCATATTTAGGGATAAAAATTCACTTAATAGGATGTTTATTGCAGATTGAAGCGCTCGTACAGTGACTCCACCGCAGCAACGTCGCTGCCTCGACACAAGGAGTCGATCATGAACGTTCTCGTCATCGGTGCCGGCCAGATGGGCTCGGCCTTCGTCAGGCAACTGGTCCGCGGCGGCCACCAGGTCAGCGTCACCGCGCGCAATCTGGCCAAGGCTGAGGCCCTCGCCGTGGCCTACCCCGGCGCCGCGGCGGTGCCTTCGGAAGGTGCCGCTGCTTCCGCCGACGTGGTCGTCGTCGCCACCGGCTACGGCGACGCGCTCGGCGCGCTCAAATCGGTCGGCGCCCTCGACGGCAAGGTGGTGATCGACATCACCAACCCGCTGACCGCCGACTACATGGGCCTGACGATCGGCCACGACACATCGGCCGCCGAGGAGATCGCCCGCGCGCTGCCGGGCGCGGAAGTGGTCAAGGCCTTCAACACCGTGTTCGCGCCAGTACTCGCCGACGGCGCCGATTTCGGTGACGGCCAGCGGGTCAGCGTCTTCGTCGCCAGCGACAGCGCGCGTGCCAAGCGTGTGGCCAGCGACATCGCCGAGGCGATCGGCTTCGAGGTGATCGACGCCGGCGGCCTGGTCAACGCCCGCTATCTCGAGCCGCTGGCCGGACTCAACATCTATCTCGGCTACGGCGCCGGGCTCGGCACCGGCATCGCCCCGACCTGGCTGCGCAAGGCCTGAACCCCGCGTTTCCCCAACCACCGACAGAAGGAAGATCATGATGAACGCCCGCAATGCCCTGTTCGCAGCCGCCGTCACGCTGCTCGCCGCGACCGCCGCCCAGGCCCAGTCGATGGCCGAGAACCCGCCGACCCCGGCACCGCCGCACGAACCCCAGGCCGCCGATGTCGAACAGCGCCTGCAAGTCTTCGACACGCTGGACTTCGACGTCTTCACCAACCAGAAATGGGACCGCCTGCACGAGAGTCACGCCGAGGACATCGTCGTGACCTGGCCGGACGGCCACGAAACCAAGGGCATCGCCGCTCACATCGACGATCTGAAGGCGATGTTCGTGTTCGCGCCGGACACCTCGATCCAGGTCCATCCGATCCGCTTCGGCTCCGGCTCCTGGACCGCGGTGACCGGCGTCATGACCGGCACCTTCACCGAGCCGATGCCGATCGGCGACGGCAAGACGATCCCGCCGACCGGCAAGCGCTTCGCGATCGGCATGGCGACCATCGGCCACTGGAAGGACGGCACAATGGACCACGAGTGGCTGTTCTGGGACAACCAGGACTTCATGCGGCAGCTCGGGCTCGGCCAGTAGTCGCGTTCAGCCGACGGTTGCCGGCGTGACGACGCCCCCGCGCACGTGCGCGGGGGCGTTTTCGTTCGTCGCGCCGAAGCCGGCGCCGACGGCCACGGTCGAGCTGGCCGCCGACCGGCGCTTGTTGTACCGACACCGTAGGTGACTTTACGGTTCGGTCTCTACTTGCTCATCGCATACAATCGGGTGGCCGACAGAATAAGTGAAGGGGACGCCGATGAATCCGGTCGCCGCCACTCGGACACGGCAGCGCATCTTTGTCAGCTACCGACGTGCCGACAGCGAAGCCGTCGTCGGTCGCCTGGTCGCTGACCTGCAGCCCGCCTTTCCGGACAACCAGGTATTTCAGGACTGGACCAGCATTGCGCCGGGCGAAGATTTCGTTGTTGCTCTGGAGCGGGAACTGGGCAACTGCGCCGCCGCGCTTGTGGTGATCGGGCCGCGCTGGCTGTCGGCGAGGGACGCGAGCGGTCGACGTCGTCTCGACGACCCGGACGACTGGGTTTGCCGCGAGATCGCCCAATGCCTCAACCGCGACGGTGTGCGGGTGTTCCCGTTGCTGGTAGACGGCGCACAGATGCCCGAAACTGCCGAATTGCCGGAGGCGATTCGTGGCCTCGCTCGACGCCAAGCCTACCCGATCGTCAACCGCCATTGGGAGAAGGATGTCGCGGCCCTGCTTGCTATGCTGAGCGGATTGCCTGAGCTGCGGCCATCCCGGAAACAAGTGAATGGCACTGTGCCTGCGAAGGAAGTTCGCATGGCAGCCGAGGGTTCGCCTCGCACCAGCCAGGATCGCGAAGGTCCGGATGCCGATCGTTCACTCAATGCAGGCAAAGCTTGGCTAATTGTTGCTGGAATCGTGGTTGCGGCAGGGATTGGTTTGTTAGTCGCCAGTCCAGATAGAGATGGAGCATCGTCACGTACCAAATTGGCTCAAATGCCGGAGGCTTCCGCTGTGACGACAACTGCAGCTGAACAGGCCCAGCATGAAACTGCTGAGCGCATCAGTTTGCAGAAGTTTGTGAGTCAGAAGCCTAAAGTGAAGTACGAGCCCGGCGACAGCTTCCGCGACTGTGTCGGTTGCCCCGAGATGATCGTGGTGCCCGCTGGAAGTGTATTGATGGGCTTGCTCGACGGGGATCGAAGGCTGTTCAAGGAAGATGACCCTCAGCTTCCGGTGCAAATCGCCACGCAGTTCGCGATTGGAAAATATGAATCCACCTACAGTGAGTGGGACGCCTGTGTCGCGGCAAATGCCTGCAGATTCAGTCCTGAAGATTTGTGGGGTCGCGGTCGCCAACCGGTGACGGGAATCAGTTGGCGTGACATCGAAGAGTACCTCAAATGGTTATCAGAAAGATCTGGCCAAGGATACCGGCTCCCTTCTCAAGTGGAGTGGGAGTATGCAGCGCGGGGAAACGACAACGAGTTCTTCCCGCTCGATGACAAGTACAGCGGCTATTCTGGTGGTCCAGATGCGCAGAATGGTGCGTGGATGGACGGCAAGACCTTTCGCGTTGGCACCTCTACCCCTGACGCCAATGGCTTCGGTCTTTACGACATGGTCGGCAATGCAGCGGAATGGACTGCAGATTGCTGGGGCGAGAATGTGCCTCAATTTGTTGCACGTAACAGCAGTGATCAGAAGACCGTGGATTGCAGTTTTCGCGTAATTCGTGGTGGGCCATGGCACGTTCTGCCGTCACAGGCGCTGATGCTCAACAGCTTTAAAGGCGAGGTCGGGGCGAGATACAAACGCGTAGGGTTCCGGGTTGCACGAAAGATCGAGTGAATTTAAGGATGGAAATTGATTTCTCGATTCAGGCAAAAGCTAGGCGAATCCAACCGATATTGGGCTTCGCTGGGTGTCAGGTCCATTATCGAACCACGCCACGCTTCCCAGTCAGCCCGGCATTGACGACCTTGCGCTGGCGTGCGACCTGCCATGGGGCGAATCCGACGTCGGCGTTAGTGCCAACCGAACCCTCTTTCGTGGCGACGTCGGGCGCATTCTGTCCGAGCGGAACCGAAGTGCTGGTTCACACGACGGACCCGATGACGCCTGTGCGTCTATTCGACAGCCTTTCACGACCTCGGCGCAGCATGCTCGGCCGCCCGGGTCCACAATGGCAATGGATCGCACGGAGCGACGCGATGGGTGCATTTCCGATGACGGGTGCCATGGGCCGGGCCTTGGCGTTCGCGACTGCCTTGCTGCTGGCGGGATGCGGCGGCGGCTCGGTGGAGGTCGGGTTCAACCGGGGCGGCGATGGTGAGGACGAGTCCGACGAGCTGCCGGCCGTGACCTTGATACTGGTCGCCGACGGCTTTGATGCGCCATTGCTTCTGACCCACGCCGGCGACGGCAGCGGGCGGATGTTCGTCGTCGAAAAGGCGGGTCGAGTTCGCGTGATCGACAACGGTGTCGTCATAGCCGAGGCATTTCTCGACATTCGCGACCGGGTGCGCGCCGGTGGCAGCGAGCAGGGGCTGCTGTCGCTCGCTTTCGCGCCGGACTTCGCTGCGAGCGGTCGGGCGTACGTGCTCTACACCGACGACACCGGTGTCGGCGACCTGGTGCTGTCGCGCTTCACGCGAGGCGCCGGCGCCGATGCACTCGATCCGTCGTCCGAGCGCGTGTTGCTGCGCGTCGCCCAGCCCTTCACCAACCACAACGGCGGTCACCTGGCCTTCGGCCCGGACGGTCTGCTCTATCTGTCGTTCGGCGATGGTGGTGGTGCCGGCGATCCGCAGGGCAGCGCCCAGCGCACTGACGTGCTGCTCGGCAAGCTGTTGCGAATCGACGTCGCTGGCGACGGCTCCTACGCCGTTCCGTCCGACAACCCCTTCGGCAACGAGATCTGGGCGCTGGGCCTGCGCAATCCGTGGCGCTTTTCGTTCGATCGCGCGAACGGCGACATCCTGATCGGCGACGTCGGCCAGAACGACTGGGAAGAGATCGACTACCTGTCTGCCGGAGAAACTGCCGGGCAGAACTTCGGCTGGAAGCGGATGGAGGGTTTCGATTGCTTCGCAGCCGCATCCTGTGACGAGAATGGGCTGAAGCCGCCGGTCGCCGCATACGGGCATGGCGACGGCGACTGTTCGGTGACCGGCGGCTACGTCTACCGCGGACGCCGGCATCCGGCACTGGCAGGCGTCTACCTGCACGGAGATTTCTGCAGTGGTCGCATTCGCGCCCTGCGTCGGGCGGTGGACGGCACTTGGTCGGGCGCGGTGCTGCTCGCGAGCGGACTCGGAATTGCCAGTTTCGGCGAGGACGAGGACGGCGAGATCCACATCGTGGATCTGCCCGGCGGGGCGATCTACCGGCTCGGCGTACAGCCGTGATCCATTAGTGGCGCGTGGGGCTCCCGATCGCCGTGGCGAGCCGCCGGGTGATTTCGGTGGCGTCCTCCTCCCGCGCCAGCGGATAGGCCTGACCGGCCCACAGCGGCGAAAAGTCGGTACGACCCTGCTGCTCGGCGGCCTGCCGCAGCGGCGCCAGCGCGTGGCCGGCGGTCGGGAATGGCGGTACCTCGGCAATCGGCCCGAGTTCGGCCATCAGCCGGTTGCGCAGGCCGCGGGCCGGCCGGCCGGAGAACAGGTTGGTGAGCTGGGTCGGTGCGTCCGCGGCGGCCAGCGCGGTCCGGTGCAGCGACGAAATGATCGACTGGGGTGCGCGCAGGTAGGCGGTACCGAGCTGGACCGCGCTCGCCCCAAGGGCGAAGGCGGCATCGACGCCGCGGGCATCGGTGATTCCACCGGCGGCGATCACTGGCACCGCGACCGCGTCGCGCACCAGAGGCAGCAGGGCGAAGGTGCCGAGCTGGCTGGCCGGATCGTCGTCGAGGAAACTGCCGCGATGGCCGCCCGCCTCGAGGCCCTGGGCGATGACCGCGTCCACGCCGCGGGCCGCGAGCCAGCGCGCCTCGGCGACCGTAGTGGCGGAACTGAGGACGACCGCGCCGCTCGCCCTGACCCGGGCGAGCAGGGCGTCCTCGGGAAGGCCGAAATGGAAGCTGACGACCCCGGGCCGCAGCTCCTCGACCAATGCGCAGGTCGTGGCATCGAAGGGGCGGCGCTCGGCGGCCGGGGCCTGCGCCGACGGGTCGAGATCGAGTGCCCGGTAGTATGGCGCCAGGCGCTCGCGCCAGGCATGCTGGGCTGCGTCGTCCGGAGCCGGCAGCTGGTGGCAGAAGAAGTTCAGGTTGAGCGGGCCGCCGTAGTCGCTGCGGACTTCCGCCACCTGGCGGCGCAGCGCGGCGGCATCGAGCATTGCGCAGGGCAGGGCCGGCAGTGCGCCGGCGCGGGCGACCGCGCGGGCCAGCGCGGGGCCACCGGCGCCGGCCATTGGCGCGAGCAGGATCGGCACCTCGACGCCGAGGCGTTGCAGCAGGGCATCTCGCGACATTTGCTCCTCCCAGTGTGCGGCCGTGTCAGGCGGTCATCGCATGCTTCAGATCGCGCCGTTCGACCAGCTTCAAGGCGAGCAGCAGCAGGCTGCCGACCAGCATCGCGGCTGCCGCCAGCAACAGGCCGCCGGCATAGCTGCCGTTGGTCTCGGCGATCCAGCCGGTGATCGCCGGGGCGAGGATCTGCGCCACGCCGTAGGACAAGGTCATCTTTCCCATCATCTTCGCCGGCCGGGTCGGGTAATAGCGGCCAGCCAGCGTCAGCACCAGGCTGACCAGGCCGATGAAGGTGACGCCGAACAGCACCGCACCAGCCAGCGCCGCGCCAAGGCCGCCGGCCAGCGGCAGGAGGATGCCGCCGATCTGTAGCCAGCCGGTAATGAGCAGCGCGTTCAGCATGCCGATGCGGCGGGCGATCAGGTCCCACAGGATGCAGGCCGGCGTCGCCGCCACGCCGATCACCAGGAACACCAGCGCGCCGCGCCCGGCGAGGCCGGGCAGGGCGTCGACGATGGCGACGATGAAGGTGGCGCTGACGACGTAGCCGACGCCAGCGCAGAAGTAGGCGGCCATGAACAGCCGCATGAACAGCGGCGAGGGGGGCGCGTCGACCATCGGCAGGCCACTGCGGGTCTGGGCCGTCACTTGCGGTCGCGGCAGCCAGGCCAGGGCCGGCACCAGCAGGGCGCCCGCGGCGAGCGCGAACAGCAGCCACTGGTCCTGCCAGTCGAACCATCGACTCATGATCGCGACCGCGGCCGCGCACAGGGCAATGCCAAGGCCGATGCCGGCGAAGTGGATGCCGAGTTCGGGCCGGTGATCGTGCCGGATCAGCCAGTTCAGGATCAGTCCGGTGCCGAGCAGCATGCCAGCGGCGCTCGACAGACCGGCGACGAAGCGCCAGGCGCACCACCATACCGGCGACGTACTCGCGGCCATCGCGGCGGTGGACAGCACCGCCAGCACCATGCCGATGCGGTACAGGCGGTCCTTCAGCACCAGATTCGAGATGTTGGCGGCGATCAGCGCGCCGCTGAGGTAGCCGAGGTAATTCCAGGCGGCCAGCCAGCCGCCGCCTGCGGCACCGAGCCCGGCCTGCGCCTGCATCAGGGGCAATAGCGGGGTATAGGCGAAGCGGGCGATGCCCATGCACAGCACCAGGCTCAGCACGCCGGCGGCGAGGACACGGAAACGTTGGCGGGAATCGTCGCTCATGGTCGGCACGGCTTCTTGGTCGATGGTCGAAAGTAGCGTATTTACGATATCTCTACAATCGATTAGATTTGATACTTGTGTTCGAATTTAGAGAATTGATGTGGAACTCAGTGCCCTGCGAACCTTTGTTGCCGTGGTCGAGGAAGGTGGCATCCTGGCCGCGTCCCGGCGCCTCAACACGGTGCAGTCGAATGTCACCAGCCGTATCCGCCGGCTCGAGCAGGAACTCGGAACCGATCTGTTCTTCCGCAAAGGCCGCGGGCTGGAACTGGCGCCGCCCGGACGTGTGTTGCTCGACTACGCCGGCCGTCTGCTGCGGCTGGCACAGCAGACCGAGGCCGCGGTGCGCCAGGTCGGGGCCGGCAGCGGCGAACTGCGAATCGGCACGATGGAAACCTTTGCCGCGATCCACCTGCCACGGGCGCTGAAGGCGGTGCGCAAGCATCACCCGGGGGTCACGCTGCAGGTATCCACCGACACCTCGGCAGCGCTGGTCGAGCAGGTGCTTGCGCACCGTCTCGACTGTGCCTTCGTCGCCGGTCCGATTGCGCATCCGAGACTGGTTTGCGAGCCGGTGGTCGAGGAGGAACTGGTGCTGGTTGGTGATCCCGGCTGCGACGACCTGCCGCTGATCCTGTTTCGCGAGGGTTGCGCCTATCGCGCACGGGCGCTCGATTGGCAACGCAACTGCGGCCACCCGGTGTCGTCGGTGATGGAGATGGGCACCCTCGAAGGCATCGTCGGCTGCGTGTCGGCCGGCCTCGGCTGGACCCTGCTGCCGCGGCGGGCACTGGATCTGTCGCCACTGGCGGCCGAACTGGAGAAGAAACCCGTGGCCGACCCGATTGCCCGCGTGCCGACCTTGATGGTGCGCCACGCCGATGGCGTTCCAATGCAGGCGATGGACACACTGGCGCAGGCCTTCGTCGAGCGCCCGGCCTGATCGTAGCGGTCGGGACTCCGACGCGGATTCGACGATTCAGCCGGACGTGCCGGCGTTGTTCGCTGGCTCGTCGGTGCCGGCCGGCGGCTCGTCGGGCTCGGATGGCAGCGGTGGCGGAAACAGCCACTGCTGCCAACTGAGCGGCGACCATTCCTCGAGTGGCGTCTTCGGAAACAGCGGGCGGCGCGGGTCGATCGGGCGCTTTGGACGGAACGGTCGCATCGGCATCGCGGGTAGCGCGGCGGGCGACTGGCGACGTCGCGCCCGAGGTGGCTCGCCCTCCCGCCAGGCGACGATCAGGCCGCTGGCGTCGAGCAGCGCGCTGCCGTGGCGGCTGCCCCGCCACTCGTTGCTGACGGCGCAGAACAGGTGTTCGCCGCAGACGAAGGCCCGCCAGACGATGTCGCAGTCGAAGACATGGTCGCCGTCGAGCCAGCCGACGTGCCGCATGTTGCGATCGAATAGTGGTCTCACGGCATCGCTTCCCTGTTTCTGGCCCGATGTCGCCGAGGATAGCCCGCAGCGAGATCCGGCGGGAAATGCGTCGTGCCGGCAGCCGGATCAGGCACGTGCGACCGGATCGATCAGGCTCAGCAGGGCCTCGATCAGGATGCCGACGTCGCGACGGTCGCGCGGGTCCGCCTCGAACACCGGTACGGCACCGTAGCCGGCCGCTGCAAGCTTGTCCGCGAAGGCATCCAGCGCCGGGGTGGCCGAGAGGTCGCGGTGAGTCACCCCGATCACCAGGCCGGTACTCGCGATGAATCGTTCGAAACCCGCCACGAACTGCGCGAGATCGGCCAACGGGTCGTTGCGCGAACTGTCGATCAACAGAATCAGGCCGACGCCACCTTCGGTCAGGATGTCTCGCGTCGCCTCCAGCGGTTCGCGGCCCGGCGCACCATAGAGATGCACGGTGGAGCCGTCGCCGAGTCGCATCGCGCCGAAGTCCATGTCCATTCGGGTGTTTGCCGGGCTTGGGCCAGCCGCGGCGCCTTCACCATGGACCGGTGAGACCTCGCTGACCGCCGCGATGGCCGCCGACTTACCGGCGCCGAGTGGTCCCGAAAAGATGATCTTGAACCGGCTCGTCACGGTTGTGCATCCCCGGAGGTTCGGCCAGGCAGCTTGTCGAGGATGCGGTCGAACAGCCCGCGGCTTGCCGATTCACGCGAGGGGTGCGGCTGCGCACTCGCAGGCAGGTTCTTCGGCGCATCCTCGAGGCGCAGCAGGTCGAGCGCGCGGCACGCGCTGAAGAATGCGAAGACATGGCGCTGGGGCACCTGCAGGGCGCGTGCGCTCAGCAGCAGGGAAGTTGGATGCCCGGACCACAGTCCGGCAATGCGGATGGCGTCGGGGGTCAGTGCGAGGCGAGTCAGGTTGGGCCAGCGCAGCAACCTTACCGGCGCGTCGAAGGGCACGCCGAAAGGAATCCGGCCACGCGCGGCCCACAATGCGAGTTCCCAGAGCAATGGCGTGGCCGGATGCCATGGCCCGTCTTCGCGAGCACTGCCGACCACGATCCGAAAGTCCTGCCTGACCAGAGGAATCAGGGCGAGCGAGCGCAGGCTGCGGCGGTCGAGCGATGTCGTGTAGCTGTGCCCGTTGGCGTTCAAGGTGAGGATGCGATCCTGCCGATGCAGCAAGGCTGCCGCCGTACCGTTCTCGCGGGCGAAGCGACGGGCGGACTCGAACAGCCCCTGCAGGTAGTTGCCGGCATGGTAGCTGGCGCGTTCGCGCTGGGCAGGGTCGCGGACGTCGATATCCGACATCGTGCCGACGTAGAGATTGGCGGTGCGCTCGGCGTTGCGGTCCTGGGCCAGAGCCGACGCCCGGCGCACTGCGCCGGGCGCGGCGCCGCCATGGCCGACCGGCGGCGAGGCAACGGTCAGCGCCCGTGCGACGGCATCACCGAATGCCCTCGGATCGACCGGTTTGCGTGCCCACACCGACAAGGCATCGCGACCCAGCGAGCCCTGGGCGGAAACATGGATGATGGGGCGACCGGGGAACAGCATGCGATGGGCGCGCACCAGGTAGGTGCCCAGTTCGCCATCGGTGTCGATCATGGCGACGTCGGCGTCGGCCTCATCCACCAGGCGGCATTCCACGTTCTCGACGTGGCGGACGAAGACCTCGAAACGACGGACCTCGGCCTCTTCCATGCCGGCGTGACAGATCCGGACGACACGGCGATCTTTCATCGGTCGCCGCCTTTCACGCGTGCGCAAGGGATGAATCCGCCGACGGCCGGGCCGCCACCGCCGCAGTCGGCGGGCAGGGCGATTGCGTCGGCATTGACCGCGGCGAGGACGGGGAGCAGGGATCGGCAAGGCTGCACAGGGCACTCCGGCAGGACCGGCAGCGCCGACCGCGGCGTTACCGATGTCGAATCGGTAACGGAGCAATTCGATCAGGCTTGATCGGTGCGGGTTCGACTCGCGCCGGCGACTATGTTAAAAATTGTGCCGTGACGATCAGGCCGGCGCCTCGGCGCCGACCAGCGCCAGCAGTAGTTCGCCGTAGGCTTCCAGCTTTCGATCGCCGACCCCGGAAATCTGCGACAGCTGATCGAGCGAGGCCGGTCGCAGCTGCGCGATCTCGAGCAGCGTGGCGTCGTGAAAGATGACGTAGGCGGGCACATTGCGCTCGCGGGCGGTTTCGGCCCGCCAGTTCCGCAGCTTTTCGTAGAGCGCGTCGTGACGCGCATCGCGGCCGACGATCCGGGGCTCGCGGCGGGACTTTCGTCGGGTCGTGGGCACTCGCACCTGCAGCGAGGCCTCGCCCCTCAGCAGCGGGCGCGCCGACTCGGTCAGCGCCAGCGCATTGAAGCGTTCGTGGTCCACCGCCAGCAGACCGCGGGCGATCAACTGACGAAACAGGCTCTTCCAGGTCTTGTCATCGAGATCGGTGCCGATGCCGAAGGTGCTGATCCGATCATGACCACGCTCGACCACCTTTTCGCTGGCCTCCCCGCGCAAGACCTCGATCAGGTGGCTGGCACCGTAGCGCTGCCCGGTGCGATACACGCAGGACAAGGCCTTGCGTGCGGCTTCGGTGGCGTCCCAGGTCTGCGGCGGCGCCAGGCAGGTGTCGCAATTGCCGCAGGGTTCGGACGACTCACCGAAATGGGCGAGCAGCATCTGCCGCCGACAGCCGGTGGTCTCGGCCAGCGCCACCAGCGTATCGAGACGGCTGCGGGCCTGCCGCTTGAAGGAGTCGCTGCCCTCGCTCATGTCGATCATCCGCCGCTGCTGGACGACGTCACCGGCACCCCACAGCATCAACGCTTCGGCCGGCAGACCGTCGCGCCCGGCACGCCCGGTTTCCTGGTAGTAGCCCTCGATCGAGCGTGGCAGGTCGAGGTGGGCGACGAAGCGAACGTCAGGCTTGTCGATGCCCATGCCGAAGGCGATCGTCGCCACCATCACGGTGGCATCTTCGTGCAGGAAGCGCAGCTGGTTGCTCGCCCGCAATTCGGTCGCCATGCCGGCGTGGTAGGGCAGCGCGGAGACGCCCTGTTCGACGAGAAAGGCGGCGGTCTCGTCGACCTTGCGCCGCGACAGGCAGTAGACGATGCCTGCCTCGGCCTTGTGCTCGTCGCGGATGAAGGCCAGCAACTGCTGGCGTGGCCCGTCCTTGTCGGCGATGCGGTAGCGGATGTTGGGGCGATCGAAGCTCGAGACGAAGCGGCGCGCATCGTCCAATGCCAGCCGCTCGGCGATCTCCTCACGGCCGCGAGCGTCGGCGGTGGCGGTCAGCGCGATCCGCGGCACCCCGGGAAAGCGTTCGGCGAGTATCGACAACTGCAGGTATTCGGGCCGGAAATCGTGCCCCCACTGGGCGACGCAGTGGGCCTCGTCGATCGCGATCAGCGCGAGCGCGCGGTCGCGATGAAGGGCATCGAGCATCGCCAGCGTGCGTCCGGCGAGCAGGCGCTCCGGCGCGACGTAGAGCAGATCGAGGCGCCCCTCGCGCAGATCCATTTCGGTCGCCCAGGCCTCTTCCTGGTCCTGACTGGAATTGAGGTAGGCCGCAGCGACACCGGCTTCTCGCAGCGCGCTGACCTGGTCGTGCATCAAGGCGATCAGCGGCGACACGACGATCGCTGTGCCGGAGCGCAGCAGCGCAGGAATCTGGAAGCACAGCGATTTGCCGCCGCCGGTGGGCATCAGCACCAGGGCGTCGCCTCCGGCGGCCAGATGCTCGACCACCGCTTCCTGCTGGCCGCGGAAGCTGGCATAGCCGAAAACGTGCTGCAGGATCTCTCGCGCCCGTGACATGGGCGCCGATTTTAGCCCGCATTTGCCACGGGTGATGCTGGTAGCCGCGGCAGGGCCACGCCGCCGCGCTGTTCAGTGGGCCTGGGCGCGTACCCATTGCACGATGCCGGCCGCGTTCATCGCACCGGCCTGCCGGGCCACTTCGCGGCCACCGCGGAACAGCACCAGCGTCGGAATCGAGCGGATGCCGAAGCGGGCGGCAAGCGATTGTTCGTCTTCGGTATTGACCTTGGCCAGTCGCACGCCGGGTTCGAGCAACCGCGCCGCTTCCTCGAAGGCGGGTGCCATCGCGCGACAGGGGCCGCACCAGGGCGCCCAGAAATCGACCAGCAAGGGCAGGTCGGCGCGTCCCGAATGAATCTCGAAGTTGTTCTGGTCGAGCGCGATCGGGCGCTGCTGGAACAGTGGCGAATGGCACTTGCCGCAGTTCGGTGCCTCGCCGAGACGCTCGGCCGGCACGCGATTGAGGGAATCGCATGCCGGGCATGCCAGGATCAGGCTGTCGCGGGACATCGTGGGTCTTCCGTCAATGCTTTGTTACTGCATCAAATGGGGGTGGCCGGCCGCCGATCAAGAGTGCTCGCCTAGAATGAGGACATGGATGTCAACGCCATGGCGATTCGGGTGTGGCTGCTGCCCAGTCTGCTGGTGCCGCTGACCGTCCTCGCCTTGTCGTCCGGCGTGGCGGCCCAGTGTCAGGTGGGTATCGCCGCGCCGCCGACCGAGCCTGAGCGGCCGAATCACCACCCGATCGGGCGCAGCCTGCCGCTGGCGGCGGATTTCAGACAGCCGGACGGCTGCACCGATGCATTCTGGTTTTTCGACGACGATCGCGACGGCAAACCTGACCGCGCCGAAACGCGGGTGTTCGGGCCGGATCGCCAGGTGATCTGCGCCAGTTGCCACGACGCAATGCCGCCCGCCGATTCGGCGGTCGCGACCCAGACCTATCTGCGGCGTGATCCGGCAACGCTGTGCCTGACCTGCCACGCGCTGTGACCGTGTCCGGGGCGCCGGCCTCGTGTCGAGGTCCGCGAGCCGGAACGCGGATCAGCGGATGTCGACGACGACTTCGTTGCCGCCGTCGCCATGCACCTTGTCGTGGGCGCGGATGCGTACCGACTCGAGGCCGGCCGGAATGCGTACGCCGCCGAGCGAGCGCGTGAAGGGTTGCTCGGAGACGTGGGGGTGCAGCAGCGTCCGGCGGCCGAGCAGTTGGCCGTCCGGGCCCAGGACGTCCCACCGATCCGCGTAGTGACTCCAGCCTTCGTCGGCGTGGCGGACCGTTACGTCGAAGCGACAGTTGCGATCGTCGTCGCAGTGGGCTTCGGCGGATAGCACGTCGGCCTCGCCGGCGGGCAGTGACGCCGCGCAGACCAGGGGAATCAGCGCCAGCAGGCGTTTCATCGGGATTCCTCCGCTCGGAAGTGCCAGCGGCGCATGTCCACCACCAGTGATTGCTGGCGTCTGCGCCAGACCACCTCGTCGGCATTGACCGCGAGCCACCAGGTCTGGTTGCCGGTGAGCGGACGCGGGCGAGCGAACGCGCTGGCACGCAACAGCGCGATGCACCAGCCGGGTTCGGGGTCGCGTACCGAAGCATAGACGATGGCGCCGAGGTCGGTCTGTCTGCATTGGGCTGCGAAGTTCTGGCACCGGCGATAGTCGGACGGGTGGCCCCAGGCATCGCGGTCGCGGTCGAAGGGCGGATGGCGCAGGTCGACCGCGCGGGTGTCGATCTGGCTGCGGAACGCCGTGTGGGCGACCGGCTCGAGTCGTTCGAGCTCGGGTGCGTCCAGCAGGAAGCGCCAGCGCCAGTAGCCCAGTTCGGCACAGGCGGTTCGTACCGAGCCGGCACCGTAGAAGACACCGGGATCGGCCTCGGCGCGAAAGCGCGAACCGCCCGCCCGCGGTGGATAGCGGAACGGTGTCGCCAGCAGGAAATCGAGTCGCAGCGTGTCTTCGGGCCACTCCGGCTTGGCGCCGTCGAGCAGGGCCTCGAGCAGATCCTGTTCGGCCGCGGAGTCCACCAGCTTCATCGTGGCGGCGGTGTATTGGGCCTCGACCACGCGCCAGACGATGCCGCGCCAGTCGACCGCTTCAGACGATACCGCGCGAGGCGTCCAGATACTGGACGACACGAACCAGCCCTTCGGTACTGCCGATCAGATCGACCGGGCGGCCGTTGAGCCCCCGGTTGCTGGCCTTGAGCCATTGACGTGCGGCCGACTCGCTGCCGACGATCGAGTCGAGTGATCGAAAGGCGCGGACGAACAGCAACGCGAATTCCCATTCCTTGCGCCGCGGATCGAGCCGGTACTGGCCTGCGAACAGGCGGCTGATCGTGGCCGGGCTGAGTCCGAGCACCCGGGCCAGCAACTGGCGCGGAATCGCCAGTCGTTCGGCGGCCCGGGCCACGGCTTTCGTCAGCACCTCGGCAGCGGCGGGCCGCTCGCCGATCCGGTGTTCACCCGTTGACATGGCTTACCTCCTCTGTAGAAAGCATAGAGTATTTTTCTTTCTACAGAAAGGTTGAATCCGGCCTGGTGCGCGGGCTCTGCGACCTACTCGGGCAGCGGCAAGGAAACGGCACCTTGCCGGATCAGGTCGAAGTACTCGCGGTCGGTGCCGAGGATGTGGCGCGTCACCAGTTCATGGGCGAGAAACTCGAACAGCTCGCCGATCGGAACGATGCCGGCCTCGAATTCGCCGACCAGGGCGTGGCATCGCGTCATCAGTCGGGCGTGCTCCTGCCGGTGACCGTCGAGATGGCCGTATTCGAGCGCACCGAGAATCCATTCCTCGTCGCGAAAGTGCTTGCCGACGTCGAACAGCAGGTGTTCGATGGTCAGCAGGATCTCGTCCCGCGGCCGTCCCGACAGCATCGCGTCGAGCAGTTCGTTGGCGCGCGCGAAGAGATCGCGGTGCTGTCCGTCGATCAAAGGATGGCCACTGCAGAACATGTCCTTCCATACCAGCTGGACGAAGTTGCCCTCCAGATGCTCGATGTGGTTCTGGGTCAGGGCCCGGCGCGCATCGGCCTCGACCCGATTGCGGCCGCCCTCCTTGGCGAGATACATCGCGCGGTCGGCGCGTTCGATCCATTCGTCCGAAGTTTCGGATGGCAGGTACTCGGCGACGCCGACGCTGACGGTCAGCCGACCGATGCCGTCGATCTCCGATTCGGCGATGGTCTCGCAGATCCGCCTGGCGGTGGCCTGGGCCCGGCCGAGTCCGGTATTGGGCATCAGCACGATGAATTCCTCGCCGCCCCATCTCGTCAGCGAATCGGACTTGCGCATGATTGCGCGTACCAGCGCGCTGATTGCCACCAGGACCCGGTCGCCCTCGCGGTGACCGAATTCGTCATTGATGCGCTTGAAGTGGTCGACGTCGATCAGCAGCATCGACAGCGGATGGCCGTAGCGCGCCGAGCGGTGGGTCTCGCCTTCAATGGTCTCCTCGAAGCGGCGCCGGTTCCAGGCGTTGGTCAGGCGGTCGGTGCTGGCCAGTTCCTCGAGCGTGAATATCGCGCTGCGAAGCTGCGAATTGGCCTCCTGGGCCTGTTTCAGGGCGCGCTCGGCGTCCACGACGCTGTCGGTCCGCGGCAGGCATTCGACGGCGATCAGGCCAATCGCCACCTGTCGTTCGTGCTCACCGAAGATCGGGAATCGGGCCACCTGAAAGCATATCGTCTCCCCTTTTTCGACGAAGGTTTCGCTTTCGCTGACGGCACGGCCGGTCGTCAGAATCGTGCGCTCGGCCTCGGCCGCCCGTCGGGCCCGCTCCGGCGACAGCAGGTCGGCATCGCATGCGCCGACGACGCTGTCCGGCGCCGCGCAGGCAAAGCGTTCGAACGCGCTGTTGGCGAACAGATAGCTGGCGTCGAGATTCTTGATCGCGACCGCAGCGTTCGAGTGCCTCAGGAACAGCGGCAGGATGTTCCGGATGTCATCGAGTTCCATCTGTCTCCGCCATGGCGACGGCATCCCGGTTGGTGTCCGTCGGCAGTCGTCGAGCCGACATTGGCATATGCGCGAAGCGTATCAACAAATACACGGATCGGCGACTGCCCGATGCACGAACGACATCCGGCTACAGCACCAGGATCGCGCGAAAATCGTTGACGTTGGTCAGCGTCGGCCCGGTTACCACCGAGTCTGCGAGCGCTTCGAAGAAGCCGTGGCCGTCGTTTTCGTCGAGGCGCGCACGGGGATCGATCCCGGCCGACCATGCCCGTGCCAGGGTGTCGGGTGCGATCAGCGCACCGGCGATCTCCTCGACGCCATCGACACCGTCGGTGTCGCCGGCCAGGGCCCAGGTGCCGGCCTGGCCTTCGAGGGCGATCGCCAGCGACAGCAGGAATTCGACGTTGCGTCCGCCGCGGCCCTCGCCGCGCAGCGTCACCGTGGTTTCGCCGCCCGACAGCAGCACGCAGGGCGGTGTTGCCGGCTGATGATGACGCGATACCTGCATGGCCACGCCGGCCAGCGCGCGGCCGAGTTCGCGTGCCTCGCCCTGCAGGCTGTCGCCCAGGATCAGCGGCCGGATGCCGTGGCGGGCGGCGACGCCGGCGGCTGCCAGCAACGCCATCTGCGGTGTTGCGATCAGGTGGGTCTCGACACCGGCCAGGCGCGGATCGCCCGGCTTGACCGATTCGCCGGTGCCGGACTCGAGCAGGTCGCGGGCGGTGACAGGCAGCGCGATCCGGTAGCGATCGGCGATCGCCAGCGCGTCGCGGCAGGTGGTCGGATCGGCCACGGTCGGGCCTGAGGCAATGTCGATCGGGTCGTCGCCGGGCACGTCCGAGATCAGCAGATTGACCACCCGCGCGGGATGGCAGGCCGCCGCCAGCCGTCCGCCCTTGATCGCCGACAGATGTCGCCGCAGGCAGTTCATCTCGGTGATCGTCGCGCCACAGCGCAACAGTTCGCGATTCACCGCCTGTTTGGTATCGAGTTCCAGCCCTGCGCCAGGCAGCGGCAGCAGCGCCGAGCCGCCACCGGAGATCAGGCAGATGACGAGGTCGTCGCTGCCGAGGCCGGAAACCGCGTCGAGCATGCGGCGGGCGGCGTCGAGACCGGCCTTGTCCGGAACCGGGTGGGCGGCTTCGACGATCTCGATGCGCTGGCATGGAACGGCGTAGCCGTAGCGGGTCACCACCAGGCCGCTCAAGTCCCCCGGCCAGTGTCGTTCCAGCGCCCGGGCCATTGCGGCAGACGCCTTGCCGGCGCCGATCACCACGGTCCGGCCGCCAGGGGCGGACGGCAGATGGGGTGGTATGCAGCGTTCCGGCTGCGCCGCGAGCACGGCTGCGTCGAACATCTCCCGCAGGATCGCGCGCGGATCCATGGTCAGCCGGCCGACCTCAGTCGGCGATGCGGTGGTTGGAGAGGGTCTCCAGCGCCCGCACCATCGCCGAATGGTCCCAGCCCTGGCCGCCGTGGGCGCGGCAGGCGTTGAACAGCTCCTGCGCGGTCGCGGTATTGGGCAGGGCCACGCCGAGTTCGCGGGCCGTGGCCAGGGCCAGGTTGAGATCCTTCTGATGCAGTTCGATGCGAAAGCCCGGATCGAAGCTGCGCTTGATCATGCGCTCGCCATGCACCTCGAGAATTCGGGAATTGGCGAAGCCGCCCATCAGTGCCTCGCGCACCCGAGACGGATCGGCGCCGGCCTTGGCGGCCAGCACCAGCGCTTCGCCCACGGCCTCGATGGTCAGCGCGACGATGATCTGGTTGGCGACCTTGGTGATCTGTCCGTCGCCGTTGCCGCCGACCAGCGTGATGTTCTTGCCCATGGTCTCGAACAGCGGTCGGACGCGGTCGAAGGTCGCCTGCTCGCCACCGACCATGATCGTCAGCGCCGCATTCTTGGCGCCGACCTCGCCACCCGAGACCGGCGCATCGAGATACTGGCAGCCCAGGGCATTGATGCGCGCCGCGAAATCACGCGTCGCCACCGGCGAGATCGAACTCATGTCGACGACGACCTTGCCTTCGCTGAGACCACTTGCGATGCCGTGGTCACCAAACAGGACCTTTTCGACATCCGGGGTGTCCGGCACCATTGTGAACACGACGTCGCCGGCACGCGCCGCCCCGGCCGGCGAGGCGGCATCCGCAGCGCCCGCGGCAAGCAGTTCATCGGGTATGCCGCTGCGGCTGTGCAGGAACAGTTCGTGGCCTGCTGCGATCAGGTGGCCGGCCATCGGCCTGCCCATGATGCCGAGTCCGACGAAACCGATCTTCGCCATTGCGGTTTCCTCCGTAAGCTGCTTGTCGGTCCTATCGTTGCAGCCAGTCGAGCCCGGCCAGCGTGGTCGTTGCCGGCCGGTACTCGCAGCCGATCCATCCATCGTAGCCCAGCCGGTCGATTTCGCCGAACAGGAACGGGAAATTGATTTCACCGGTGCCGGGTTCGTGGCGGCCGGGGTTGTCGGCCAACTGCATGTGGCCGATGCGGCCGAGGTGGCGGCCGATGGTCGCCGCCAGTTCGCCCTCCATGCGCTGCGCATGGTAGATGTCGTACTGGATCGCCAGGTTGCCGGCGCCGACCCGATCGAGCAGTCGCGCCGCCTGCTCGGTGCGGTTGAGCAGGAAGCCGGGGATGTCGAAGGTGTTGATCGGTTCGATCAGCAGGCGCAGTCCGGCCTTGTCGAGCTCGCGGGCGGCGAATCCGAGATTGTCCGCGAAGGTCTGCCACAGCCGCTCCGGATCCTCTCCGGCCGGCGCAATCCCGGCCAGGCAGTTGAGCCGGGGGCAGTCGAGCGCGTGGGCGTATTCGATCGCGCGCCCGACACCGTCCTGGAATTCGCCGGTGCGCCCAGGATGGCAGGCGATGCCGCGCTCGCCGGCGGCCCAGTCGCCGGGCGGCAGGTTGTGCAGCACCTGTGTGAGACCGTGGCGCGACAGCGCCTCCGCCAGCTGTTCGGCTGGCCACTCGTACGGAAACAGGTACTCGACCGCCGTGAAGTCGGCCTTGGCCGCGGCCTCGAAGCGATCGAGAAACGGCAGTTCGTTGAACAGCATCGTCAGGTTGGCGGCGAAGCGGGGCATGGTGGCAGGCTCCTGAGCGGTCGGCACACCGGCCACCTTGCCACGATCGGTCCTCCGACGTCGATGACGCCGCGCCGAAAGCGATAAAGACTGCTGTCGGATTGCCGAAATCTGAAGGGTCATTTCGTCCGGTGATCGCGATGCCCCCAAACACCGATCCGGCGCAGGCCGGGGCCGGCGTCCGGCGACTGCTGGCAGTCGCGTTGGTGGTCTGCCTGTTCGGTGCGCTGATGGCCACCGTGCTGACCCGCGCGAAGCTGGAGCAGGGTCTGTCCCAGATCATCCAGGCGCGGGTGGTGTCGGCAGCGCGCGAGCTTGCGCGCAGTGTCGAGCGCGCCCAGGGACTCGGCCTCAGTCTTGCCGAACTGGACACCCTGCCGGCGCTGCTCGAGCGCCACCGGCGGAGCGAGCCGCTGCTCGACCGCATCGACGTGTTCGATGAAGAAGGTCGCATCGTCGCAAGCTCGCGCGCGGATCGCGTCGGTGCGCAGGTGCCCGGCGAACTGAGGCGCGTGGCACAGGTCTCCGATGAACTGCCATGGGCCGTCGCCAGCGACGACGGCCCGGTCGCCGGAGTCAGCCTGCGCACCGGCTACGGCCTGGTGATCGGTCACTTCGGCCTCCATTACGCCGAGCGGGAGCTCGCGGCGGCGATGGCCGTCGCCGATCGCCGGCTGGCCGGCGCGGCGGTCGTCTGCTTCGGTCTTGCCGCGCTGAGCTCGATGATCGCCGTCGGCTGGCTGGCTCGGCGCCGGGCGGCGCATGGCGGGCGCAGCCCGCGCTGGCCGTTGACGGCCGCCTGCCTGCTGCCGCTGGTGCTGGCAATGGCGGTCTTCGGCCTCGAATCGCAGCGTGCCTTCAGCGAGCAACTGGTGCCGCAGGCGGCGCGCAAGGCAGCCGCCCTCGGCAGCGGTCTCGCCGGTCTGATCGAGCGGGCGCGCGGTGCCGGCTTCTCCTACCGGTCGCTCTACGGCGTCGATCAGGCGATGCGCGAATTGCGCGAACACAATCCGGAGCTGGCCTTCGTCGCGGCAATCGATGCGGAAGGTGCCGTCGTGTTCGCGGACGGTCCGGTGCCGCCGGATGTCGCCCGCGATGACATTTCGGGCCGCGCAGTGGTGCCGCTGGCCGACCAGGGACAGCGTTACGGTTCGCTGGTGTTCGGCATCGACCCGGCCTTCGTGCGCGCGCTGCTGGCGGACATGCGACTCGACGTGGCGGTGGTGCTGCTGGTGGCGCTGGTGCTCGCGTCCGAGCTGGTACGCCACGCCAACGGCACGGCGCCCGGTGCGCCCGATGGTGCGCTGATGCGCATCCGAGCGCCGGTATTCACCTTCATCCTGGCCGAGGAACTGACCCGGCCGTGCCTGCCGGCCTACGTCGGACGGCTGGCGGGCAGCGACGGTGAAGCGGCCGCACCGCTGGTGGTCGGGTTGCCGATCGCGCTCTTCATGCTGATCGTGGCCGTCGGTCAGCCCGCCTTCGGCCGCTGGAGCGAGCGCATCGGGCGCCGCCGGGCGCTGATCATCGGTGCGTCGATCGGCGCGGTCGGCTTCGCCGGCAGCGCGCTCGCCCACGGTCTGATCGATCTCGTCGCCTGGCGCTCGCTGTGCGCGGCCGGCTATGGCATCGTCTTCGCCGCGGGCCAGGGCTATGTGCTGGAACAGGCCGGCAGCGGGCGAACCCGGGGCTTCGCGGTCTTCGTCGGCGCAATCATGGCGGCCACCGTGTGCGGCCCGTCGATCGGGGGCATCCTCGCCGATCAACTCGGTCAGCGTGCGACTTTCGCGCTCGCCGCCGCCCTCTGCCTGCTCGCCCTGGCACCGATGCTGGCGCTGCCTGCGCAGCCCGGACATCCGCCACAGTCCGCCGCCATCGGAGCGGGCAGTCTGATCCGGCTGCTGGCGAACCGCCGTTTCGCGGTGCTGACCCTGTTTGCGGCGATACCGGCCAAAGTCCTGCTGATCGGCGTGCTGTTCTACCTGGTTCCGCTCTACGTCGCCGAACTGGGGCACGGACAGGCGGCCGCCGGGCGACTGATCATGCTGTACGGCCTGCTGATGGTGGTGCTGGTGCCGCTTGCCGCCCGGCGCGGCGAAACCTTTGCGCGCCGGCTCGCGCTGGTGACCGGTGGCCTCGGCGTGACCGGCGCCGGCGTGCTGGCCGCGGCGGCGATGCCCGACCAAGCCGGCCTGCTGGTACTGGTCGGCCTGCTCGGGCTCGGTCAGGCATTGGCGATTTCGGCCCAGTCTGCCCTGGTCGGCGAACTGTGCCGCGACGAAGTCGCCCACCACGGCGTCGATGCGGTGTATGGGGCGTACCGCATGCTCGAGCGCCTCGGCAACGTTGCCGGCCCGCTGGTGGCCGGCGCATTGTTGTCGACGGTCGGCTTTGGCGGTGCCTTTTCGGTGCTGGGCGCCACGGCAATGGTCTGCGCACTGGTGAGCGGGCTCGTCCTGGCCCGGGCGCGCGTGCCGCTGGCCGTGGCCCGGTCGGCGGCCTGAAGGCCTGGAGCCGGAGATGCGATCGATGACGACGCGCAGACGACTGATCCTGGCCGCCACCGCCGCGATGGCGTGGCCGGCGCTTGCCGCTACCCGGCCGCAGCGACGACTGACCATCTGCGCGGTGACCTATCGCGGCCGCACCCGGGTGGAAGACGGCTTCGAGGCCTACCTTGCCGCCCGGCGCGTGCCGGCGGATATCCGTTGGCATGACATCGCGCGCGACAAGGCACGCTTGCCGGCGATCGTCGAGGCGATCCGCAGCGAACGCCCGGACCTGGTCTACACCTGGGGCACGACGGTCAGTCTCGGCGTGCTGGGCCCCTACGACGGCATCGACCCGGCGCGCCACCTGACCGATGTGCCGGCAGTGTTCACGCTTGTCGCCGACCCGGTCGGGGCACGCCTGGTGCCGTCGATGGCGTCGCCGGCACGCGCGCTCACCGGCGTCACCCACATGGCGCCGCTCGATGCGCAGATCCGCGCGATGTCGAGTTACCGCAGCTTCGAGCGGCTCGGATTGATCTATTCGCCTTCCGAGCAGAATTCGCGACTGGTCGTCGCTGGCATCGAGGCGCTCGGGCGACGGAGCCGCTTCGAGGTACTGATGCGCCCTTTCCCGCTGGATGGCGCCGGTCGCCCCGATGGCGCCGGCGCGGAGCATCTGGTCGACGCGCTGCAACAGGGCGGTGCCGAGTGGCTCTACCTGCCGCCGGATTCGTTCCTGACCACGATCGCGCCGCGCATCCTGGCGCGAGCGACCGAAGTCGGCCTGCCGACCTTTGCGTCGACCGAGGCGCTGGTGCGCGCCGGCGCGCTGACCGGGGTGGTGTCGGGCTACGAGAGCGTCGGCCAATTCACCGCGTTCAAGGCCGAGCAGATCCTGATCCACGGGCGTTCGCCGGCGAGCATCCCGGTGGAGACGCTGACACGCTTCTCGCTGCCGGTGAATCTTGCGGTGGCGCGTCGGCTGGGACTGCCGCCGCCACTGGCGATGTTCGACTACGCCGAACTGATCGACACTGACGGAGGGACACGATGAACGGCCTTGCAGCCGGCGCCCGGGGGCGTGCAGACGGCGCCGCGGTGGCGGACGACGACGCGACGGTCGTCCTCGGCGACCCTGACGCGACCCGCGTGCTGCCACGGGCCACCCGGCGGGTGGCGACGCCCGGGCGCGAAGACGACGAACGCACGCGGGTGATGGCGCGGCTCGCCCCGTTGATGTCCCCGGCGCGCTCCGCCGGCTTCGCCGACGACCAGCAGACGGTGGTGCTGCCACTGCCCGAGACGAGGCCGAGTGCGGACCTGATCAGCGCTGCACCGGCCGCCAGCGAGACCCTGCCGACCGGATACCGGCTGCATGAGTACCGCATCGAGCGGGTCCTCGGGCAGGGTGGCTTCGGCGTCACCTACCTGGCCTCGGACATCCACCTGCATGCGCGGGTGGCCATCAAGGAGTACCTGCCGTCGCAGATCGCCTATCGTCTCGAGGACCAGCGCATCAGCGCCCGCGGTGCCCGCCGTCTCGACCTCTATCTGCGGGGACTCGAGAACTTCCTGGTGGAGGCCCGCACGCTGGCCGCCTTCCGCCACCCCCACATCGTGCGCGTGGCCCGCTTCTTCGAGGCCAACAACACGGCCTACATGGTGCTCGAGTACGAGCGCGGCAAGTCCTTGCGCCAATGGTGGCCGGACAGCGGCGGCGTCAGCGAGCGCGATCTGCTGGACCTGCTGGCGCCGCTGCTGCACGGCCTGGAGACCGTGCACCGTGCCGGCTTCATGCACCGCGACATCAAGCCCGACAACATCTCGGTGCGCGCCGCCGACGGTTCGCTGGTACTGCTCGATTTCGGCTCGGCCGGACCCACCGGCGGCCGTGAAGGGGAAATGACGATGGTTACCCCCGGCTATGGCCCGATCGAGCAGTACGGCAGCGGCAGCCAGGGACCATGGACCGACATCTACGCGCTGGGCGCGACCCTGTACTGGATGCTGTTCGGCGACAAGCCACCGGACGCACCACTGCGTGCCGGCGTGAGCGATCCGATGGCGGCGGCCGCCGAGCGTGGTGCCGCGCGCTACAGTGCGGAACTGCTGCGGGCGATCGACTGGGCGCTCGCACCGCACCCGCCCGATCGCCCGCAAAGCGTGGACGACTTCCGTCGTGCGCTGTTCGCGGCGGATCCGGCGGCGATGGCGCTGCCGGACGCACTGGCGGCCGGCGACGAGCCGGCGCGTGGCCTGCAGCGTCGTCGATCGCTGGCCAGCCGACTGGCAGACGGCTGCCGCCGCCTGCTGCATCCGGGCAGCTGGCCGCTGTCGCTGAAGATGACGGTGGCGATGGTGTTCGCAGCGCTTGCACCGATGCTGATCACCGCCCAGTACAACCTGACCGCGAGCACCGAGCGGGTCAGCGCAGGCGAACTGCGCAACCTGATGCAACTGGCCGACAGCCTCGCGGCGCGGGTCGCGCAGTTGCTGTCCGACAACCGCAAGCTGTCGCGCTACCTGGCATCGGACGAGGCCCTGGTCGGCCATCTCGAGCGACCGTCGGCCCGACGCCAGCCGGACGGCCGCGCCCAGGCCCGGCTGGACGACCTGGCCAAGGCCAATCCGGACGTGCAACTGGCGATGGCCTACGATCGCGACGGCACCATCGTGCTGTCGAGCGATCCCGCCGTGGTCGGCAGGAATTTCGCGTTCCGCGACTATTTCCAGCGGGCGATCGCCGGCGAGTCCTACGTCAGCGGCATCATCGTCGGCGCCGTCGCCGGCGAACCGGGAATATTCTTCGCCGAACCGGCCCGCAATGCCGGCGGCGACGTCGTCGGCGCGATCGTACTGAGGGTCAAGGGAGAAGTCGTCGATGCGATCCTCGAGCGTGGGCGGCAGCAAGGCGGGCGCGAACCGCTGCTCGTGGACGGCGACGGCGTCGTCCTCTACCACCACGACCGCAGCCTGCTCTATCACAGCCTGCAGCCACTCGCGCCGGACGTGCTCGCCGCGATCCTTGCCGATCGTCGCTTCCGCCGCGATCGCATCGACGACCTCGGCATGCCGACGCTGGCATCGGCCATGGCCGGCGCCCGCGCACCGGGCAGTATCGGCTATCGCTCGAGTGTCAGCGGGCTCGCCGAGATCGCCGGCTACGCGCCAGTCGCCGGCCACGACTGGGTGGTCGGCGTCACCGAGCCGCGTGCCTACTTCGAGTCGCCGCTCGACCAGCTGTTCTCCAACGTGCTCGCCAGCGTCGTCGTCGTCGGCATGCTGTTCGTGCTGGTGGCGATGTATTTCGCGCGCTCGCTGTCGCGACCGATCCTGGCGCTGACCGAAGCCGCCGACGCCCTGCGCGGCGGCGACTATTCGGCCGCTACCGTGCGCGCCAGCGGCCGCGACGAACTCGGCCAGCTTGCACGCACCTTCAACGTCATGGTCGACGTCCTGCGTCAGCGCGAGCGCGAGCGCGTCAGAAGCCGCGGGGGCGTCGGGTGAACGCCCGCAGCGGTCACGCAGGGCCGCTGCAACTGCGCAACTGGTACGACTACCTGCGTCAGGCCGAGGCCACCGCGGCGCGCTTCGACGGCCACTACCTCGCCGGCCATTTCGAATACGAGCACCCGACCCGGCTCCAAACGGGTACGCCGCGCCGGATGCGACGGGCCTATCGGGTTCGCATCGCCTATTCCGAATGGGGGACGCGCGGGGCGCCGCGCTTGGTCTGCTGCGGTGGCGTCGCCAACAGCGCCATGCGCTTCGCCTACCTGGCCGACGCGTTGCGCGATCGCTTCCACGTGATCTGCATGGACTGGGCTGGCCGTGGTGCCTCCGGCTGGCTGGTGGACGAGGGCGATTACTCGCTGGCATCCCACGTCGAGCAATTGCGGCAACTGATCGAACACCTCGGCGGCGCCCCGGTCACGGTGCTGGGATCCTCGCTCGGCGGCAGCGCCGGCATCGCGCTGGCCGCTCGCTACCCGCGACGGGTGCGGCGGCTGATCCTCAACGACATCGGGCCGTACGTCCCGAAAAGCCGTCGCACGAGGCGTGCCCAGGCACTGGCGCGACACTACGTCTTTCGCGATCCGGCCGACCTGATGCGCAGGATCGGCGCCGCCCAGCGCAACTTCGGACCGGCCAGCGACGACGTACGCTTCCACCTGAGCTACCACCAGACCCGCTGGTCCGAGGCCGACGGCGGGCGGGTATACCGCCACGACGTGCGCGCCCTGCAGGCCTACCGAAGCGACGCTGGCGCGAACCTCGACCAGTGGTCCGATTGGCAGCGCGTGCGCTGTCCGGTGCTGGTGATCCACGGCCTGCAATCGGACGCGCTGCTGCCGGCGACGCTGGCGCGGATGGGGAAGGGGCGCGAGCTGCAGCTGATGCATGTGCCGGACACCGGCCACACGCCGATCCTGCACGACCGCAACCAGATCCACTTCATCGGGGAGTGGCTGGCGACGCCGCAGCCGGGCGCGGGCGAATGGTGCGTGCTGCATGCGAGGTAGGGCGGATGTCATCGGCGGGAATTGCCGTTCGCCGGTTTCGATCCCCGATCTGTCCCGCGGTGGCGTCGTTCGCGGTTCGTCGCCGTCGGCATTTCGTGATTTCAGCAAGCCTGCTGCTGGCGAGTCAGTGATGACCAAGCCGCGCTTCAGTCGGCTCTTTTCGCGCTGGACAGGTAATTGCTGAACGGTTTGTCGGCCGTGACGACGTGGTTTTCGACCCAGTCGAGGACGAACTGCGCGATGTCCACCGGCGCGCACTTCCCGCTGGTCGCGTCGAGCAGGAGTTCGGCGAGCTTCTCGCGGACTTCGAAATGCAATTCCCTGTGGTGTTCCAGGTCGGGGTAGCCGACCGCCGCCAGCTTGCGTTCTTCCGCTGCAAAGTGGTGTTCGATGGTTCGAACCAGTTCGTCGAGGAGCTTGTGCGCCTCCCGATCGAGCCGCTCGCCGAGTTCGGACACGGCGCGCTGGCCGAGTTTGAGCAATTCGCGGTGCTGCCGGTCCAGTTCAGGGTCGCCGACCGAGAACAACTTGTCCGGATCGAGACGTCGTTTGATCACATGGATGACCTTATGAGAACCGCAGCTTCATGGCCTCGACGACGCCGCGCCGTGGGAACCGGCAATGCCTCGACCGGGACTTCGAACCGCATGACGATACCGTGGACCGCGCAAACGCCCGATCGTGCAGCCATCCGAGCCGGCTGAGGGCCGACGCCCCGAGTCGTCACGATCGGTCTCGCACCTGCGCGGGCAGTGTGCAGGACGCGAAGTCCGTCGGCTTGTCACGAATCACGGTGCTTGCAGCGGGTACGGTGCTAATGGCTCGGACTGCCGGGCTTTCGCTGCAAGCCGAGCCAATCGCGGACTTGCCAAGAGCAGGCGCTGCTGCCCGCATCGACGTGATGCAAAAAGCCGCCGACCCTGGCGGACCAGCGGCTTTTTTTGAAACTGGTGGTGATGGGCGGAATCTAGAATCACCACCATCGTCTTGCGTAACCAGTTGATCCTGAACGCTGCCGGTGTCCGGGATTGTTCGGATGTATGGCACCCATGTATGGCACCCGGACCAGTCTGCTGGAGGTCGTGCGAGGCGTCAACCGTCGTGCCGCTACTCCCGCACCAAGCGGCCAACCCGATCGTACAGGCTACTCACCAGGGCCTTGGCGCCCTGACCGTAGTGCAACTCGCGATGGCAGTTTGGACACAGCGCCACGGCGTTCTCGACAGTATCCGATCCGCCATCGGCCAGGTGGCGGACGTGGTGAACTTCAAGGAAGGGCGACCCGTCCGCGCCGTTGAAGGGCGCTGGCTGATTACAGCACTCGCAGTTGCCAGTTGCCTGCTGCATCACCCAGGCTTTGACCGCTGGGTCGCGCTGATGCTGGGTGATCTCTGCGGTCGTGGATGACGGCTTGCGAGTGCCAGTGGGGCGCGCAAGGCGCCTTTTTTTAGCTTCGTGGGCGTCAATCTCGAATGCCGCGACCGGGACCGCCTTGCGACCCTCTAACTCGGTGAAAATCGCCTCGATCTTCGCAGCATTCTTTGCGCCGACATTGCGCATTGGCTTCAAGCCGGTGATCCAGTCGCGACCGAGTACAGAGAGAACGTAGGAGATGTTCTGCATCCTGAACTCGAACGATTTCTCGGAGCGGCCGAACTGCTTGGAAAGGCGTGTGTAGAAGCTCTTTTTGGTAAAAGGGGTACCTGTGCGCTCATTGCGCTGCATTTCGACGTAGGCGTGGACTGCGGCACGAAGTTCGTCGTCAGACCATTCTTCATCCATTGCCTGCTCGCTCCAGATGGTCGAGGTAGCCCTCGATAATCTCTTGCACGATCTGGCGTGCGAGTTCTAACTCCTGGCCGGTCGCATTCCTCAGTTCCCCTTCGTGTTTGCCACGATGCCTACCCTGGTTTAGGGGAAGGTGATTGCAGATATCACCTAGGTCGTCCCATCGCGATTTCGAGATGCCAATTGTCCTGCGAGCGCGCTCTGCTCTGCAAAAGCGTTTTTGGGCGGCGTCACGAACTTCATAGAGGTGGACCAGCGCGTGGTCGGGATGGTTGTTTGCGGAATTGACGCCCGCGAGCATGGCACCAAGGCAATGGTCGTCTTGGTGTGCCGAGCAACGGTCTGCTATGCGTCGCGTTCGACCAATTCGGCCCCCTGGGGAATCAAAAATAGTACTTTCTGACGTTGCGATGCCAATCTCTGGTCTATGTCCCGACCAAACAATATGGCCAGTTTTTGGTTCAATGCAATTAACTGTGCGTCCGTCCGCAAAAACCATCCTCCGCGAGGATTCGGACAGAGTCGGTCGGTTTGGCGAAATTACCGTTGCGGCGTCGATCCGCATCTGAATTTCGTGCTGAATTTTTGTACGGATTTCTGGATGTTCGTTAAAGTAATCCGCGTTGACGTCAGCGGAGATCTTCCCCTTCGAGAAGCGCAAAATGTAGGCTTCTCGTTCAATTTCATGATCATCTTCGAAGAGATCGCCGGGCGAGAACGTCCATTCAAACCGGTCGATTTGCCCGTCAGCCATTAGCCATTCCTCTTCACGTCGTCCTCACGCCGCAGCCAGGACACTACAGCCTCCGACTGCTTGGCGGTGCCGTGGGCGATGGTCAGGAGGATCTGAACCGGCTCGGGGATGTTCCGGCCGCTCTCGTAGCGGCTGCCGCCCGACTGCGTGACGCCGAAGGGTGTCCAGAACATCGACTGATTCAACCCCAGCCGGTGCCGCAGCGTCTTCACCTCTTCTCCGGTCGTGAATCGTAGCTTCGGTGCGCTCCCGGTCATGCGTGCCCCCGTTCAGTTGGAAGGCGCGATTGTAGCCGGATGCGGGGATGGTCTCGCCGCTTGCCAGATCTCCACCGCTGACCTTCGCCACTTGCGCGATGTGCTCGGCGACGGCGATCTCGGCCGCCCGGTGCTCGGCATAAATTTGGTGCTCAAACTCGACAAGCCAGGTGAGGGCGTCGCTGGTGTCTCGCGGCGCCCGGATCTCGGCGGCGACGTCATCGAACAGCGCGTCAAGCCCTGAAATTGGCTTGTGCAGGGGCGCTGTGGCGGGCTCGGACGGCTCGGGACGGGCAGGGGTAGCTGCCGGGGTGGTGGCGGTCGCTGCGGGCGTTCTGGCGGGTTCCGGGCTCGGTCTGTTCCATCGCTGCGTCAGCTTGTCGAGCGCGATGCCCATCTTCTTGTTCAGCGCGACGTCGGCGACGCTGCAGCGATGGAACTGGCGCCCGTTCTTGGCTGGCCCGCGTGGTGCGCGGCTGTGCACGGGGAACGTCGTGCCGGCCAGGGCGCGCGAGTAGGCCGAGAGGTCATCACGCAGTCGGCGAAACTGGAAGTAATCGCCAAACGCGGACCGGGCGTCGATGGCCGCGAGGTCGTCCAGCGTGGTGATGCCCCGTGCGCGAAGCTCGGACTCCTGAAGACGGATCTCGAACCGGGCGCGGTGCCGCTTCTCCGGTAGCTCAGCGCCTCGATCCCAGACCTTGAAGTAGCTATGCGCTCGGACGGGTGCGATGGCGCCGTGCTTCGGGTTGACATTGCCAATGCCGCAGTTGTAGCCGGCGAGGAACATCCGCGCCAGGGAGGTCTGGCGGGTCGGGACATCGAAACGACGCCTCGCCCGAAAGTACATCATGCGGTCGTGCTCGGGGCCGAAGTGGTTGTGGCCGGTCGTGACGTGAGCCAGGTAGGCGCTCAGCGCTTCGGGGTCATAGTCGCCCCGGTTGCGGGCATCTACGGCCAGCTCGATCGCTGTGATCTCTGGGGCGCCGACGACGCCGAATCGGCTGTCGAGGCTGGCGACGGTCTGGTCCAGGTCGTCCCGGTGCTCGGGGTCATAGACGCGGAACGTCCAGATCGTGCACGAGTTCGGATCTTGGTCGCGAGCTGGGTAACCGGCTGGCTTCTTGGGCGGCGCGTCGGTGAGGTCGAGGTCGTCGGCCTGCGCGTCCAGGCGCTCGTCTGCTTCGATGTTCTGGCAGTGCGCCGGGATGGCTGCGGCTAGCGCCGATCTGAAGCCTTTGATGTTCGTCGGCCTCGCGATGTTGACGCGAAGTTCGACGAAATCGTATTGACTGTGCAGTGATATGTCGGTAAAATGCATTCTGACCTTGTGGAGGGGTCGCTGAAGTTGCTGAATGCCCACTGCGCCAACAGTGGGCATTTGCTTTTTGTGGCTGAGCGGTCAGTCATCACTGACCGACCGGGCGAACCGCCACTGAAAACCCCGGCGGGGCCTTCGGTGGCGACTCGCTTATCTGTTGTCCGGATGTCCCTCCACAATGAATGCGCGGCCGCTGCAGCCGGTCAGGGCGAAGTACGGGACGCCGTCCGCGTTGCTGCCCACGCGCAGGGCGCTCGCGCCGTTGTCCAGGGTGTAATCGACGCTCGATGCGGCGATGTACTCGGCCGCGTCCTCTTGCGACATCTGGCGCTCGACGTGGATGTCAGCGCCGAACGTGCGAAACAGGCCGCCGATGGCCAGGACTTCGGGCGACAGGGTGATGTTCTTGCGGGTCATGCTGATGCTGCTCCTTGGTTGAGTTGCAGCAGATCCGCTGCTGCGCCGGGTTGTGAATCCTTGATGGTCTGCAGGCGCCCGGCGAACCGGTGCAGGTCGGCGACATTGACCAGGGGCTGGGCGCGACGACGGCGCTTGATGCGAATCGAGCATTCCGGCGTGGGCTCGTCTGCGGTCTGAAGGAGGCTGGCCCAGGTGTCGGGTGTGCCGCCGATGAGGTCTTCGACCAGGGCGCGACCGGTGGAAATCGGGACATAGGCCGGCAGGTGCTCGCCGATGATCGATCGAGCCTTGCGCCGAAGCATGCGTTGCCTCAATCGCGCTGCCGCGACATCGAGCGCATTCCGGCGGTAATAGATATTCCGACCATCTCGCTCGAACGGGATCAGCGATTCATCCCGGCGCTCAGGTCGGCGATTGTTCGACAGGAATTCGAGGCACTTCTTCGGATCGAATCCGGTGAGGCCGGAAAGAATATCGACGCTCTCCCGGATGGTGTATAGCGGATCATTCATCTGCTGAGTTTCACGATTTAAATGTCAACCGCGAAACATTATCACAGACGGGTGTTTGTGTCAAGCAAAAAGTCTAAAGTAAACCTTATATAAGAGAAGGTTACGTCACTACTGAATGACGTGGTGGTGCAAAAGACAGGGCCGGTTAATGGTGCAAATTGTTGAATTACTTTTTGCACCATTGGGCCGATAAATGGTAGAAACTTCCGATCCGGAAGTTGATTGTCGCGGGAATATCGGGAGGCAGCTTTAGAGGCTCTAGGAGCCGGCTGAAGGGTTTTCAGGTAGGGTCGTTTGCCTCCGGCCGTGATAAGCCCGTGGCGGGGCTGTAATCAAGCCGGAGGTGGGGTCAGTTGAATGGGGTCAGGCAGCGAACTGCGCTTTCTTGGGCGCTTCGAGTGCTGCGAGTTCGGCACGGAGCCGTGCTTCCTCCTCGGCCATCTTCTGGAGTTCGGTCGGCGAACCATCACGCCTCGTCCTACGCTCGAACAGTGCCAGGATCATGCTCATCTTCTCAAGCCTTTCCGAATCTTTCCGCTTTCGTTCCGCTTCATTCATGCCATTCGTCATATGCGTTCCTCCTATTCATGTTGCGCGCCAACCTTGGCGCGTGAAGTCATGGTGACAGCCGTTCTTGGGAAGGAATGACCGTTCGTCGGACTTCCCAAAAACTGCCTATAGCCCGCATGTTTCCTGGGAATACAGGCCGGCATCAGTCTCTCGACACCGGCCTGTTCCCGCCACCTTTGCATGAGGGCGACCGCTCCCGGCGGTGGTTGGATTCCATCGGGTGCCGAGCGCGGTCAAGGGAAACATAGTGAGCGCGTCGCTTAACCCTCGGGCGGAAAGTGTTGCAGTGTGTTAAATCGTTCGAGCGCCGGGAATGGGCGAGAGAGGCGAGGCGGAGCAACTGGCGAATCAAGCTCACGAACAGGCGCACCAGCACTGAAGCGAGGGACGCCAAGACCAGGGTGAGGATGTTGAGAGGCGAGGTGGAATCGTCAGGCATTGGGCGTGGGATCGTGGGGTCGTGGGGTCGTGGGTAGGCCACACCAGGAGATGCGCATCGATCACGCCCCTGCGGCCTTCGGCCTCGCGGCTCAGTCGAGGGTGAGACAGGGACAGGCCAGGGTGGGAGCGTGGGACGACAGTCGTGGGGCACTGAGAGACTGAGGCTGTTCGTCGGGCACGCGGACGGGCAACACGGAACACCGATCGAGCCAAGCGCCGCTGCGCGGCTACACGGCGAGTCGTGCGACCAGGGTGGCGGCGCCGCGGAGGATGAAGAGAGAGAGAGAGAGAGAGGCAGTAAGGCTTCAGGTGGTTGTTGGTTCAGGTTGATGAAACTTGGTTGATGGTGGGTGAGGGCTTGTACACATCATTAAGAGAGACTGCGCGACCCCAAGCCCGGCCAATCCGCGCTCTCCCGCGTCACAGAAGGGCAAACGGGGCGGGGCGGTCTAGCTGACCAATCCTCGCCCGGTGACTTTTTCCCGTTAGACCAGCTCGAACACCTCGTGGAACTCGCAGGTAATCGTCCTGTGCCGCGGGCTCGTGGGCTGGCTGTTCCACGCCCGGCAGACCCACCGGCCGGGGTTGTCCTCGGGGTCGGTCCAGTCGAACGACTCCAGCGCCCCACGCGCCCGCAGGAAGCTGACCAGGGCGTCGGCGACCGGGGTCGGCTTGTTCGTGAATACCAGGCTCCAGCGCCGGGGGTCTTGGTTGATGCCCTGCCCGACGCGTGCCTCGTAGCCGTCGCCGAAGCTGATTGCCTCGACGCGGGGTGCCTCATCGAGTGCGCTGCCGTAGCTGGCCTGCCAAGTGAATGTTTCTGCCATGCTAGTTCCTATCGGTAGAGGGTGCCGCCCGGTCGCTGCTCGCGAACGAGGACAGCCATGACGGCGCCCTCGATCTGCTTGCCTAGCCGCTGGGCTTCCTGTTGATTGGGGCCGGTGCCGGTCTGGCTGTTGCCGGTCGGCGCGATGTTGATTTCGATGTTCGTGTCGCCGCCTCCGCCATGTGCTGACACACCCAGTCGCCCATCAGGACCACGCTTGAGGGGCATGATCGCCTCCGGGCCAGCCTCACCCATCAAGCCGGTCTTGAAGCTCCCGCCGGCTGCGAACTTGAACATCTGAGGCCGATCGACGACACCGCCACGGGCGAACGCGGTGATCTGGCCGGATGGACCGAAGGCGCCGCCATCGGCAAACGCACCGCCGTAGCCCATCGCACCGGCTGCGGCCCTGATCGCCTGCAGCGCGGCGGCCTGCGCGATCATCTGCGCTACGCCCCGGAGGAAGTTCGCGACCATGTCGCCGAAGTCGCGATCGGTGCCGCTGATGAAGTCGCCGAAAGCACCCCCCATCGTCCGGGCAGCGTCGTTGGCGACGGTCTCCAGATCAAGCATCTTGTCTTCGATGGCCGTGACCGCGCCCGGCAGGTTGCCCAGCGCTGCCGCTGCGGCCTCGCTGAACTGCGCGGCGCTGATGCGCCCTTGCTCGAAGGCGTCGGCCAGGAACTGCATGGTCGCCCGCTGTTGCTCGAGGACGGCGGTCGGGGTCTGGCTCAGCAAGTCGTTCAGCTTTGCCTGCTCCCGGTGTGTGCGCTCGATGGCGTCGGCCGCCTCGAACTGCGCCCGGATGGCGTCCTGCTGTGCGTCCGTGTACCGACCCCACTCGCCACCGTTCAGCAGATCGAAGAACGCGCGCTGGCTGCTGGTGAGGTCGGCAGTCGAGGCGACGGCATCGTTCTGGATCGACCGGAACCGGGTCAGGGTGACTTCGTATTGCTCGAAGTCGCGGAGGATGGGCGCCAACCAGTCGCCGAGGTCGTCGCCGACCTTGGGGGCGCTGGTCTTGCCTGTCGGAACCTTCGGCAGGGCTGGTGCCGGCGTGCGTATGGTGCCCTGCTTTAGGCGTCGGTCGCGGGCGTCCTCGAAATCTGCGAGATCGCCAGCCATGGCCAGCGAGCGCTCTTGGACACGCAGCACTTCGCGCAGCGCTCGCAAGCTTGAACCGCGGGTGCCGATCAATGCGCCGCCGATGCCGCCGGGAAGGATCTTCTGCCAGCGGTCGGCCTGCTCGATCATGCGGTCAACGTCGGCGATACGCTCGCGGATGGTGTTGCCCTCGCCGATGCCGAGCGCCGCGTTCAGCTGCGCATTCAAGGTCTGGCCGATGCTGCCGACCGCCTTGTTCGCCTCGAGGAATTCGGCGGTCAGTTCGTTGATCTTTGGAATGAGCGCGTTGCCGATGCTGACGGCCAGACCATCGGTCATCGTCTGCATCCGGGTGACGTTGTCATTAAATGCGGCCGACTGGTTCGCGAAGTCGGTGCCGATGATCGCGCCCAGGCTTTCGGCTTCGGTCCGCATCGCCTCGATGCCGTCGCGCCCGTTGTTCAGGGTCGGGATCAGCCGGATGCCGGCCTCTTCCATCAAGCGCATGGCGAGCGCGCTCTTGCCCGCGCCGTCCTCCATGCCCTTGAACCGGTCGGCGATGTCGAGCATCACGTCATCCGCACGGCGCAGCTTGCCCGATGCGTCGGTCACCTTGATGCCCAGCGCAGCGAATGCCCCTGCGGCTTCACCAGAGCCCGCCTGAGCGGCCAGCATGCGATTGCTGAGACCCTTCAGGGCGTTGCCCAAATCGGCGAATGTGGCGTCGTTCAGGCTTGCCGCGTACTTCAGCGCGGACAGGTCTTCGACCACTACGCCTGTGCGCTGGCTCAGCTTCGACAGGGCGTCGGCGGAATCGACCGCGCCCTTGACCATGCTGGTGAACTGGATCGCGCCAAGTGCCGCGCCGACACCGGTCGCGACCTTGGTGAAGGCGGCCGAGATCGCGTCGGCGCGCTGCTTCATCTCGCGTTCGATCTGGCGGGAACGACGGTCGGCGACCCGCTGTGCGCGGTCCATGCCGGCCTCGAAACCGCCGGTTCGGGCGATCAAGTCGACGGTCAACGTTCCGAGTGATGTGCTCATGCTCGGCCCGCCAGGAGGTTGAAGACGTCCATCAGTGAGGCTTCCTGTTCGGATTCTTGTGTTGCTGCCGGGCTGTGCTCGCCCAGCATGAAGTCGGTCACCTTGGCGTCACCGCCGAGGGCGTTGTTGATCTGGGCCGCCAGGAGCGCGAAGCCGCGATGCAGATGCTGATTCGGGCTACCGTGCTTCTTAAGGTACGCGAACCAGCGCAGGGCCTCGGGGTAGGACATGCGCTGCTTCGCTTCGGCCACGGTGCGACCGCCGACGCCGTGCAGCACGAGTTCGTGCCACACCTCATCGGCGGGGCTCAGTTTGGGAGGTCGAGACCTTCCGGCGTGCCGTTGGCGGTGTTGATGGCTTCGATCAGCTTGCCCGCCAGGGACACGTCGAGACGGCAGGCGTCGGCGAAGCTGATCGGCTCACGGCTGTCGCCGAGAAGGATCGATGCGGCGATCATGCGGGCGCTGCGCCCCTCATCGCTGCCATCGCCGACCAGGGTTTCGACGTCACCGAAGGCCAGCTTCTTGACGAACACGTCGAAGGCGTTGCCCTTCCACTCGACAGGCACCTTGACCGGCTCGGCGGGGATGAACCCGCCGGCCTGTTTCAGTTCAGCGAGGTTCATCGATTACGCCTTCGGGGTCAGTTGCGGGAAGCCGCTGATCTGGACAGCGACCGTGCTGGTGACGACGTTGTTCAGCGAGAAGTCGAACGGCACGTCGCTGGCGTAGCCATCGAACTGGATCCAGCTCCGGGTCGTCGGCAGGTCGAAGATCGTGTTGTCGACGCCGTCGAGGACCGCCGCATCGGTGCCATCGGACCAGCCGAGTGCCCACTTCAGGACGGACCCCGACACGTACAGGTCATACAGTTTCTTGTGGCCGGCGTTCTTGGGGTCGAACTGGATCGTAAAGCTCGCGTTGCCCGGCGAGAGCAGGCCGGCTTCGTAGGTATGCGCGTCGCTGTCGAGGTCGGTCGTCTCGATCTGGTCCCGGCTCGCGTTGATGCCGCTGATCTGGTTCACGGCGCCGACCTTGATCACCTCGGGCGTCACGTCCGGGTTGATGAAGTAGAGGTGGGTGCCTTTGGTTTTCACTGCCATGCTGTGCTGCTCCTATCAGTTGTCGATGATGTGTTGCGTATCGAAGCCGGCCAGGAACAGGCCGGTCTCGGGGTCTTTGCTCACGCCACGCCAGGCCGTCAGGTAGCAATCGTTTTCGACTGCGCGACGGATGGCGGCGAGGGTGTCGCGGGTCTCGTCAGGCGTGGCGCCGACGATGTTGAGTTGCACGCGGACGTGATCGGCTGGGGCGGGTCCGTCGAGGACGTTGATCGGGTTGCCGGTGACGACTTGCCACGTTGCGTAGGGGGTGGCCGTGCCCTCGGGTGCCTCGATTTCGTAGAAGCGAACCGGGTTGGAGCCGAGCGCGGCGAGGGCGTCGGCGTCGGCAACGATCAGCGAGAAGAAAATGGCGGGTGTCACAGTCGGGCTACCTCGTCACGCAGGGTGCCGACGACGGTCTGGAGGACGGTCGTCGCGGTGTTGTCCAGGGCAGGGCGCATGAAGGGTTGCGCGGGCTGGCGGACGGTGCCGAACTCGACGAAGCGCCAGTAATACGGGGTGCCGTCTTTCTTCTTGGCGCCACCCTTAACGCCGACGCGGCAATAGATCGCACCGGGCTTGACCTTCAGGCGCAACGCGATGTGCTTGCGCAGATCGCCGGAATCGACGGGTGCGTTCGCGATGGCTGCCTTGCGGATGACGTTGCCGCCCTTGCGGGTGGCCTTGCTGAGCGCCTTCTTCGCGACCTTCTCGGCGACTTGTTCGAGTCGCTTCAGCACGTCGTCCAGGCCGGTCAGGCGGGTTTCGTTCATGCCAGGGTCTCGCACGGGATGGTGATGTACTCGCGACCGGATACCGGGTCAGCCATGTAGCCGAGCGGGCGATAGATCACGCCGTCATCGGCAACGATGCGCATGCCGAGCCGCAGGCCAGGGCGGTAGCGGATCGTGATTCGGGCGGAAACCTTCGATTGGCTCGACGATGCGGCGACGAAGTCGCGAACGCTCAGGGGCTCGATTGCCGCGCTGATGTCGGTCGCGACCGGTGCCCAGGTCTCGGAGATGGCGCCGGTCGTCAGGTTCTGGACGCGCTGCGGCTCTTCGATGGTGATCCGGCGGCGCAGGCGTGAGGCGAGGCAGGTGTTCATGCGAGTGCCGGCCTCCGGTAGTAGCGAAGCAGGTTCTCGACGGCGGGGCTAAGCGGGTTGGCGCTGGTGGCGTCGCGGTGCTCGAACAGGTCGGCGACGACCAGCAGGACGGCAGCGTCCAGCACTGGCCCGGTGATGTCGGGGGCACGGTCGAGGACCAGGGTGGTCGCTGCGGCGAGCAGGAGCGTGATATGCGCGTCCTCGGCGGTGTGATCCACGCGCAGGTGGCGCTTTGCTGCAGCAAGATCGATCATGCCGGTGCTCCTTGTTGCTGGTCACGGCGGGCGAGGGCGCTGAGCGAGAAATTCTGCTGCTGCAAGTAAGGCGTATCGCCACCTTCGACAGGGGGCAGACCTTCCCGGCGTCGGGCTTCGTTCGGGGCCATCCAGCCGCCACCGATGGCGTCGGAGTAGGTCTTGAACCGGGTCGCCGCGTCCATCCGCAGCAGAACGCCTTCGTCCAGCTCCGTGCGGGTGTCGGGCGCCAGGGCGAGCCCTTCGTCCAGGCACAATTCGATGCTCTCGATGTGCGCTTGAAGGGCGTCCGACAGATAGATTTCCTGCAGGATGGTCGCCGAGTTGTAGGAGGGTGCCGGGCCGACACCGACCTTGAATCCGGGCACGCGGAAGGCGCGGCACACGTCCTCGCCGGTCCAGCGCAGTTGCTCGATCAGTTGAGCATCCACGGGCGCCACGCCGATGGCTTCGTACTTCAGCCCATCGCCGACGACGGCGACCTTGCCGCTGTTCTCGCCGGTGTAGCCCGCCTGCCAAGCGTCCTTCAGATGCTGGGCAGTCTCGGGGCTGATGGCGCCCGGTGCGGTCAGGATGCCGCCGGGGTTGCTGGCGTTTCGGAAGAAGCTCTCGCTGTTCTTCTGGATCGCTAGACCTTGACCCGCCGACAGGGCCGCAGCGGTCAGGGGCGACACGCCGACCAGGGGATGCCAGGGCGTGAAGCCGCGATCGTGGATCACTTCCCGCGCCGGGATGGTCAGACCCTCGGGCGGAATCCCGGTCAGGGCGTCAGCACCCGACACGCGATAGAAGGTGCTGCCATCGTTCGCGATCAACGGTTGCACGCGCTGCGGGTCGAGGATGTACAGCGCGACGATCTGCCCGCGAGTATCTCGACGCTTCAGCACGTAGCACGCGCCCCACAACAGCTTCGAGGTGACCCACTGCCCAAAGAACTGCGCCCGGTTCTGGAAGGCGTTCGGCTTCCGCATCAGTGCTTCGTGACCGCTCACGGTCTGGGACCAGATGCCGCCGTCCAGCTTGGTGAAGCGGACCGGTAGCTTGCCGATGTCGCTCGCGATCAGCGACACGCAGGCGAACACCGCCGAGTGTGCCAGGGCCGTTTCGGGCGTGATGCTGACGCCTTGCTGCCACGCGCCCGCGTAGCTCTCGCGGATCAGCGGAACCCAGCCGCGATTCGTGTCCACGGTCTGCGTCGGCGCTGCCTTGGTCCGCCTGATCTGGATTCCGAAAATCTTCATGGTGTCCTTGTGATCAGCGGGCAGGGGTTGCCCCCTGCCCATTTGCGTTAGGCGTACTTGGCGCCAGTGATCACGGCTACGGCCGTCGGACGACGACGGGTCCAAGTGATGGGCTTCACCGTCTTCACGCCGTAGAGGCCGAGTTGCCACAGGGACTGCAGGCTGGTGGCAACCGGGGTGGCACCATCGCCAACCGGGGCGTCCTCGAGCTCGACGCTGGCCTCGCGGCTCGAATCGACGCGCAGGCCACCTTCGTCCGCGAGGAGGATTTCCGGCTGCACCACCAGAACCAGGTCGAAGCCTCCGACCGGCTCGCCAGGAACCGACGTGCTGGTGATCATTGGCAGACCCATGAAGGAACCGCCGTCAGCGGTCACGCCGGGAAACTCGGGCAGACCGGTAGCAACGTTGATCATCATGCTGAGGTTGAGCGCGGTCGACGGATGGGCGACCCAGGTGGCACCGTTGATGGGCTGGTTTGCGGCGACCATCGAATTGAAGACCGCCTTCACGTCAGTCCGAATGGCTGCGGCATCGGTGCCCGATGCGACGACCGGCGCGACGCCATTGGCGACCGAAGCGGGCTTCACACCGGCGACACCGGCAGATGCTCGATCGATGAACGCCACGTCGATTGCGCGTGAGGTTTCCTCGATCATCTGGCTGAGCAGCAGCGAATCGGCATCCGGCGAGGACCGGCGCAGCAGTTCCTCCGACATGACGACGATGGCGCTAAGCTTGTGATTGCCGACTTCCAGATCGGTGAAGCTGGCGTTCGTCACGGGCGATGCCTTTGCCTCGCCAACCCAGCCGACAGCAGCGCCGGTAGCGGCTCGCGGGATGCGGATGTTCGCGGGCACCTTGCGCAGGCCGGTCAGCTTGCCGACGATGGTCGCCGGGCGCAGCAGATCGATGAACTCGGAAGCCATCGTGGCGGGTTCAACCAGGGCGGCATACTCGGCCGAATCGGTCGTGCCGGCCGGAACCGCGGCTTTCAGCGCGGCCTGGACGCGGTTGCCGTACTGCTGATGCTTTGCGATCTCGACGGCCTGGAGAATGTTCCCCTTCGACAGTGCGAGGGACTTCGCGAACTTCACGAAGTCGGTGCCCTTGGGGGTGTTGTCCTCGACCTTCAGATGGGGCATGGCGACCGGCTGGGCGCTCTTGGCGAGGTCGATTTCCAGGGCCTTCAAGCGGCCGATGTGCGCTTCGTACTGGCCGACTTCCGCCTGTGCGGCGTCGTAAGCCTTGGTCTCGGCCTCATCGAGGACGCGACCTTCGTCGGCGGCTTTGGTCATGATGCCGGTCATGCGGGTGTGCGCTTCCGCGCGCTTGGTTTCGAACTGCTGGATCTGTGCTGCGATGGTCATACGGGGTGCTCCGTGATTGGATTTCGTGGAAGTGATGCGGGCGCCGGTGTTGGCGGGAACGGTCGTCAATGACAGCTCCAGCCACTCCCAGCGCTTGAACCGGTAGCCGGTCTCGGTCGGTTCGGCGTCGGTCGGGTTGAAGCCGACCGACACATGCGGGATCAGGCCGGCTTTCACGAGGCGCCAGACCTTGCTGATGGATTCGTCGGCGTCCTTCGCGATGCGCGCCTCGAACTCGACGCCGGCCGGGGTGGGCTTGGCGTCGGTGACCCAGCCGAGCGGTGCCTTCCGGTCGTGCTCATGAAGCAGGGCCAGCGGCAGGGTGAAGGACGCGCCGAGGGGTTCGACGATGTCGCCGGCGCGGTCGGTTGCTGGGGTCGAGGCGATGCCGCGGATGATTCCGAGGTCGTCGTCGAAGCTCTTGATGGTCAGATTGCTGAATGCGGTCTGCATGGGGCCTCAGAGGAAGAAAAGCTGATAGGTCGGCTCGGGCTCGGCCGGCTCTGCATTGATCGCGGCACCGAAGGCCATCGCGAGGGCGACCATCCCGTCAATGCGGGCGGTGGCCTTGCTCTTGTCCAACTTGCGGTTGCCGGCAGGGTCGCGGGTGACGACGGCACCGGCCGCGTTCATGGTCAAGACGGGGTGTCCGCCGTGCGCTGCGCGACCGTTCAGGAATTCGGCCTCGCAGTGGTCGAGGGCGGGCGCCATGTCCTTGAAGCCCTGACCGTGAGGAACCAGAGGCAGGGCGATGCCGAGGCGGTCAAGCTCGCGCTGTAGCTCGGGCATGCGCCAGCGGTCATAGGCGAGCGCCTGCAGGTCGAGGCCGTCAGTGATGTTTGCGATGTCTCGTGCGACGACTTCGAGGTCCACAACCTTGCCCGGCGTGGTTCGCAAGAAGCCCTGATCGCGCCACACGTCATAGGGCACGCGGTCACGACGGGCGCGGTTGATCAGTCCATCGGCCGGTGCCCAGAAGGTGGGGTGAACCTGCCAGTCGCTGCCCTTCCGGCCGATCAGGACCAGGGCGGTCAGGTCGGTTCGCTGGCTGAGGTCGAGACCGCCGAACACTTCCAGGCCGTCGAGGCTGTCGGGGGCGGCGCTGCAGGCATCCCAGGTGGCCTTTGACATGAACGGGTTCGTCACCGCGACACGCTGGTTCAGGCATAGATTGCGGAAGGTCGCTTCCGCGCTGGGCATGCGCTTGGCTTCGGCCGCCTGCTGTTCGACGTCGGGCAGACTGCGGAATGTGCCAAGCGCGGGGTTCGCCGCTGACCATGCTTCCGGATCGTCCAACTCGCAGTCTGCCGGCGCTGCATAGACGTGGCTGACGATGCGCGGATCACCCGACTTGGCTGCATCATCGAGCCAGACCGACAAGAGGTCGGCGTCGCTCGCTGCCTGCGTGCTGATGGCGATAAGCAAGGGGGCTTCATGGGCACCCTGCGATGTGGTGATGGCATCCACGAAGGCGTTCTTCGGACCCTGTACCTGCCCGACTTCGTCGAGGATCGCGAGGATCGGACTCAGCCCGTGCGCGGTCTTGCCTTCTGCTGCCAGTGCCCGGTAGTGGGTATTGATGCCGACGCCAAACAGCTCCTTGGTGCTCGCCTTGGCCTGTACTCGGGTTGCCAGCTGGGGCGACAGTTCGACCATCTTCGACGCGAGGTTGAAGACGATGCCGGCCTGCTCCCGGCTCATGGCACCGCTGACGATCTGGCTGTTCTGGCGGGCTTCGGGTCCAACGAGATGGACCAGCAGCAGGGCGGCGATGAGGCCGGTCTTGCCGTTCTTGCGGGCGATGCTCAAGAAGGCACGACGGGTGCCCGCCTCGTTGTCATAGACCGCGGTGATGAAGTCACGCTGGAACTCAGCGAGCCGCATCGGCTCGCCCACCAAGGCGCCCTCGGGCACCCGGCAGACCTTCTCGATGAACTGGATGACGCGCTCGGCTCGGGTCACTGCAGCGTCACCCCGGGTCGGGCGAACAGATCGGCCAAGTCATCGTCGGCGCCGAGGATGCTGCTCGCGAGGTCGCGCTCCAACTGGTTCTTGCCCTGCTGCTCGCGGGCGGGGCCATTGGTGGCGCGTGCGTGAACCTGGACGTGCCGGGCGATGCTCTGCGCTCGGGCAATCAGGTCGCCCAAAGCCTTCTCGGCCGGGTGTGCGCGGATGACGCCCTTGTCGTCCTTATAGATCGGCCGGTGATCGGCCATCACGGTCAGCAGTTCGGCAATGGCGGCGAGGTCACGGCAGAGCATGCAGGCGAACGTCAGATCCGCACCGGTCCAGGCGTCACGGCGCTTCGACTCGATCACGATGGGCCAGAAGACCATGGCGCGGTCACTGAGCAGCATCGGCGGCGTCGGCAGGGAATCGGCCAGCTTGCTGGCGACTTCCTGCTGGTACGCGATGCTGTCGGAGCGCTTGCGAGTCATTTCGATGCTTCGAGAAGTATCGAACTAAAAGTCAAAAAACGGGGTTAGCGCGAAAAGACGACTGGGGGTGCGTTTCACAATGCGCAACGTTTTCGATCTTCGCGACATCCCCCGGTGTCTGGTCCTCGCTCGTCACCGTCTGGTCATTCACTCGCGCGTCATGACCAGACCGGAAGCATCCAGCGATTTCGATGAACGCGTCCTGCAGGTGGCGCGGGGTGTTGGTCGAGCGGGCGAGGGTGGCGAACACGTCGAACAGTTCCGGCTGCGTGTCCTTCTGCTGCTCCATGACTTCTGCGTAGAACTTCGATCGCTGTCCCTTGAGTTCGACGTCCTTCACCTTGAAGGCGGTGTGCGCCTCTTCGATGGTCGCGAAGTCGCCTTCGCATCCGGCGGCAACGAAGCGTAGCGGGTTCACATACCAGTTCTTCGCATTGACGCCGCGCGGCAGGTCTTCAGGCTGCGTGCTGAAGTAGCGATCGCCTTCGGTGCCGAAGGCAAGGCTCGATTCGGCAAACATCCGCAAGCGGAGGATGCGGGCGTTGTCCGGCAGGCCGAGTTCGATCAGCTGGCTGTTCAACGCGGACAGCTCGGCGGCGAGTTGTTGAAGCTTGAGATTCGATTTGTACTCGCCGTCGGTGTCGGTCATGGGCTGGTGCTCAGTGTGGTGGTCGTTCGACGACTGTGACGGTTGTCGTGATCGTCAGCGCGTCCTGCGGGGGATGTACCGGCAGTCCTTTTTCAGCGTTGGCGATCATGAGCAGGGCGCGGGTGGCTTCTTCGGCTTCGCGCTTGAAGCGGTCGGCGGTGAAGATGGCCACGAGTGCCGGGTCTGCGTCAGGGAAGGTCGCGATGCCGGCAGCTTGCGCGCGTGCCTTTGCGTCCGCGATCGCTTGCGGGCTGGTGGCAATGGCGAAAATGTCGGCGATCTGTTGGGCAATCATGCTGCGTTCCAATGGTGACCAGGGTCGAGGGGCTGGCCGGCGAGGTCGGAACCTCGAAAGTGGCCGGAGCGCTCCAGTGCCTGCTTGGCCGCGTTGTGGCAGGTCTCGCACAGGGATTGCCAGTTGCGGCGGTTCCAAAACAGCTTCATGTCGCCACGGTGGGGCGTGATGTGATCCACGACAGTCGCGGGGGTGGTGTGCCCCTGCTGCTGGCAGAAGATGCACAGCGGGTGCGCCCGAAGGTGCTCCCGCCGTGCCTTCCGCCACCTTTGCCCGTATGGGTTGCTCACGTCCTATATGCCTGTGGTCAACGATTAATTCAAATGCGACTATATCAGAAAAGCGATAGATTTGCCATATAAGGTTGACGAACGGTAGATTTTGTGAACCAGGAATGAAAAAGCCCGGCGCTGGGCCGGGCTTCGGGCACTTACTTCCCTGGCGGAATGTTAGGGCAGCCTCTTCGCGCGAGGGTAATACTCCGCCACGACAAGCGTCGGATGCTGCTTAAGGTAGCTCAACGGGGCAAACTCCCCGCTGTCTACCCGCCGTGCGCGACAGATGTAGTCGCCGTCGATTGCGCTTTGGTACTCATTGGTACTCATTGGTATTTCTCCGGAAAATAGTAACAGTGGTTGCGCAGAGACCGACGGGAAACACATAATCCAAGTTCTCACACAAGGGTTGTGTTTCGACGCCGCTCTTTCAAGGCCCAAGTGCGAAATGCGCTTGGGCCTTCTCACGCTGGGATACAGATTACTCCTGCATTCCTGCAAAAGCAAAGATTTTCCGGCTTTAAAAATCAATGGGTTAGAGATGCCGTCGCGCGTTTCTCTTGGGGCGGATACTACATGTAGTGGTGTTCGCCCGTACAGTGCGAGCGATGATCTGCCCCGGCCTGATCTCTTACTTATTGTCAAGGGGCGTCGGTCGGTAGGTGGCGGCTCCGAACCGGTCTGCCTCCGCGGCCGGCGCGCTCGCTAGCCTGCATACTTCTCGATCTCGACGTCGAACTTCGCGCTCTCGATGTCCGCCTGCAGCGTCTTGAATTCGAACATCGTCAGCGCGTCGCCGCCGGTGTAGTGGCGGTCCTGGGTGTCGTCGTACTCGTGGCCGGCGAGGCGGGTCCGGCGGTCCTTGGGCACGTTGGCCTTGCGTAGCGCGCTGATCAGCGTGCCGCGGAAGCTGTGGAACGTCTTGTTGCTTCGCCCCTTGTCTGACCCTACGCCGACCGACCGGCGATAGGCGGTGAACCAGCGGCCGGGTTCCTTGCTGTAGTCGCCCGCGCGGTTGTTGCTCTCGGGCAGGTCGGGGAATAGACGGCCAGCGGGGCACCCTGCCACGAAGTCGAGAAAGCCCAGTTCGATCAGCTTCGAGTGAATCGGGATGATGCGGCGCGATGCGGTCGTCTTGAGCCGCTTGCCTTCTTCCTCGTCGAGGATACTGATGGTCGGCACGCCGTCGTGCTCGCCGATGTCCGTCGTCGTCAGCTGGCACAGTTCGTTCAGGCGGGCGCCGGTGTGAAGTGCCAGGACCGGCAACCAGTATTGCCAAGGGGTCTTGTACTCGTGGTTCCGGTACAGGTTCGACTCGAACAGGGTCTTCAGGTCTGCCGCCTCGAATTTCGCGTAGAAGTTCTCCTCGATCTTGCCTTCGTACTTGAACAACTCCGCGAACGGGTCGGGGATGTGGCGCTTCGTCTTTGCCCAGCGGAATACCGCGCCGGCCCGTTGAAGGCGCTTTTCGCGATTGCGTGGTGATCCGCCTTTGCGGTCGCTTGTGACCAGGGTCTGGAACGCGATGATCTCGTCTGCGGTGACATCGGCGATGGGTTTGTCGCCGCCGATCGACTCGACCATGGCGCGAATGTGCGGAAGATAGTCGTACTTGGCGGTGTCGTTGCCGTCTTTCCACTTTCCCCCGGCGACCTTCTCGGCCTTCAAGCCCTCCCACGCCTGCATGATGGTGATGCCGCCCTTGCTCTTGGGTTCTGCATGGGTGTCGTCCTCGGCGGGTGCGCCGGGCAGGTTCTGCAGCGCGGTCGCGATGGCGGAATTCACCGCCTCTTGCTCGTGAGGCTCGGCCTGCACCTTGATTGACTTGGGGCGCCCGCTGTCGCTCAGGTCGATCTCCATGATGTAGTCGAAGTGAGAGCCGGTCGCTGGTGTCGTCTGCTGCGCGGGTCGCTGCTTCTTCATCGTGCGGAGGTCTCGGAAGATGGTGTCAGTCTTCGCCGCGAGGGCGCGGGCGAGGATGATAGCCTCGCGTCGGTCGCTGGTGTGCAGGGTCTGCTGGATGAAGACTTTGCCGACGATGGGTCGCAGGTCGTCGGGGACGCGGCGCCGGAAGTAGAAGATCGAGCTACGGCGCGAGCGGACGAGGTAGGTTCCTGGCATTGTATGGCACCTGTGTATGGCACCTGCAGCGTCCAGGGCAAGAAAAAAGCCGCTGATCCTTGAGGATCAACGGCTTCCGAGTTCGGAGTGGTGATGGGCGGAATCGAACCGCCGACCTATGGGTTATGAATCCATCGCTCTAACCGTCTGAGCTACATCACCACGAAGCCGGCGATAATAGCGTCTGGGCTCGCGCATGGTCAAGCGCCTGCGCCATGTCTCCGTCGACGCCGGGCCGGGCTCGGGCGTGAACGGGTAATTGTTGGAATATCAGAAACTTGCATTGACTTACGGCGTCCATTGGATGAGTATTCGCGCTTTTTCCGTCGACGGCAGCCCGCACCCGCGGGGGCCGGGGCGAGCGCAGGCGGGGCCGTAACGGCACGGGTCGATCGATGAAGAAACTGTACATACGCACCTTCGGTTGCCAGATGAACGAGTACGACTCGGACAAGATGGCGGACGTGCTGGGGTCGAGCGAGGCGCTCGAGACCACCGACAATCCCGAGGACGCCGACGTGATCCTGTTCAACACTTGCTCGGTGCGCGAGAAGGCGCAGGAGAAGGTGTTCCACGACCTCGGCCGGGTCAAGCACCTGAAGCGTAGCAAGCCCGGGCTGATCATCGGCGTCGGCGGCTGCGTCGCGAGCCAGGAGGGCGCGGCGATCGTCGCCAGGGCGCCCTACGTGGATCTGGTGTTCGGCCCGCAGACCTTGCACCGGCTGCCGCAACTGATCGACGAGCGGCGTCGTTCGGGGCGCGCACAGGTGGACATCAGTTTCCCGGAGATCGAGAAGTTCGACCACCTGCCGCCGGCGCGGGTCGAGGGCGCAAGCGCCTTTGTCTCGATCATGGAAGGCTGCAGCAAGTATTGCAGCTTCTGCATCGTGCCCTACACCCGTGGCGACGAGATCTATCGGCCGCTCGAGGACGTGCTGGCCGAAGTCGCCGGGCTGGCTGCCCAGGGCGTCAAGGAGATCACCTTGCTCGGACAGAACGTCAATGCCTGGCGCGCGCCGATGGCGCCGGGCAGTGAAGAGACGGCGGATTTCGCGTTTCTGCTCGAGTGTGTGCACGACGTGCCCGGCATCGAACGCCTGCGCTATACCACGTCGCACCCGCGGGAGATGACGCCGCGGGTAGTCGAGGCCTATGTCCGGCTGCCGAAACTGGTGTCGCACCTGCACTTGCCGGTGCAGGCTGGCTCGGACCGGGTGCTGGCGGCGATGAAGCGCGGCTATACCGTGCTCGAATACAAGTCGCTGGCGCGACGCCTGAAGGCGGCACGGCCCGATCTGTCGCTGTCGTCGGATTTCATCGTCGGCTTTCCCGGCGAGACCGAGGCCGACTTCGAGGCGACGATGCGGCTGATCGACGATGTCGGCTTCGATACCTCGTTCAGCTTCGTCTATAGTGCGCGGCCCGGCACGCCGGCGGCCGATCTCGCCGACGATACGCCGCAGGCGGTCAAGCTCGCACGCCTGGCCCGGTTGCAGAAGCGTATCGAGGATCAGGCGGCGGTGATCTCGGCGGCGATGGTCGGGTCGGTACAGCGGGTGCTGGTGGAGGGGCCGTCGAAGAAGGACGCGAACGAACTGGCTGGGCGGACCGACAACAACCGGGTGGTGAACTTTCCCGGTCAGCCGCGCCTGGCGGGTCGTTTCGTCGACGTGACGATCACCGCGGCATTGCCCCACAGCCTGCGCGGCGAAATCGTGACTCGGGAGAGCTGATTGGCGAAGACCCTGGAAGTGGTGCTCGAGCCGCTGGACAACCAGCGCCTGGCCAACCTGTGCGGCGCGCTCGACGAGAACCTGCGCCAGATCGAAACCGCCTACGATGTCGAGATCGCCCGCCGCGGCGAGCATTTCACGGTGCGCGGCAAGGCCGGCCAGGTGCAGCAGGCGGGACGGGCGATCGAGCACTTCTACGAGATTGCCGGCGAGGATTTCGGCATCGACGACATCCAGCTCGGACTGGTGGAACTCGCCAACCGCAGCCAGTCCGCGCAACCGGCGCCGGCCCTGTTGACCCGAAAGTCGGATCTGCACGGTCGCACCCCGCGCCAGGTCGAGTATCTGCGCAACATCCAGGATCACGACATCACCTTCGGCATCGGCCCCGCCGGCACCGGCAAGACCTACCTCGCGGTCGCGAGCGCGGTCGATGCGTTCGAGCGCGAACATGTCGAACGCATCATCCTGACGCGGCCGGCGGTCGAGGCCGGCGAGCGCCTCGGTTTCCTGCCCGGCGACCTGACCCAGAAGGTGGATCCCTATCTGCGGCCGTTGTACGACGCGCTCTACGACCTGATGGGGCTGGAGCGGGTCGGCAAGCTGTTCGAGCGCGGCGCGATCGAAATCGCGCCGCTGGCCTTCATGCGCGGGCGCACGCTGAACCACGCCTTCATCATTCTGGACGAGGCTCAGAACACCACCGCCGAGCAGATGAAGATGTTCCTGACCCGGATCGGTATCGGCGCCAAGGCAGTGGTCACCGGAGATCTGACCCAGGTGGATCTGCCCCGCGGGCAGGTCAGCGGATTGCGCGAGGCGCGCGACGTGCTGCACTCGGTACGGGGCATCGCGGTGACCGAATTCCTCAAGGAGGATGTCGTGCGCCATCCGCTGGTGGCGCGCATCGTCGCCGCCTACGAGCAGCGCATGGCTGCACTCGAGGCGGCCGCTGACGAGGCGGCTCCGGTGCAGCGCCCCGCGGGGCGCTAGCGCAATGCTGCGCCTGTCGGTGCAACGGGCCCTGCACGGCGAGGACGCTCCGGGCTTGCCGCGTCGCCCGCAATTGCTGCGATGGTGCCGGGCGGCCGCACGCGGCGACGTGGAGGTGGTGATCCGCCTGGTTGGCGAGGGCGAGGGCCGGGCCTTGAATCGCGATTACCGTGGCCGCGACTACGCCACCAACGTGCTCAGCTTCGCCTACGATGAAGGTGAAGACATGCCCTTGCCGCCGGGCATGCCGCAGGTGGGCGACATCGTCTTGTGCGTGCCGGTGATTGCCGACGAGGCCGCGCGCCAGGGCAAGTCCCTGATCGACCATTACGCCCATCTGGTCGTGCATGGTATGCTGCACCTGCAGGGGTTCGACCATCAGACCGAGGCGGATGCGGCCGGGATGGAGGCCCTCGAAAGGGAGATACTGGCGGGATTGGGAATCGGCGACCCATACGCCGACACCAACGACGGAGTCCGTGGATCGTGAGTGATGCGCCATGGGCAATGCGCATCGCGCCCATTGCCCATCGCCCATTCCTCATCAACCCGACCAATGGATAGTTCCCCCAGTCGACCTAGTCTGCTCGACCGTCTCGGTTCCCTCTTGTCCAGGGAGCCGGAAAATCGCGAGGAACTGCTCGCACTGCTTCATTCCTCATTCGACCGCAATCTGGTCGATGCAGATGCCCTGTCGATCATCGAGGGCGCCCTCCAGGTATCCGACATGCAGGTGCGCGACGTCATGGTGCCGCGCGCCCAGATGGATGTCGTCCACATGGATGACCCGATAGACGATATCGCCGCCTTCGCAATCGAAACCGCGCATTCCCGTTTTCCGGTGGTTGGCGAGGGCAAGGACGACGTCATCGGCGTGCTGCTCGCGAAGGACCTGCTGCGCTTCTTCGCCGGCCGCGAGTTCAACCTGCGCGACATGTTGCGGCCGGCCGTGTTCGTACCGGAGTCGAAGCGCCTGAACGTGTTGCTGCGGGAGTTTCGGATCAGCCGCAACCACATGGCGCTGGTGGTCGATGAATATGGTGGCGTCTGCGGCCTGGTGACGATCGAGGACGTACTCGAGCAGATCGTCGGCGACATCGAGGACGAATACGATTTCGACGAGGCCGAGGACAACATCCGACTCGACCAGATGGGGCGCTATCGGGTCAAGGCGACCACCGAGATCGAGGATTTCAACGCCGCTTTCGACACGACCTACCCCGACGACGAGATCGACACCGTCGGCGGCCTGGTGATCAAGTTCCTCGGGCGTCTGCCAAAGCGCGGCGAAGTCGTCGCGATCGACAACCTGCGCATCCAGGTCCTCCGTGCGGACAGCCGCCGGGTCTATACGCTGCTGATCGAGAAGCTGCCCGAAGCGGTCGCCTCTGCAGCCGAGTGATGTTGTCATCGCTTGCGCTGGCGGCGGTCGCCGGCGTCGCCACGGTGGCCGGTTTCGCACCCTTCGGGCTCTTCCCGCTGCCGGTCGCGGGGGTCGCCGTGCTGTTTGCGCTGCTGGCGAACCAGCGTTCGTGGCAGGGTGGATTTGCGATCGGACTGGCGTGGGGGCTCGGCCTGTTTCTCGGCGGTGTGTCCTGGCTGTTCGTCGCCCTGAACCGCTACGGCGGCATGCCAGCGCCGATGGCCGCCACTGCGGTGTTTCTGTTCTGCAGCTACCTGGCGCTTTATCCGGCCACCGTCGGCGCGCTGTGGGTGGCGCTGCGGCGTCGCCGGCCATGCGCCGACATTCTGCTGGCGGCCGGGCTGTGGACGCTGTCGGAGTGGCTGCGCGGCACATTGCTGACTGGTTTCCCATGGCTGGCCCTGGGGTATTCGCAGGTGCCGCCGAGCCCGCTGGCGTCCTATGCCCCGATCCTCGGTGTCTATGGCATCGGCTGGTGCCTGGTGCTCGCCGGCGCAGCCCTCGGCATTGCCGACTGGCGATCGAGGGCGCCTTTGCCGGCTCTGCTGCTGGTGCTGGTGCTCGCCGCGGGCGGCTGGTCGCTGGGCGGGCGCGAATGGACGAGGCCGTCGGGCTCGCCGCTGTCGGTGTCGCTGGTGCAGACCAACATCGAGCAGTCGTTGAAATGGCGCCCGGACCTCCAATTGCAGTGGCTGCGGGTCAACCTCGAACTGGTGCGGGCGCATCCGGCGCGTCTGGTAGTGCTGCCAGAGACCTCGCTGCCGGTGCTAGCCGAGAATCTGCCCGCCAGCTACGTCGCGACGCTGACCGACGCGGTGGCCGGCCACGGCGGCGACCTCGTCCTCGGTGTCTTCGAGCGCGAAGCCGACGGTGCGATCCACAATACCGCGCTGGCGGTCGGGGCATCCGGCACGCAGCGCTATGCCAAGAACCACCTGGTGCCCTTCGGCGAGTATTCGCCGCCGATGTTCGGCTGGTTCTACGAATGGGCGAACATCCCGATGTCGGACCAGACGCCGGGCGGTGTGCAACAGCCGCCGATGGTCTTCGACCAGCAGCGAATCGCGATCAACATCTGCTACGAGGACCTGTTCGGTGCCGAGATCGCCACCGCCGCCGCAGGCGCGACGATCTTGCTGAACATGTCCAACCTGGCCTGGTACGGTGATTCGCTGGCGCAGCCCCAGCACCTGCAGATCGCCCGTATGCGGGCACTCGAGAGCGGACGGCCGATGCTGCGCGCGACCAATACCGGCATGACCGCGGTGGTGACGCCCGACGGCCGCGTCGCACAGGTGCTGCCGGCCTTCGAGCGCGGTGCCCTGACGGCCAGCGTGCAGGGGCGCACCGGCGTCACCCCCTACATGCGCTGGCGCGATCGGATCGCCCTCGGCCTCGGCTTGCTTGCCGCGGTGGCCGGTCTGCTGGCGCGAGGGCGTCGCGACGAGGACGCCGGTCCGGATCACGCCGCCGCATGAATTCGCACCGGATGCCGGTCCACGGCATCATGGCGGACCCGATGCAATCCAGAGACGTGAGGAATCCAGAATGCGCAGCTATCCGCCCGACAGTCCGAAGGCCCTGGCCCGCCTGGTGGCGATGGCCGTCGTCGCCGACGGTGAAATGGACAACTGCGAGATCGACCGCCTGCGCGAACTCGACGTCTTCTCGATGCTCGGCGTCGAGTCGGAAGGGTTCTACCAGGTACTGCTGGAACTGTGCCGTGACCTCGCGGTCAGCGGCAGCGGCTCGCATGTGTCCCTGCTGTCGTCCGAGCGTCTCGAGCAACTCGCCGCCGACGTCACCGATCCGAAGCTGCGCAAGCTGGTACTGTCGGCGATGCTGGTCACCGCCAAGGCCGACGGCGAAGTCAGCGTCGGCGAACAGACCCTGCTGCGCTTTCTGATCGATCGCTGGTCGATTCCGCTCGACAGCCTCAGGCAGCCGTGACTCGGCGGACGCCGTCGCGGATGGAAGGGCAGCGCCAAAAGACAGTAAAATCGCGGTCTTTATGTCCACCGGACGCATGTGCCGGGCGGTAATTCATGACTGCAAGCAAACCAAGCTTTCAGCAGCTCATCCTGACGCTGCAGAATTTCTGGGGGGAGCAGGGCTGCGTCCTGCTCCAGCCCTACGATCTCGAAGTCGGTGCCGGCACGTCGCACACCGCGACCTTCCTGCGCGCGATCGGCCCGGAGCCGTGGAACGCCGCCTACGTGCAGCCCTCCCGTCGCCCGAAGGACGGGCGCTACGGCGACAACCCCAACCGCCTGCAGCACTACTACCAATACCAGGTCGTGCTGAAGCCTTCTCCGCTCGACATCCAGGAGCGCTACCTGGACAGCCTGAGGGCGCTTGGCATCGATCCCAGGCAGCACGACATCCGCTTCGTCGAGGACGACTGGGAAAACCCGACGCTGGGCGCCTGGGGGCTGGGCTGGGAGGTCTGGCTGGACGGCATGGAGGTCACCCAGTTCACCTATTTCCAGCAGGTGGGTGGGCTCGATTGCAGGCCGGTGCTGGGCGAGATCACCTATGGCATCGAGCGACTGGCGATGTACCTGCAGGGCGTCGAGAACGTCTATGACCTGGTCTGGGCCGCCTATCCGGACGGCACCGAGGTGCGCTACGGCGATGTCTTCCACCAGAACGAGGTCGAACAATCGACCTACAACTTCGAGCAGGCCAACGTCGATTTCCTGTTCCAGCAGTTCGGCAGCTTCGAGGCCGAGGCCAAGCGCCTGATGGACGTCGGTCTGGCGTTGCCGGCCTACGAGATGGTGCTGAAGGCGGGTCACACCTTCAATCTGCTGGACGCGCGCGGCGCGATCTCGGTCACCGAGCGGGCCGCCTACATCGGGCGAATCCGAAACCTGTCGCGGGCCGTCGCCGCAGCCTACCATGCCTCGCGGGAGGCCCTCGGCTTCCCGATGCTCGCCCGGCAGGAGGCCGAACAATGAGCCAGAAGACCCTGTTGGTCGAACTGTTGACCGAGGAACTGCCGCCGAAGGCGCTGCCGAGGCTGGGCGAGCGCTTCGGCGAGTCGATCGCGGCCGGGCTGGTGGCGGCGGGCCTGGCCTCGGCAGAGGCGGCGGTGCGCAGTTTCGCGTCGCCCCGCCGACTCGCGGTGATCGTCGGCGACGTGCTGGTCGAGGCCGCGGCACGCAGCGTGACCGAGAAGCTGATGCCGGTAACGGTTGCCGTCGACGCGGCCGGCCGGCCGACGCCGGCACTGCTGAAGAAGATGGCCGCCAAGGGCATTCCCGAGTCGGCGGTGGCCGGCTTCGAGCGGCGCGTCGACGGCAAGGCCGAATCCCTGTTCCATACGCGCCGGGTCGCCGGTGATCGCCTCGCCGACGTGCTGGCCGGCATCGTGCAGGATGCCGTCAAGGCCTTGCCGATCCCGAAAGTGATGCGCTGGGGTGACGGCGACGCGACTTTCGTTCGCCCGGTGCACAAGCTGGTGATGCTGCACGGCGATCGCGTCGTTTGCGGCCGGGTGCTGGAACTCGAAGCGGGTCGGACCACCTGTGGTCATCGATTCATGAGCCGCGGCGAGATCGACATCGCTACTGCGGATGCCTACGAGCCGACCTTGCGCGCCGAAGGCAAGGTGGTGGCCCACTTCGACGACCGCCGTCGGATGATCGACGATCTGTTGCGGTCCGAGGCGTCCCGGCTGCAGGCTTCGCTCGGCGACTATGCGGATCTGCTGGACGAGGTCAACGCGCTGGTCGAGCATCCGAGCGTCTATGTCGGCGAGTTCGAGGAGGAATTCCTCAGCGTGCCGCAGGAATGCCTGATTCTGACGATGCGCGCCAATCAGAAGTACTTTCCGTTGTTCGATGTCGACGGCCGTCTGCTGAACCGCTTCCTGATCGTCTCCAACATGGCGCTGGCCGATCCGTCGAACATCGTGCTGGGCAATCAGCGCGTGGTCCGGCCGCGCCTGGCGGATGCGCGGTTCTTCTTCCAGCAGGATCTCAAGCAGCCGCTGGAAAGCCGCCTGCCGCGACTGGAGAACGTCGTCTACCACAATCGGCTGGGTAGCCAGTTCGAGCGAGTCGAACGCCTCGAGCGCTTGGCCGGCATCGTTGCCGGTCATCTCAAGGCCGATGCCGACATGGCCCGTCGTGCGGCGCGTCTCGCCAAGGCCGACCTGGTGTGCGAAATGGTCGGCGAGTTCCCAGAGCTGCAGGGCGTGATGGGGCGCTACTACGCACGCCACGACGGCGAGGCGGATACCGTCGCCGACGCCATTGCCGAGCACTATCAACCGCGATTCGCCGGTGATGCACTGCCATCGGGCAACGTCGCCTGTGCGACGGCGCTGGCGGACAAGCTCGACGCCCTGGTCGGCTTCTTCGGCATCGGGCAGCTTCCGACCGGCGACAAGGATCCCTTCGGTCTGCGGCGCTCGGCGCTTGGGGTGTTGCGCATCCTGATCGAATCGCCATTGCCGCTCGAACTCGATCGGCTGATCGCCGATGCGGCCGGGGGATTTGCCGGCGGCATCCTGGATCGGCCGAATTTCGCTGCAGACCTGCTCGACTTCGTGCTGGAGCGGCTGCGCAACCAGTTGCGAGAGAGCGGTCATCCGGCCGCGGCGATCGATGCAGTGCTGGCGCTGCGCCCGACGCGGGTCGACCTCGTACCGGCGCGGCTCGCGGCGGTGCTGGCCTTCCAGCAATTGCCAGAGGCCGAGTCCCTGGCGGCTGCCAACAAGCGCATCGTCAACATCCTGAAGAAGAACGACGAGGAGATCGGCGAACCGGACCTGGCGTTGCTGCAGGAGGAGGCCGAGAAGGCTTTGTTCCGACGCATGTCGGATCTTGCGCCGCTGGCCCGCTCGCTCTACGACAATCGCGACTATGCCGAGTCGCTGAAGATCCTGGCAGGACTGCGTGACGACGTGGACCGCTTCTTCGCCGAGGTGATGGTCAACGTGGACGAGCCGCTGACACGGCGCAATCGCCTGGCATTGCTGTCGCAGCTTGCCGGCCTGATGAACCGGGTAGCAGACTTGTCTCGGCTGTCCTGAGCCGCGAACCCGCTGGCCTGGTGGTGCGCATCGAGGGGGGAAACGATGAAGATCATCATTCTCGACCGCGACGGGGTGATCAATCGGGATTCCGATCAGTTCATCAAGTCACCGGACGAATGGGAGCCGCTGCCAGGATCGCTCGAGGCGATCGCCCGGCTTAACGAATGGGGGTGGCGCGTGGTGCTGGCATCGAACCAGTCGGGCGTCGGCCGTGGCCTGTTCGACATGGATACGCTCAACAGCATCCACGAGAAGATGGTACGCAGCCTGATGTCGGTCGGCGGGCGCATCGACGCGATCTTCTTCTGCCCCCATGCGGCCGATTCGACCTGCGAATGCCGCAAGCCCAAGCCGGGCCTGCTGTTGCAGATCGCAGAGCGTTTCAACGTCAATCTCGAAGGTGTGCCGACGGTCGGCGACAGCCTGCGCGACCTGCAGGCCGGCATCGCGGTCGGCTGCAAGCCCTACCTGGTGCTGACCGGCAAGGGTGAGCGCACGCGGGAGGATCCGGATCTGCCGCCGGACGTCGAAATCTTTCCGGACCTGGCGGCCGTGGTCGATCACCTGACCGACGAGAGCGGGACATCGTGAATACGCTGCGTTCGGTACTGTTCGCATTGGTGCTGGTGGTGGTCACGCCGCCGTTCGCGCTGTTTGCCTTTCTGACCTTCCCGTTGAAGCCGCATACCCGGTATCGCCTGATCACGATCTGGTCGGACATCACCCACTGGTTCATACGCAATCTGCTCGGTATCCGCTTCCAGGTGCTGGGTCGAGAGAACATGCCGGCCCAGGCATCGGTGATCCTGTGCAAGCATCAGTCTGCCTGGGAGACCATCGCGCTGCAGCACATCTTTCCGCCACTGGCCTTCGTGTTGAAGCGTGAGCTGCTCAAGGTGCCGTTCTTCGGCTGGGGACTGGCACAGATGCCGATCATCTCGATCGACCGCTCGGCTGGCAAGGACGCCCTGGTTCAGGTCGAGGAGCAGGGCAGGAAACTGCTCGAACAGGGCTTCTGGGTGGTGGTCTTCCCCGAGGGGACGCGAGTGGCGCCAGGCGCAAAGCGCCGCTACAAGATCGGAGGCGCCTTTCTCGCGACGCGCACCGACGTGCCGGTGGTCCCGGTCGCCCACAACGCCGGCGAGTTCTGGCGGCGCAATGCGCTGGTCAAGCAACCGGGCATGGTCACCGTCAGCATTGGGCCACCGATCGACACCCGGGGGCTGACGCCGGAACAGGTCAATGTAAAGGCTCAGGCCTGGATCGAAGCGGAGATGCGCCGGCTGTTCCCGCACCATTACGAGGCGGCCGCCTGAGCCGGCTACGTGGCCGCAGCAATTGCGAACCGGTGTGGCCGGGCATTGGTGGCGACTCGTCGGGCCGTTGCGATCCGTCGTAAGGATCCAGCGCAAGGCGGACACGGTCAGTGGGTCGCCGGGCCACGCTCGATCGTAGACGGGCGGCCGAGCAGCAGGATCTCGATCGTCTCGTACCGTCGCCATCATCGTGGCGGCAGCGCCGCAGCCCGGACGCTCGCCGCCAATGCGCCGACGCGTCGAGCTCCGGGTTCTCTTCCCCAGCCACGTCTCGTCGGCTGAATGGCAAAAGGTGCGTGTGAACGAAAAAAAACCCCGCCAAGCGGGGCTTTTTCGTACCGCGGAAACGGTCGCTCAGGCAGCCTTCTTCGACTTCGGGGTCGAGGTGCTGACGGCCTTGACGGTGGCGTTGGTCGCGGCAGTGACGTTGGCTTCAGCGATCTCGGCGACCTGCTTGGCAGCCTTGGTCATGCTGTCGTAGGCAGAGTTGGCGGCGGCGATGGCCGACTTGACGGCGGCAACGGCGACGTCGGAACCGGCGGGGGCCGACTTGGCGGCCTTGTCGAGGGCTTCGGCGACGCTCTTGTTGGCTTCGGTCAGCTGCGACTCGACCAGCTTCGACAGCTCTTCCTGAGCCTGGGTCGCGATCTCATACACGTTGCGCGAGTAGGCGACAGCCTTCTCGACCATCGGCTGGGTCATGCCGGCCTGCAGGGAGACGAACTCCTGCACGTCCTTGACGGCCATCAGCGACTTGGCATTGGCGACGCCGTCCTCGAGCACTGCACGGGCGGTATTCAGGTTGAGGGCGGTCAGACGCTCGGCGCTGGCAAACGCGGTGTTGGCGACGGCCAGCAGGTTTTCGACGTTGGTTTTGCCGGCGGCGGTGAATTGCTCGGGGGTAGCGAACATTGTTTGAATCTCCAGGGTGGTTGGTTCGTCCGTAATCGCAACGTTTTTGTGCGCTGCGGTATGAATCGGATTATAGGACGTACGAACCGCTTGTCAAGGATTTTTTGCGGCGCTGCACAAATTCGTTTCAAATTCGAAAATTTGATTTAAAACAATGTCCTGGGTCGGTGCTGCTTGATCTTGTCCGGCCCGGGCCGCTGGGTTGGAGGGCTTCTCTTCCGATCGGCTGGACTGCAGGATTCGTGCCGCACTGCCGCACGATCATTCGTGCCGAAAGTGGGGAGGGCGCTTGTCGACGAATGCCGCCATGCCTTCCTTCTGATCGGCCAGGGCGAAGGCGGCGTGAAATGCACGACGTTCGAACAGCAGACCCTCTTGCAGGCTGCTCTCGTAGGCACGGTTGACCGATTCCTTGACCATCATCACGACCGGCAGCGAGAATCCGGCGATCTGACGCGCCACCGCCAGCGTCTCGTCGAGCAGCCTGTCGGCCGGAAACACACGGGCGACCAGCCCCGCCCGCTCGGCCTCGGCGGCGTCCATCATGCGTGCGGTCAGGCACATGTCCATCGCCTTGGCCTTGCCGATCGCCCGCGGCAGCCGCTGGGTACCGCCGGCGCCCGGCAGCACGCCGAGTTTGATCTCGGGCTGTCCGAACTTCGCGGTGTCTGCGGCGAAGATCATGTCGCACATCATCGCCAGTTCGCAGCCGCCACCGAGCGCGTAGCCCGAAACGGCGGCGATCACGGGCTTGCGGCAAGTCTTGACACGCTCCCAGTTGCGGGTGATGTAGTCGCCCTTGAAGGCGTCCATGTAGCTGAAGCCGGCCATTGCGGCAATGTCGGCGCCGGCGGCGAAGGCCTTGTCGGACCCGGTGATCACGATCACCGCAATGTCGTCGTTGACTTCGAACAGGTCGAGGGCGTGGCCGAGTTCATCGACCAGGGCGTCGTTCAGGGCATTGAGTGCCGCGGGTCGATCCAGGGTGATCAGCCCGACTCGTTCGATCGACTCGCTGCGGATGTTCTCGTAATCCATATCCCGTTCTCCGGTGATCCGAGCGCCGCAGAAGATTTCGTCAGGGCTTCTGCTCGGCCGGCTGGCTTTCGCGCGGCTGGATGATGGCCCGCACGCGCCCGCCGTTTTCACTGCCCTTGGCGGATTTGCTGTTGGTGACCAGATAGGTTTCGCTGAGACCGTCGTACTCGATGTACTCGCCGCGCACCTCGTCGCCGCCGCTGGTAACTTCGGCGCGCCCGATCAGCGTCGCCTTCTTGCTGCGAGCGTCGTACTCGATACGATCCGCCCGCCCTTCGACGAAGTCGGACCGCGCTTCGCGTCGCTGGCGGATGCTTGCGCGTCCGCCGTCGCCGCCGGTGGCCACGCCGCGCTGGAAGCCGTCCGCATCCTGGGTCACGACCAGCTTGTCGCAGCGGATCGCCAGCGATCCCTGCGACAGCACGACGTTGCCTTCGAACACATGGACATTCTTGCGGTTGTCGATCGACCCTCGATTGGCCTCGATGCTGACTGGCTGTTCGGAGTCTGCACGTTCGGCCTGGGCGGCCGTCGCCGACAGTGCAAGCAGCAACGCAGTCGCGAGATGAAGACCAGATCTCATGTTCGGTCTATCGCCTGAAGGTGGCCGTGATGCCGTCGCCGAGGCGCAGCTCTCCGACCAGATTGTCTGCATCGAAGCGGCCCGCGACCAGCACGTCGCGGCCCTCTTCGTATCTTACCGGGACACGTCCGGCTACGCGCTCGGTTTCCGGCCACACGGTCAGGGCCTGCGTTGTCAACGTCGCGGCCGGTCGGTCGGGCAGGGCGGCACGGGACATCACGACGTCGCCGGACAGCCGCACGGTCTCGCCGTCCTCGCTGACCGTGCCGCGGATGGCCTGGGCCTGGATCTGCGCCTCGCCGCCCAGAAACAGCAACTCCGGGTGGTCCAGTTCGGTGCGCTCCGGTGCGGCGTAGTGCCTCATCCGGGCCGCCGAGAACACGTACTGGCGGCGGCCATGGGCATCGAACCGCTGCAAGGTGAATCGCTCGACCAGCATGTCGGGGGTGTTGGTGGAGGATTCGGCCTCGGGCACGTCGTCCGGCTCCGCGACCCTGACCAGCCACGAAGTGCCCGCAGCCAGCAGCAACAGCACCAGCACGATCACGATCTGTTCGAACAGGCTGCGCCTCACCGCCGCCGCTCCTGCTGTCGGCGGACCATCAGATCACCTTCGCCCGCATCAGGTCGAGCGTCGTGACCGCACCCTCCAGACGTTGGTCGGCACTGCAGACCAGGAGCTGGCTGATGCGCCGCTCCTCCATCAGTGTGGCGGCCTCGACGGCGAGCGCATCGGCGGAAATCGTGCGGGGGGCCCGGGTCATGACGTCGGCCACCGGCACCGCGCGCACGTCGAGTCCGCGTTCGAAGGTGCGGCGCAGGTCACCGTCGGTGAAGATGCCGACGACGCGATCCCCGGCTTCGGTGATCGCGGTCATGCCCATGCCGCCGCGGGTGACCTGGATCAGCGCTTCCGAGAGCAAGGTGTCGGGTCCGACCTTCGGCACTGCGGCCGGTGGGCGCATGACATCGCGCACGTGGGTCAGCAGCCGGCGTCCGAGACTGCCGCCCGGATGCGAGCGTGCGAAATCTTCGGCACCGAACCCGCGGGCATCGAGCAGTGCCACTGCGAGTGCGTCGCCCAGCGCCAGTGCCGCGGTGGTGCTCGCGGTAGGGGCCAGATTGAGCGGGCAGGCCTCTTCGGCGACCGCCGCGTCGAGATGGACGTCCGCCTCGCGCGACAGCGGCGAGTTCCGGTTGCCGGTCATCGCGATCAGTTTGGCCCCCTGGCGCTTGACCAGCGGCACGATCGTCAGCACTTCCTCGCTGCTGCCGGAGTTCGAGATCGCGATCACGACATCGTCGCCGGCGATCATGCCAAGATCACCGTGGGCCGCTTCGGCGGCGTGTACGAAGTAGGCCGGGGTGCCGGTGCTGGCCAGCGTCGCTGCAAGCTTTCGGCCGATATGACCGGTCTTGCCGATACCCGTGACGATGACCCGGCCGTTGCGGGCGAGAATCAGACGCAGGGCCTCGATGAAGCTGCCGTCGAGCCGTTCCGCCAGCGCTCCGATCGCGCTCGCTTCGATATGCAATACGCGTCGGGCCAGGGCCAGGCTGTGGCCTGTGTCGAGGGCGGAATCAGGCACTGTTTCTCGCTGGATCGTGCTGCGGTTAGACTGTCGCAAAGTATATACCAGAGGCCCCCGGCCGGCTCCGCGCCGCCGCCCGGGTGGGGCTGCCCCGATGATCGACACGCTCGAAGCCGTCCTGCTGCTGCTCGCCTCCGCCGTCGCGGTGGTTGCGCTGTGCCGAAGCGTCAACCTGCCGCCAGTGCTCGGCTACCTGATGCTCGGCGCCGCGCTCGGCCCTCATGCGCTCAACCTGACCGGTGAATCGGCCGGCGCCAGCCATCTCGCCGAATTCGGCGTGGTCTTCCTGATGTTCTCGATCGGTCTCGAGTTTTCGCTGCCGCGCCTGTTCAGCATGAAGCGCATCGTCTTCGGACTCGGCGCCGCGCAGGTGCTGGCGACGATCGTCGTGGTGGCACTTCTCGGGCGCCTGTTCGGGCTCGGCTGGGCGGCCAGCATCGCCCTCGGCGGCATCCTGGCGACCTCGTCGACGGCGATCCTTTCGAAACTGCTCGCCGATCGGCTGGAACTCGATTCGAAGCACGGCCGCGAGACCATCGGTGTCTTGCTGTTCCAGGACATCGCCGTGGTGCCGCTGCTGATCATACTGCCGGCCTTGTCCCGTCCGCCTGCCGAACTGGGTGCGACGCTCGGCCTTGCGGCGGTGAAGGCGGCGGTGATGCTGTCGATCGTCCTGGTCTTCGGGCAGCGCTGGATGCGAGCGTGGTTCTCGCTGGTGGCGCGCCGCAAGTCCGGTGAGCTGTTCATGCTGAACATCCTGCTGATCACGCTCGGGCTGGCGTGGCTGAGCGAACAGGTCGGCCTGTCGCTGGCGCTCGGCGCCTTCCTCGCCGGCATGCTGATCTCGGAGACCGAGTTCCGTTACGAGGTGGAAGAAGACATCAAGCCCTTCCGCGACGTGCTGCTGGGGTTGTTCTTCGTCACCGTCGGCATGTTCCTCGACGTCGGCCTGATCCTATCCAACCTGGTCGGCGTGCTGGCGCTGCTGGTGCTGATGCTGCTGATCAAGTTCGGTGTCGTGGCGCTGGCCTCGCGTGCGTTCGGCTCGACCCCCGGCACCGCGATGCGCAGCGGCCTGTGGCTGTGTGCCGGCGGCGAGTTCGGTTTCGTCATGATCTCGTCGATCGACGGCGTCGGCGTGCTGCCGCCTGAAATCCTCCAGATCACGGTGGCCGCGCTGGTCTTGTCGATGCTGGTGGCGCCGCTGATCGTGCAGGTGAGCGATCGCCTGGTGCTGCGCTTCGTCGCTTCGGAGTGGCTGTTGCGGTCGATGGAACTGACCCGGGTCGCGGCCCAGGCGATGAGCACCCAGGGGCATGTCATCATCTGCGGCTACGGCCGCAGTGGGCAGTACCTGGCGCGATTCGTCCAGCAGGAGGGCATCGACTACGTGGCGCTGGATCTCGATCCCGAACGTGTGCGCGAGGCGGCGGCGGCCGGCGATACCGTGGTCTACGGTGATGCCGCGCGTCGCGAGACGCTGGTTGCCGCCGGCGTCAGCCGGGCATCGGCAATGGTGGTGTCGTTCGCCGGGGTCGAGGCGGCGATGCGGGTGCTGCACCATGCCCACGCACTCAGGCCCGACCTGCCGGTGGTGGTCCGGGCGGTGGATGAATCCGACCTCGACAAGCTGACCCAGGGCGGTGCGGCGGAAGTGGTGCCCGAGGCCTTCGAGGGCAGCATCATGCTGGCCTCACACGCACTGGCGCTGATCGGCGTGCCGATCAACCGTGTCGTGAGGCGGATCCGGGAGATCCGAAGCCAGCGCTACGAGATGATGCGCGGCTTCTTCCATGGCGCCACCGACGATGACGACGGCCCCGACGCGCAGCAGCAGAGGCTGCATTCGGTGGTCCTGCCGGAGGGCGCCCACGCTGTTGGGCGGAGCATCGCCGACATGCAGTTCGAAGTGCTTGGCGTCGCCGTGCTGGCGGTTCGCCGGCGCAACATCCGAGGCGTCAGTCCGGATCAGGGGATGGTCTTCCTGGCTGGCGACACCGTCGTGCTGCGCGGCACGCCTGGCGAACTGGGGCTGGCCGAACAGCGGTTGATGCGCGGCTAATCCCGTTCGCTGCTGCGGGGCGGAATCCGCCGGGCGCTCAGTAGCCGACGCAGACGACGTACGTGGTCGATTGGGCCTCGCTCGCCGCATCGAGGGCGATCGCCGTACCCGGCGTGCCCGGAGTCTCGACCTGGACGTTGCCGGTGCTGGTGTTGCCGTCGTCCATCGACGAATCGATCTGCCGCGCGAAGCGGGCATTGATGCCCGACGAGCAGACGAAGAACGAACCGGCCAGGGTACTCAACGGGGCGAAGCCGGTGACGCCGATGCGACCGCTCTCGGCGTTGAGCGGCGGGTAGGCCGCGTCGCCGACGGTGACCGAGCCGGTGGTCAGGTTGGCCAGGCGCAGGTGCAGCCAGACCCGGTAGGACTCGTCGGTGGTGGTGGTCGAATCCCAGCTGCCGCCGATGCGGCCGTTGCCGAGATCGTTGGCGGGCGTGCTCGCCGCCGAGTTGGGGCCAACGTGCTGGTCTGCCCGGGCGTCGTCGCCGGGGAAGGCCCGGAAGCGATCCTGGTACGCATAGATCATCGTCGATACCGAGCGGAAATCGTTGATCAGGCTCTTGACCTTGGCGCTGTTGATCAACTCCTGCCCTTTCAGTACGCCGCCGAGGAGCAGCCCGATGATGACCAGAACGACCGCGATCTCCACCAGCGTAAAGCCAGCCTGTGCTCTTCTCATGCTTGTCTCCATGGCCGCGCCCGATTGCGGGCCGAACGTACGAGTGACGGAGTGACGATAAGGATATATGCATGGCAAGCAACAATCATGCCTTGAAAACTTGCGAAAGATGGCGCTGCAAAGCGCGTCGAGAGATGCAAACTGTCGAGATTTCGACAGAAGACTGTCGGCCGGATGACGCTGTGTCGGTCCGGCGACGCGCAGGCCGGTCGGAGCGCATGGCGATTGGGCGCTAGAATCGGATTCGAGCCCGTGGCACGGTAACGGCGATGAACGGCCTTCGAAGCAGCTTCGCGAATCTTCTGCAGCGCCGCCAGATCCTTCTGTCGGCGTCGCTGCTGGTGCTGGTCGCCGGATTCGCCAGCGATCCCTCGAGTGATGTCGGGCGCTACCTGATCCTGGTCCATTTCGGCCTGTTCCTGCTATGGCAGCCCATCGTGCGGCCCAGCCATAGGCTTGGCGGCCTCGATCTGATCTTGCTGGTCGCGGTGTTGAGCGGCTTCGTGCTGGCGATGTCTCCGGGGCTGCTGGCCGCATGGGTGATGGTGTTGACCGCGGTCGTCGGTGGCCGCTCGTTCGTCGCCGCGACGATGGCGGGCCGAATGCCCTACGTGCTGGCCCTGGCATTGCTGGTGCTGTTTCTGGTGCTTGTCCTGGTGCCCGAGGCACTGGGCCTTCATTCCGAAGATGTCGCGCTGCTGTCCGGCGTGACGCAGCCGGGCCTGCCGTTGATGGCGATCGCGATCGCCTTCATGCCGATCGAGTCGGAGCTCGATCCGCGCACCCTCGGCGGCATCGACCTGATTTCGGCGCTGATGATCCTGCTGGTGCTGGCCGTGACCCTGCTCGGGACGCTGGCGCTGATGCAGGTTCGCAGCATGCCGTATTTTCAATCGCTGGCCCTCGCGCTGATCGGTGTCGCCGCGGGACTGTTGCTGCTAGCCTGGGCATGGCAGCCGCGCCTCGGCCACGCCAGCCTCGGCTTGCAGCTTTCGCGATGGTTGCTGTCGACAGGGCTTTCCTTCGAGACTTGGTTGCACGATCTGTCTTCTGCCGCGCTCGAATGCAACGAACCGGACGAGTTCCTGTCGGCCGCCCTGCACGATCTCGAGCGCTTCCCTGGCATCGTCGGAGGGCGCTGGCACTATCTGCCGGGGGACGTTTCGGGCAGTTTTGGCCGCGGCGGGAAGCATTTCGAGACCTTCGAACACGGTGGGCTGCGGGTCGAGCTGATATTCCGAAGGCGGCCCGGGGAGAGCCTGGTCTGGCACTACAATCTGATGCTGCTGGTGCTGGCCCGCTTCTATAGCGAGAAGCGCCAGACCCGTGAATTGCAACTGCGATCGTTCGAAGAGGCCGTGCACGAGACAGGCGCCCGCCTGACTCACGATGTCAAGAATCTGCTGCAGACATTGAATGCGCTGTGCTTCGTCGCGTCACGCCCCAACGTCGACACGGACGCGTTGCATCGCCTGTTCCGCAGCCAGTTGCCGCAGATCGCCGCGCGACTCGAGAGCACCCTCGAGAAGCTGGGGCGTCCCGATGGCGGCGCGACGAGCCCGATCGATGCCGCCGAATGGTGGCGCGATGCGTGCAGCCGCTATGAAGGCCAGCACATCCGCTTCATCGCCGATCTCGGCGATGCCGGCGCGACTGTGCCACGCGAGGTCTACGACAGTTGCCTCGACAACCTGCTGCAGAATGCGATTGCCAAGCGTCGTCTCGATCCAGATATTTCGATCACCGTCGAATTCGACGCGCGGACACGCCTGCGGGTGACCGACAGCGGGCGGGCGATCGACGCCGCGGTCGCCAGTCGCCTGCTGCGACAGCCGATGCAGTCCGAACAGGGCCTGGGCATGGGCCTGTACCAGGCGAGCAGGCTGGCGAGTGGCGCCGGCCATCGCCTCGAACTGGCGCGCAACGACGATGGTGCAGTGGTGCTGGAACTCTATCCGGCACCGGCCACTGACGAGACCGGCGTCGGCGCCGAGGCGGTCGAGCCTGGCCCGAGCAGCCGGCTGATTCGCAACGGTCCCTTGCCCTTCAACACCAGGGTCGTCTCGGACGCGAATTCGAAGGATTGACTCAGTAGTTCCCGCGTGCGGGCATCGCACAGAATGCCGCCTGGATGGCCTTCCGAGGAGAGTCTGCTGGCAATGTTGACGGTGTCGCCCCATAGGTCGTAGATGAACTTCTTGCGTCCAACCACGCCGGCGACCACCGGACCGGTGCAGATGCCGATGCGCAGCCGGATCGGCGGCTCGATCTGGAACGAAGCCGCGGCTTCGCCCATCCCCAGCGCCAGCCGCGCGACAGCCTCTGGTGCCGCCCGTGGGTCGCCGTTCAGTCCACCGGCCACCATGTAGGCGTCACCGATCGTCTTGATCTTCTCGAGGCCGAGGCTCTCGGCCAGTTCGTCGAAGCGCGAAAACACGCCGTTCAACATGCGGAAGACGCTTTCGGCACTCATGTCGCCGGCGATCCGCGTGAAGTTCACGATGTCGGCGAACATCACCGTCACTTCCGGGAAACCGTCGGCGATGGTCTCGTTACTGTCCTTGAGGCGCCGGGCCACCGGCGCCGGCAGGATGTTGAGCAGCAGGCGCTCCGAGCGCTCCTGTTCTTCGACCAGCGCGGTGTGGGCCAGTTGCAGCCGCCGCTGAGCCTGGCGCTTTTGCGAGACCGAATAGCGCAACAGCGCAAACACGATGGTCGAAAGCGTGGCGAAGTTCAACACGAAGAACACAACCGAAATGCGTACCGGAATCGGTGCGGTTGCCGCGGTGCCGAAGTCGGCCAGGTAGTAGTCGAAGAAACCGGTCAGCCCGGTCAGGAACAGGTAGGCGAAGAACCACGGTGTCGATTCGCGCGCGCCCATGCACAGGACCGCACCGATCGGCGCCAGAAGGCCCCACAGGATGACGCCGGAGCCGGTGATGAAATTGCCGATGCTCCACTGGGCGACGAACGGGAAGAACAGGAACAGCGCAAGCTGCGTCAGGCGGAACCACTCGAATTGACCCCAGCGCAGGTAGACGAAGAGATTGCCCGCCAGCAGCACCTGGAAGCTCAGGGTCAGGCTCGAGGACAAGCGCGGGCCCATGCTCCAATACACCAGCAACCACAGGGCGGAGGCGACGCTGACCAGGCCGGTGGCGAACACCAGCAGCGACTTGGACAGGCGTGTGTCCTCGTCGTCGGTGGGCAGGATGCCGGCGTTGCGCAGGCGCTCGGTGAACCCGGGCGGCTTCTGCGTGGCCGGCGGACTCGGCGGCGACATCGGAATCCGGTGTGGGAGAACAACCCTCGGATTATAGGGGGCGAAGCCGCCAGCCCGTCCGATTTCGCGGGCCAGGATCGTAACGAAGCGCTACGGCAGGGCGCCGGCTGCCGCCAGGCGGGCGAGCAGCAGCGGGCGGCTGAGCCAATCCAGCTGGTCGTCGAAGCCGGTGGTCGGCTCGCCGTAGTCGTAGATTGCGTTGCCGGGTTCGTAGCTCGCGTTCTGGCCGTTGGCCGCGCGGTCCGGGCCGGTCGAGTAGACAATTGCGACGATCAGATTCGAGGCCACCAGCGAATTGCCGGTGACGGCGTCATGGATGTCCAAATCGAGCGAAGCGGTCGTGGTGATCGAGATCCGCGGATTGGCGGGGTTGGCGAAGTCCGGGGCGACCCGGTAGCGCCAGTAGCCGAGCCAAGCATCGGCCGCGTTCTGCCGGACGCTGCCCCACGCATCAATCTGGGGCAAGCCGAGGGTGCGCCACGGCAGGTAGCCTTCGCTGGCCTGGCCGCAGGCGGTGTCCTCGAGACCGTAGTCGCTGGCGGCCGGATTGGCCTGATGGGTCGGGCAGGGCAAGCGACCGTGAATGGTCGCGAAGCCGATCAGCGCCTCTCGAATCTCGGCCAGCCTGGCGCGCGTCTCGTGGCGATTGCGGATTTCTTCGCGGCCTGACAGCGGGACCAGCAGGAAGGCGGCCAGCACGGTCAGTACGAACAGCGTGATTGCCAGTTCGACCAGCGTGAAACCGCACGATCGGTGCCGGTTCACGGTATGCATGCGAGAAGGTCCGTTGATGGCGCCTGGGCGTTCCATTCCGTTGCACCGGAAAATATCGCGGACATCGATGTCAGTGCCGACAGCGTCGGTTCCTCGAAATACTTGGCCAGCACAGGGCTGTCGCGCACGACGCCCGACCCGCGGTAGCCACCAAAGACGATGATGGCGGTGCACGGCTCGCCATTCACCGAGAGGCAGGGTGCTGGCGACTCGCCTTCGCAGCGTGCGTAGCGGAACATTTCCCGCCAGTCGTTGTGGGTAGCGTATTCGGGTTTGTCCGGGTCGAGGTGAAGTGCGGCGGCATCCGGCAGGAGCCCCCAGGAATACGTGGCGCTGGCGCCGAGCACTGGCGACGGCACGGCTGGCAGCCCAGCGAGATAACCCGTCTCTGCCGTCATCAGCCCGTCGACGAAGCTCTTGAAGTGTTGAGAACGCTGTAACGGTCGGAACACGTCATCGCGGCGGATCAACACCAGCGCGTCGTTGTTGCTTCCGTCCAGCGGGTCGCCTTCGTGGAAGACATCGGGTGGCGCGGTCGGCGGCCGGTTGTTGGCCTCGATGAATTCCGTGATCGCGACCGACGCCTGGTCGGTGCCGCTGCAGACGCCGCTGCCGGCGGTGCGCTGTTGACCGGCCAGTGGCCGGCCCGGGGCGATCACCACAGCGATCGCGATGTCGTGCGGGTTGGTCGGGTCGGTCTGCGAGGCACCGGCGTGATTGGTAAGCTTGAACTCCCCGGCCGTATCCCAATTCAACGGCAGCGCGCTGCCTCCGCCTGCGTTCTTGGTGTTGGCGGCCACGGCGTACCACAGGCATTCGCCGTCACCGTCGAGCAGTCGTGGTACGCCGATCGTGTGATACGGCAGGCGCCCGATCGCGAATTCCGTCGACGTGCCGCAGGCGAGGTCGGCAATACCGTCATTGTCGAGATCCGGACAGGGCATCAGGCTCACCCTGGGATTGCCCGCATGGGTGACGTCGTAAGTCATCGCGTAGGCGATCAATGCCTGTCGCACCTCGGCCAACGAACGCCGGGTCTGTTCGACGCGCACCCGATCGAGATTCTGGCGCAGGCTGGCGGCGTCGAAGCCGAACAGCAATATGCCGGCGAACAGCACCGCCATCAGCAGCGGCAGAACGAAACCGCGCTGGCGCCTCATCGCCCGGCGCCAGGCACGATCGACTCGCCAACCCGCAGCCGGCGGCGCTCGCCGTTGGGCAGAGACAATACCGCCGCGCTGCCACTCGCGGTCGGCTGTGCCTCGGTGGCTGTCGTCGGCCGGCCGTCCACCCAGATCACGGTCCGTCCATCGCTTCGGCGGATGATGCCGTCGAGCCGGACCGGGCCCTCGGCCGCCGGTTCTTCCGGTGCCGAGGGCGGCGGTGGGTGATCGATGAGCAGGCGTTCGTCCGGTGAATGAAACAGCCGCCCATAGGGCGCAGCCGTCTGGTCCGCGGCTTGCACCGAACTGGCCGACGCGAGCGCCGCCAGCACGAGCAATCGCACGGTCGATCGGTTCACGACGAAGTCTCCTCCGACTGCACCGTGATCCAGTCGATCTCGCAGTCGAAGCCGATGCTTCCACCGTCTCCGCCTTCGGCCAGACGCGACAGCGCGCACCGCCGTAAGCGGGGGAGGGCAGACGTCTCGTCGAAAATCCGGTCGAGAAAGGCGAGCAGGTGACCTTCGTGTGGCAGGTCGCCGAGAATGCGCATCGTGCTCGCAGTCAGACGGTAGCTTGCATCCGATGCGCGCAACGGTCGCCGCGGCCGGACCTCGAAGTCGAGCCGCTCGAGGCCAGCCGATTCCCGCGCCCTGCGTACCCGCTCGACCCATTCGAGGCGCGCTTCGGGCCCGACCACGCCGCGGCCGCGCAAGGCTTCGAATCGCGCGATGACGTGGCGCAGCTGATCCTCGTCGCGCTGGGCATTGACGTACCGGGCATGTGCGTTGCGGTAGGCGCGCTGGGCCCGATCGAGTTCGCCGAGGGCTTCCTTGCGCTGGCGGTCGAGGTGCCAGAAGGCGGCCGCGACCAGCGCTATCGCGATCACGATGGCCGATATCGCCCATTTGAGACGCGGCAGGTCGTCGCTTGCAATCATCCGGAGGTCTTTCCCGACAACATGAACTCGACTTCGAAACTCGGCGCCCTTGCCGGCGAGCCCTGATTGGAATCATCGCGCACGCGCAGCGTCTGGGTCGATTGCAGATCGACCGGGCGACGGGTCAGTCGGACCTTGCCGCCGGTCGAGCGCCCGAGTTCGACGACGAAACGCTCGCTCGTTTCTACCATGCCACGCTGGTCGCCGGCCATGCGCATTGGCAGGCCCAGTTCGGCAATCACCGTCACCTTGCCCTCCTGGACCTCGTCATTGCGATCGACGATGCGCCATTCGAGCCGCTCGAGGCGAATGTCGGGCAACTGGTCGAGGGCCGATGCGACGGCACGGTAGACCGACAATGGCGACACCCGGCCGGTTTCGATCTGTTCCGCGGCATCGATCAATTGGCGCATTTCGGCAATTGGCGCGGGCATTGGCGGCAACCGCTGCATGAGCTCGGCATGGCGACGATCCTCACTGCCGACCAGGCGTTGCAGTTCGCGTGCTTCCGAACGCAGGCCGATGGTCTCGACGAAACCGAGCAGGTAGACGCCGGTACTGACCGCGAGCACGCCTGCTGCACCGAGGTAGAGCCCCTTGCGCAGTTGGTGAAGCTTCTGGAAGCGCAATACCGATTCGCCGCCGATCTGGGCGCACTGCAGTTCGCTGCCGAGGGCGTCGAGCAGCAGCGGCACGCTGTCGCCAGGGGCCTGGGCGCCGCCGGCACCGCCGTAGCTTGTTCGCAGGCGCTCGAGTTCGGCCAGCCGGACGGTGAGTTCGCCGTCGCGCTCGAGATGCTGCTTCAGGCGATCGAATTGCTCGGCGCCGACCAGTGCGACCACCGGCGGCCGCTCGCCTCTGGCGGTCAGACGCTGGGTACTGAGGTAGGCGAGGGTCTTGCGGATCTCCTCGCCGGCGGCGTCGAGGCTCGCGTCGAAGCGGCGGTTGTTGCTTCCGGCCAGACGCGAAAAGCGTACGCGTCCCTGGTTGAAATAGGTCTGCCGGATGCCCGCGGGCGAAAGATTGACCAGCAGATAGGAGGTCATCGGGATTCGCGATCGAGCCATCACGCGGTCGAGCAGCAGGGGTACGCTGTGCACCCCGCGCACGCGGATTCGGGCGGCGATCATCGCGTTGATCCACGGATCGATCTGGGCCGGCCGGGTGAGCGCTGCCAGCAACAGCCGTTCGTCCCGGCGACCATGCTTTTCGCGACCCAGCGACAGTGCCGCCGTGTAGTTCGAACCGTAGAACTGCTGGGCGAGCTTGCGCTCGAGCATCGCGGCGCGGTCGCGGCCACGGATCGACGGCACCAGCTCCTGGTTGAAGCCCTCGTCGGCAACGTCGATCAGCAACGAATATTGATCGTGGTGCGACTTCGCCGCGAGACGGGCGCTGAATGCCGCCACGCCGCGTTCGTCGGCGTCGAAGCGCTCCAGCAACTCGACGCGGCCGGCGTCGCGGCGGTACCAGCGCAGACAGTCCGACGTCAGGTACAGGGGGTGATGTCTTGCCATGATCGGTCAGACCGGCAGCGTGGTGATGATGTCGTAGATCGGTCCCATGACCGCGACCGCGATCCACAGCAGGAAGGCGGCGAGCAGCGCGATCAGCATCGGTTCGAGCACCGCCTGCAGCCTCGCGGTCGATTCCTGGACATCGCGATCGTAGAAGTAGCGCAGGTTGGTCAGGGCGGTGTCGAGCGCACCGGTGTTCTCGCCGACCCGCAGCATGCGGGTCACCAACGGCGGGAACAGGTTCGAGCCGGCGAACGCCGCCGAAACGTTCTGGCCTTCGGCGATGTGTTGGCCGATGCGCTGCAATGCCCGCTGGATGACGCGATTGCCGACCACCTTCTCGGTGCTTCGCAGGGCATCGATGATCGGGATGCCCGACGAATACATCATGGCGAACAGACCGGCGAAGCGGGCCATGATGATCTTGCGGCGGATCTCGCCGAATAGCGGCAGATGCAGGGTCAGGGCATCGAATCGCAGGCGGACCGCCGGCGAGCGCTGAATCGCGAAGGTGCCGAAGCTGATCGCCAGCGCGAGCGCGGTCAGCAGCAAGGGCCAGTACGCCTGCATCAGATCGGACGTGCCGACGAGGATCCGGGTCTGCAGCGGCAGCGCCTGGCCGGTGCTGCGAAACAACTGGGCGAGTTGCGGGACGACGAAGATCAGCGCCACCGCGACCGCAGCGAACAGGAAGGTCAGCACGATCGCCGGGTAAATGACGATCCGGCTGGCGTAGGCGGCGAGTTCGTCGTCGCGCTTCAGCGACTCGGCCAGGTCACGCAGCACGTGCGGCAGATTGCCCGAGGCCTCGCCGGCGCGGACCAGGTTGCAGAACACCGGATCGAAGGCCTGGGGGTAATCCTCGAGCGCTGCCGACAGGCTCTTGCCGCCCTCGATGCCTTCGACCACGCCCGCCATGATTTCCCGGAAGCGGGGATGGTCGGTCGAATCGCGCAGGTCCGACAGACCTTCGAGAATCGGCACCTCGGCACGGCGCAACTGCTCGAGGTGGAAGCAGAAGTTGATCAGCTCTCGTCGTGGCGCCGGGCTGCTGCGGCCGAACGCGGTTGGCTTCAGCGGCGAGCCGTTGATGAAGTCGAGCTCCATGCGCTTCAGGCGCATCTCGAGGTCGACGAGATTCGCAGCTTCGAGTTCGCCGCGAATCAGCTGGCCGTCCGGGTTCATCGCTTTGTAAGCGAATACCGCCATCGCTCAGGCCATCCGTTCGGTCAGGTCGACCACCCGCGCCAGTTCGTCGAGCGAGGTGTCGCCGTCGAGCACGCGCCGGACGCCATCCTCGGCCAGCGAGCGAAAGCCCTTCGAGCGGGCCGCGGTGCGAATCTCTCGGAAGCTCGCCCGCCGGATCACCAGTTCGTCGAGATCGCTGTCCATGCGCATCAGTTCCATGATCGCCATGCGGCCGCGATAGCCGCGGTAGTCGCACTCCGGACAGCCGGCTGCGCGGTACAGCGGCGGCACCTCCCGCTCCGGCGGGATCCCGAGCAGTCGCAACTCCCAGGGCTCCGCCGGCGACTCCTTGCGGCAATGCAGGCAAAGCCGACGCAGCAGCCGCTGGGCCACCACGCCAATGATGTTGCCGGCCAGGATGTCGGGCTGGATGCCGATGTCGAGCAGGCGTGGGATCACGCCGATCGCCGAGTTGGTATGCAGGGTCGAATACACCTGGTGGCCGGTCATCGCGGCCCGGAACGCCATCTCTGCAGTGTCGGAATCACGGATTTCGCCGACCAGGATGACGTCGGGATCCTGGCGCAGGATCGAACGCACGCCATTCGCGAAGTCGAGCTTGGCGGCGTCGGTGACCGAGGTCTGGCGGATCGTCGCCATCGGGTATTCGACCGGGTCCTCGAGCGTCATGATATTGAGGCTCTCGGAGTTGATGTGATTGAGGATCGAGTAGAGCGTAGTGGTCTTGCCGCTGCCGGTCGGCCCGGTGACCAGGATCAGGCCGTCGGGGCGGGCGATCATCAGCTTGAGCAAGTCGAGCTGCTGCTCGGCCAGCCCCAGCCCTTCGAGTGGCACGATGCCTTTCTGGCGATCGAGCACGCGCAACACCAGATTTTCGCCGTGTATGGTCGGCTGGGCGGACACCCGGAAATCGACCACCCGGCCATTGATGGTCAGCGAGATCCGGCCGTCCTGCGGGGCGCGGTTCTCGGCGATGTTCATGCCCGCCATGACCTTGATACGTACGGCCAGGGCGGACCAGTACGACTTGTGCAGCACGCGAATCTGACGCAACAGCCCATCGAGCCGGTAGCGGATGCGCAAGAAACCCTCTTCCGGTTCGAAGTGGATGTCCGAGGCCTCCCGCATCACCGCATCGGTCAGCAGCGCATCCACCAGACGCACCACCGGCTGGCTGTACTCGTCGGTGACGACGGCCAGCGAGCGGTAGTCGATCTCGCCGGTCTCGATCTCGTTGAGGATGCCGTCGATCGACAGCTCGTGGCCGTAGTACTGGTCGATCGCGCGCGCGATCTCCGACTCGCCGGCGATCAGGGTGTCGATGCGGATGCTCTCGGGCAGCTCGTTGCGCAGCTTGTCGAGGGCGACAACGTCGTGCACATCGGCCACGGCCACCACCAGCATGCTCTCGTCGCGCCGCAGGTACAGCGGAAAGATGTGATGCCGCTTGGCAAGTTCGAACGGTACCAGGGCGAGCGCGTCGGGATCGGCCACTGCATTGCCGAGATCGACGCTCTGCTTGCCGTGGAACTCCGACAAGGCCTCCCGCAGTACCGCCTCCGAAACGAAGCCGAGGTTCAGCAGCAGCCGCCCGAGCGGCTCGTGCCGCCGGTCCTGCTCCATCAGCGCGATGTGCAACTGGTCTCGGCTGAGCAGGCCGGCGCCGACCAGAATCTCGCCGAGCGGTCGTTGGGTCGTGACGCTTGCGCTCATCGCCGCCCACCGCCAGCTTTGTCGTCGTCGCGGGGTGACAGGGCGGCGAGGCGCGCGCGAACACCGATCGGGTCGAAGGCGTGAGGCCGACGTCCGGCGGATTCGAGCGCCTCCTGGTAGAAGCGGCGCGCCAGGGTGCGCTTGCCGAGTTGGTCGAGGCTCACGCCGAGATTGAACAAGTAGTCCGGATGGCTTTTGTCGAGGCCATAGGCGCGGAAATAGCTCAGTTGCGCTTCGGACCAGCGCCGCTCGCTGGCGAAGGCGTTGCCGAGCGCAAAATGCAGCGCCGCCTCGTCCGGTCGCTGGGCGATCGCCTCGCGCAGCGAGCCGAGACCGGCGGCCTGCCCGGAACGTCGGCCATCGAGTGCCAGTGCACTCAGGCCGGCCGTTGCAATCGGGTCGTTCGGGCGGGCCGACAGGCTGCGTCGGAAGAACCGTTCCGCAGCCTGCAGATTGCCCGAACGGGCGGCGATCGAGCCCAACCCGTTCAAGGCATCGATATTGTAGGGATCGCCGTCGAGGACCTGGCGATAAAGCCGGGCCGCCTCGTCGAGGCGATCTGCCCGGTAGTGGCGCCAGGCATCCTCGAGGGCGGCCGGCAAACGGGTGCCCCGACTCCTGTGCACGACCGGCCGCTCGGTGTCGGTCGCGGACGAGCGTTCGAGCCGCGGCTTGCCGGACGGCTCGGCACCGAAGCTGCCACGACTGGGTACCGCGATGCGGGTCGATTTTTGCGGCGCGGTCGGCCTAGGCGACGTGGCGGATTCGCCACCCGCGGCGGGCGGGGCACTGTCGAGCGTGCCGGCCAATACCGTCGCCGGGCCGGCCGGCGTCGCCGATCGCGCCGCCGGCTGAGGTGACGTCTCCTCCTGGGACAGCCTCGGTGCTGCGGCCAGCCGCGGCCCGGGCGGATTCAACTGCTGCCAGAAATAAATGCCGATCACGATCGAGGCAAGCGTGGTCAACAAGCCGACGACCAGCGGAAAGCTCATTGCGCGTCGGTTGGTCTTGACCTCGAACATGTTGCGCGCCGCGCTCGCCGACATCGACTGGCCGGCGCGATCGCCCCCTGCTCCGACCGGCTGGCCGTCTGCCGGCCGGTCGGTCCGCTTGGCAGCCGCCTCGGCCTTCTGCTTGGCTTCCTCGGCACGACGAAGGGCATCGATCAGCAGACTCATGGGGAAGCGGCGGGCGCTGCCAGCGGCGAAGCTCCGGAAAGATTGGGATGCTGGAATCCCATCGGGCGACTGAAGAAATCCTCGTCCGGGAGGTGTTCGCGAAATTCCCGATAGTCGCCGTCGAGGCTCGCTTCGCGAATGACCGTCGGGCGAAGGAAGATCACCAGCTCGGTCTTGGTCGTCGCGTCGTCCCGGTTCATGAACAGGTTGCCCAGCAGCGGAATCCGTGAGAGCACCGGCACGGTGTCGTCGCGATCGTCGCGGGCGTCTTCCATCAGGCCGCCCATCACTGCGATGTTGCCGTTCTCGACGCGGATCACCGACTCGATCTCGCGTGTGCGAATCACCGGAAAGCTATTGACGATGCCGCGGTCACGCAGGGCCGGGTTGGGGTCGTCAGCCTGGCCGATCACCCTTGACAGACTTGGCCGGAGATTGAGCAGCACGGTATCGGCCTCCGAGATCTGAGGCGTTACGTTCATGACGAAACCGATTGGTACCGAGTTGACGGTGGTCGTGAACGTGGTGACCGAAGTCGTTTGATTCTGGTTGATGTCCGACTCGATCGTGAAATAGACGATGTTGTCGACCACCTTCAGCACCGCGGTCTGATTGTTCAGCACCGACAGCTTCGGGCTCGACAGCACGCGGACATTGCCGAAGGTTTCCAGCAGCTTGATGCTGCCGGAAAAACTGCCGCCACTGTAGGCAATCTCGAACAGGCTCGAATCGGGCGCACTCAGTACCCCACTGGCATTCTGCACGATGCGGATGCCAGTCCCTCCGAGATCGAGCTTGCTCCAGTCGATGCCCTGCCTGAAATTGCGCGACAACTGGACCTCGGCGATCGTCGCCTCGATCAGCACCTGCCTGCGGGCGGAGCGGATCACGGCATCGAGGAATTCCTGCACGCGCTCGTGCTGACGCGAGGTGGCACGGACCACCATCACGCCGGATTCCGGATGGGCGATCACTGATGCCGCTTCGCGGAACAGCGTTCGCGGCCGCGAATCGCGCCCCGCGGCGCCCAGGTTCAGGGCGAGGTTGATCTGAGGGGTTTCGGCAGCGTCGCCGCCGGCCGCGGCGGGCGGCGGCGCGATCGCGGTGTGCGTCGGCGCCGGCGGTTCGTCGGCCGGAATCACCTTGTCGGTCTCCCGCAGGATGTCCTTGACGTTCTGGACCAGGGTTTCCCAGAAGCGGTTGCTGGCGCGGTTGTCGATCCGCGTCGCCGAACTGTTGCCGCTGCGCGCGCCGCCGCCGCCGCTGTCGGTGCCGATCGTGCCACTGCCTGCGGTGGCGATCTGGGTGGCGACTGAGACCGTGCCTGCGGTCTCCCGTGACATCAGTACGTAGTCGACCTGATAGGTCCGCAGAAACGGGGTGTCCGGCATCACGACCAGGCTTTCACCGTCGAGTTCGAAGCGCATGTCCACCTGGCGCGCGATGCGCTTCAGGATCTGCGGCAGCGTCTGGTCGATGGCATTGAGGGTGACGCTGCCTTCGAGTCCGGGATGGACGTCGACGTTGATTCTCGCGTCGCGGGCGAGCGCGAACAGCAGATCTTCGACCGGCACTTCGCTGACCACGACCGAGTAGGTGTCCAGCTTGGGCCCCGGTTTCGGCGGCGGCAGGTCGAAGGCCTGGTTCACCGGGGCCGGAATGGGCGCCTCCGGCACGGCCGGTGCCACTGAGTCGGCGCCGTGAAGATGGCCTGAGACCGGCGTGCGCGGCGGCTGCTGCGCGCAGCCGCTCACCAGCAGTAAGGCAGCCAGGGCCACGATCGTGAGTCGACGGTTCATCGGGGGACCAGATGTTCTGATGGGCGCATGGTAGCCGGTTGCGGGATTACTTCAATGCTACATAAGGAATATTTGCCAATGGCCGGGCGTCAGCGCAGGCCTCGCACCTGCCTCAGATAGGCGCCTGAATTGCGTAGCTCGGTCGGCAACTCGCGCAGGGCCGAGCCGGCATCGTCGCGACTGGCGAAGTCGCCGTAGATCACGCCGACCCGGGCGGCCCAGCCCAGGTCCCGTACATAGACCCGCAGATGTCGTCGATCGAGGCTGGCGGACAGCGATTCGACGAAGGCATCGATATCGGATGGGCGTGGACCGTCGACGGTGCGCAGTTGGATGAACCAGTGCGCCTCCGGCGTGTTCGCGACCCACTCGGGGGTCCCTGCCTGCAGGCTTGCCGCGACCGGCCCGAGCGTGATCTTGGCAAGCGGCCCGCTGCCGCGATCCAGCAATTCCGCCGGCACCGTCGGCGACTCCGGGGCCGGCAGCGCAGGGGGCGCCCCCGGGGTGGCCGTTTCGGCGAGTGGCGCCGTCGACCGGGTCGTTTCGATGTCGCCGGCAGACGGCAACGCCGGCGATGCCGTCGGCGCGACCATCGGGGCCGTCCTTGGCACCGGCGAGGCCACTGGTCCGACGCCAGCCTCCGCTGCTGGCGCCTCGTCAGCGGCAACATGCAGCAAGCCGCGTGCGGCCAGCAGGTAGATCGCCAGTGCCAGCGCTGCCGCCACGGCGAGCAGCACGGGAACGTCGCGTCGTCCGCGCTGCGGCATCGGATATTCGCAGTCGCGGATCGCTTCGCGCACGTGCTTCCTGGTGACCAGGTGCTCGCCGCGCGAATAGGCCGACAGCAAGGCCTTGTCGGCAATCACATTGACGCGCCGCGACAGGCCCTCGGACGCGCGCGCCAGCAGCCGGACCGCCGCCGGTGCGAACAGCCTCGGGCCGCGGTAGCCGGCCGTACGCAAGCGGAACTCCAGGTAGCCTTCGACTTCGTCATCGGCCAGTGGCGCCAGGCGGAAATGCTGGGTGACGCGGTCGCGCAACTGTCGCATGCTCTTGCGCGCGAGGATCTCGTCGAGTTCCGGCTGGCCGAATAGCGCAATCTGCAGCAGTTTGTGATTGGCGGTCTCGAGGTTGGACAGCAATCGTACCTGCTCGAGCGACGCCGCCGGCATCGCATGCGCCTCGTCCACCAGCGTGACCACCCTGCGGCCGGACGCGTAGCGCGCGATCAACTCCTTCTGGATTTCCAGCAGGCGGACGCCGGCATTGTCCGCGGGCACGGACACGCCGAGTTCCTCGGCGAACAGTCTGAGCAGGTCGTCCGGGCCGAGCGTCGGATTGGATAGATAGATCGCATCCACCTGCTCGGGCAACCTCGACAGCATCATCCGGCACAGCATGGTCTTGCCGCTGCCGACCTCGCCGCTGATCTTGACGATGCCTTCATCGTGAAGCACCGCGAACTCCAGCGCTTCCAGCGTCGGGCCGCGTCGTCCGCCGGTGAAGAAGAAGCCGGTGTTCGGCGTGATCCGGAACGGCGCCTGCTGCAGCCCGAAGTGTTCCAGGTACATCGCTCAGCCCATCTCGCCAGCGCCGTGCGGTCGCTCGATGCCGAGCGCGTCCATGCGACTGTACAGGGTACTTCGGTTCAGCCCGAGCAGTCTCGCCGCCTGACTCATGCGCCCGTTGGCGAGCCGCAAGGCCGCCTCGATGTAGCGGATCTCCCAGCGACGCAGCACCGCATCGAGTTCGAAGCCGTCGTTGTCGCGCAGCTCGACCATCGCCTGACGGATCGGGTCCGCCTCATCGCCGACGGCCCGGTCCGGCTGGCCGGCCGGCATGCCGGCATTCGCCGCCGAAGGCGTCCGTGTCGACAGGTCGAGTTCCGCTTCGAGCGCCGGACGCGAGACCACCTGACCGGGATACTTGGTCTGCAGCCGGATCGTGATGTTGCGCAGTTCGCGCACATTGCCGGGAAAGCCGTAGCTCATCCAGCGTGCAAGCGCATCGTCATTGAGCCGGAACGGCGATGCGCCGGTCTGGGCCGTGACCCGGTCCCGGAACAAGTTCATCAGCCCGATGCGGTCCTCGGCGAGGTCCCGCAGCGGCGGCATCGCGATCGTGAACACGCTCAGTCGATGGTAGAGATCGGCACGGAAATGGCCGCTCGCGATCGCCTGGCGCAGATTCCGGTTGGTGGCAGTGACGACTCGCGCGCGGCAGAAGCGCGGGCGGGTCTCGCCGACCCGGTGGAATTCGCCGTTCTCGAGCACGCGGAGCAGCTTCGGCTGCAGTTCGAGCGGCAGCTCGCCGATCTCGTCGAGGAACAGGGTGCCGGCCTCGGCTTCCTCGAAATAGCCGGCGTGGCTTTCGGTGGCGCCGGTAAATGCGCCGCGCGCGTGACCAAACAGCTGCGACTCGATCAGCGCCGGTGCGATCGCGGCGCAATTGAGTGTCAGGTAGGGCTGGTCGCGGCGCACACTGACCCGATGGAGGTCGTGGCCAACGAGTTCCTTGCCGGTGCCGGATTCGCCCTGGATCAGCAGCGGGAACGGGCTGTCCGCGAGTTGGGCAATCTGAGCGCGCAGCTGCGCGATCGCGGCGCTGCAGCCGTGCAGGCCGGACGATTCTTCGGTACGGCCGGTCCGTCGTGCCGCCGAGTTCATCAACAGCGCCGAGCGGAGCAGTCTGCCGAGGTGATCCGGATCAACCGGCTTTGCCAGATATTCGAGTGCGCCGAGGGTACGGGCATGACGTGCGTGTGCCAGTTCGCTCTGACCGGACAGAACGATGATCCGCATCTCCGGTGCATGGGCCAGCAGATCGGATATCAGTGCGAAACCTTCATCGGGCCGGTGCGGCGTCGGCGGCAGGCCGAGGTCCACCAACGCCAGCGGCGGCGGCTCGGGCAGTGCCCGGATGCAACGGATCGCGCCGGCGCGTGTGTCGGTGGCGACGACTCGAAAATCCTTCTCCAGAACGTAGCCGAAGGCCTCCGTGATCAGCGGATCATCGTCTACTATCAACAGTTGCGGCCGCGTGTCGGCGGAATCGACCGGCGCGCTGCGGCCGCCGGCAGCGTTGCTGGGCATCGAGCGAGTTTAGTTGATCCGGCCGGTGCGTGCTTTGAAACCCGACTGCGTCGCCCCGCGCTGACGCTGCAATGCAACATCGCGATTCTTCGCCTCTGATACAATTGGGTCACCGGCAAGCCCGAGAAAAAACAGTGACTTCCCCAACACAACAAGCCTTGGTCAGCCTTCGCGGCGTGCGCTTTGCGTACGGCGAGCGGGAGATTCTGCGCGGCGTCGATCTCGACGTGCCGCGTGGCAAGGTCGTCGCCATCATGGGCGGCTCCGGCTCCGGCAAGACCACCCTGCTGCGCCTGATCGGCGGCCAGCTGCAGGCCGGACAGGGCAGCGTCGTCGTCGACGGCCAGGAGCTCGGCGGGCTCGGGCGCGAACCCCTTTACGCATTGCGCCGCCGCATGGGCATGCTGTTCCAGTTCGGCGCGCTGTTCACCGACATGTCGGTTTTCGACAACGTCGCGTTTCCGATGCGAGAGCACACCCGGCTCGATGAGTCGCTGATTCGCGATCTGGTGCTGTTGAAGCTCGACGCGGTCGGTCTGCGGGGCGCCCATGGCCTGATGCCGTCGGAACTGTCCGGCGGCATGGCGCGACGGGTGGCGCTGGCACGCTCGGTGGCGCTCGATCCGATGCTGATCATGTACGACGAGCCCTTTGCCGGCCTCGATCCGATCTCGCTGGGCATCGTCGGCCAGTTGATCCGCAGGCTCAACGATGCCCTCGGCGCCAGTTCGATCATGGTGACCCACGACGTCTCCGAGTCGCTCGAGATCGTCGATTACGTATTCTTCGTCTCCGACGGCCGGATCGTCGCCCAAGGCACCCCGGACGAGATCCGCGCGTCGAAGGATCCGTTCGTGCACCAGTTCGTGCATGCCGAGGCCGATGGCCCGGTACCTTTCCACTATCCCGCGCCGCCGATCATGGAGGCACTGCTCGGCGAGGGCGCGACCGGCTCGCGCCGCGACCGGAGGGCCGTCCAATGAATGCGATCGCGGCAGTGCTGCGCCGCATCGGCGGCGGCGTCGTCGACGGCATCTGGCGGCTGGGTTTCGCCGCGCGCTTCCTCGGCCTGCTGCTGCTGCTGTCCGGCCAGAGCTTCCGCCGCATCCATCTGACGATCCGCGAGATCTATTTCAGCGGCGTACTGTCCTTGCTGATCATTCTGGTCTCGGGGCTCTTCGTCGGCCTGGTGCTGGGTCTGCAAGGTTACGAAACGCTACAGCGCTACGGCTCCAGCGAGGCCTTGGGCGTGCTGGTCGCGCTGTCGCTGACCCGCGAACTGGGGCCGGTGGTGGCCGCGCTGTTGTTTGCCAGCCGTGCCGGTTCCGCGGTCACGGCCGAGATCGGACTGATGAAGACCACCGAGCAGCTGAAGGCGATGGACATGATGGCGGTGAACCCGATCGCCCGCGTCGTCGCGCCCCGCTTCTGGGGCGGCGTGATCTCGATGCCGCTGCTGGCCGCGCTGTTCTCGGCGATGGGCATATTCGGTGGCTGGCTGATCGGCGTCGCCTTCATCGGCGTGGATGACGGCGCCTTCTGGTCACAGATGCAGTCGGCGGTGGATTTCCGCTTCGACATCATGAACGGCGTCATCAAGAGCGTGGTGTTCGGCATCGCGGTATCCCTGATCGCGGTCTTCGAGGGCTACGACTGCACGCCGACCGCCGAAGGCGTTTCACGCGCGATCACGCGCACCGTGGTCAGCTCCGCGCTGGCCATCCTGGCACTGGACTTCGTGCTCACCTCATTCATGTTCCGGGGACAATCATGAGCCGCACTAGCCTCGACCTGTGGGTCGGAATCTTCGTTGCGATCGGTATTGCCGCATTGCTGTTTCTGTCGATGAAGGTCGGCAATCTGTCCGCCGGCAGCTTCTCGCGCAGCTACTCGGTCGAGGCCGAGTTCGACAACATCGGCGGCCTCAAGGTGCGCGCACCGGTGAAGAGTGCCGGCGTCGTCGTCGGTCGCGTGTCGAGCATTAATTTCGATACACAAACCTACCGCGCCGTGGTTGTGCTCGCGATGAACGAAGCGTTTGAATTCCCGAAGGACACGATCGCGACGATCCTGACCTCGGGCCTGCTCGGCGAGCAGTATGTCGGCCTCGAAGCGGGGGGCGACGCGGCCATGCTGGCCGATGGCGATCGCATTCGCATCACCCAGTCTGCGGTGGTGCTGGAAAAGCTGATCGGGCAGTTCCTGTTCAACAAGGCCGCGGAGTGAGCGCGGCCGACTGATGGCGGACGGTATTCGCATGCACAGACACGGACGAACGGTGACGGGACGGTTGTCGGTCCCGATCATGGCGGCGGCGCTCGCGGTCGGCGGCTGCGCGTCGACGCCGGACAATCCCGACGATCCGCTCGAGGGCTACAACCGGGCGATGTTCGCGTTCAACGACCGGCTCGACAAGGCCGTGCTGAAGCCCACCGCCCAGGTGTACGACAAGTTCACGCCGCTGCCGCTCAGAGCCGGCATCGGCAATTTCTTCGGCAACATCGGCGACGTCTGGATCGGGGTCAACAACGTGTTGCAGGGCAAGGCGGGCGATGGCCTGTCGGATTTCGCGCGGGTGCTGATCAATTCGACGGTCGGCATCCTCGGCATATTCGACATCGCCTCCGAGTTCGGCCTCGAGCGTCACGACGAGGATTTCGGCCAGACTCTCGGCAGCTGGGGGGTCGGTGAAGGGGCATACTTCATGCTGCCGGTGCTTGGCCCGCGAACCCTGCGCGACGCCGGCGCGACCGCGATCGACATGACCGCGGACAACGCCTGGTACGGTGGCAGGCTGGCGACCGAGACCGGCGCATCGATTCTGAAGCTGGTCAATACCCGGGCCAACCTGCTGGCCGCCGACAAGGTGCTCGACGAAGGGGCGCTCGACCGATACGTCTACGTGCGCGAGGCTTACCTGCAGCGCCGACGTTACGAAGTGTATGACGGGCGGCCGCCCCGGAACCCCGAGGACGATTACTGGTCCAGCGACAGCGGCGAGACCGGTCCGACCGAAGTCGGTGACGGCGCCCCTGACGCCGAACAGGCGGACAGGATCGTCGTCGGCATCGGTGATGCCGGCCGGTGACGGCGCAACCCCAACTCCGACGCCTAGCGCGAAGATGAGAGAGAACAAACCATGAAGAAGACCATCGTCAACCTGTTGGCGGCAGCCGCGATCGGACTCGGCGCCAGCCTTGCCGTCGCCGGGCCCGGGCCCGAGGACCTGACCAAGCAACTGACCGAGCAAGTGATCGCGGCGGTCGAGGCCGACGCCGAAATCCGTGCCGGCGATACCGAGAAGGCCATCCGGCTGGTGGAAGAGCGAGTGCTGCCGCACTTCAACTTCGAACACATGACCGCCCTGGCCGTCGGACGCGACTGGCGTGGCGCGAGCCCGGATCAGCGTCAGGCGCTGACCGCCCAGTTCCGTACCCTGCTGGTGCGAACCTATTCCAATGCACTGACCCAGTACGACAATCAGACCATCGTCTTCAAGCCCTTCCGCGGACGTCCGGACGATCGTGACGCCCAGGTTCGTACCGAGATCCGCCAGCCCGGCGCCCAGGCCATCCAGATGGATTTCAGCCTCGAGAAGGTCGGCGAGGACTGGAAGGTGTACGACGTCGTCGTCGCCGGCGTCAGCCTCGTCACCAACTATCGCGCCTCCTTCGCGCAGCAGATCCGTCAGAGTGGTGTCGATGGCCTGATCGAGTCGCTCAAGGCGAAGAACAACGAGCTGGTGGTGCAGAAGTCGTGATCGAGCGAGCCGGCACGGTGCTGCGGGTCAGCGGTCCGATCACGATGGGCAGTGCGCCCGGCGTGCGCGACCAGGGCCTGGCGCTGCTCACCGACGAGATATCCGAGATCGACCTCGGCGCGGTGACCGAGGTCGATTCCTCGGCGATCGCGGTATTGCTCGCCTGGCGGCGCCAGGCGGGGCGGGCGCTCGTGCTCGTCGGAATTCCGTCGGCGCTCGCCAGTCTGGCTGCGCTCTATCGGCTCGACCCGTTGCTGGACGAAGCGGCTTGACCGTGCCGGCGATCGCGGTCAGCGGCGCGAGCAAGCGCTATGGCGCCGTGCGCGCGCTCGACGGCGTCGACCTGGAGGTCGGCGCCGGCGAATTCTTCGGGCTGCTGGGCCCCAACGGTGCCGGCAAGACCACGCTGATTTCGGCCCTGGCAGGGCTCGTCCGGGTCGATTCGGGCAGCCTCAAGGTGATGGGGCACGACGTCGTCGCGGATTATCGCGATGCGCGGCGGCAACTCGGCGTGGTGCCTCAGGAGCTGGTGTTCGACCCATTCTTCACGGTGCGCGAGGCGCTGAGGATCCAGTCCGGCTACTTCGGCATTCGTCGCAATGACGACTGGATCGACGAGATCCTCGGCCATCTCGACCTCACGGCCAAGGCCGACGCCAACATGCGATCGCTCTCCGGCGGCATGAAGCGGCGGGTTCTGGTGGCGCAGGCGCTGGTGCACCGGCCGCCGGTGATCGTGCTCGACGAGCCCACGGCGGGGGTGGACGTCGAGTTGCGCCAGGGGCTGTGGCAGTTCGTGAGGCGGTTGAACCGGGACGGCCACACCATCGTCCTCACGACCCATTACCTGGAAGAAGCGGAAACCCTATGCACGCGCATCGCGATGCTGAAGAGCGGTCGCGTGGTCGCGCTGGATACGACGGAGAACCTGCTGGCGCGCTTCGCCACCCACACCTTGCGCGTGCGCCTGGCGTCGCCGCTCGGCGCCGACCTCGGCGCGCTCCGCCAGGAACGCGGCTGGCTCGAATTCGCGCTCGAGCGCTACGACGAGGTCGAGGGCATGCTGCGGCGCGTGCGCGAGGCCGGTGGTGAGATCGTGGAGATGCAACTCGGCGAGCCGGACCTCGAAAAGGTCTTCGTCGGCGTCATGCATTCGTGAATCGATGACCGGTTTTTCGACCCTGCTCTACAAGGAGGTGCTGCGTTTCTGGAAGGTCAGCTTCCAGACCGTCGGCGCGCCGGTATTGACCTCCGTGCTCTATCTGATGATCTTTTCGCACGTACTCGAGGAGCACGTCGAGGTCTTCGCGGGCGTCTCCTACACCAGCTTCCTGGTGCCCGGCCTGATCATGATGTCGGTGCTGCAGAACGCCTTTGCCAACAGCTCGTCGTCGCTGATCCAGAGCAAGATCACCGGCAATCTGGTGTTCGTGCTGCTGCCGCCGATCAGCTACCGTGAGTTCTATGCCGCCTACGTGCTGGCATCAGTGTTGCGCGGTGCCTTCGTCGGCCTGGGCGTCGGTTTGGCGGCTTTGCCGTTCGCCGATCTCGCGCCGCAATCGCCGCTGTGGATCGCGGCCTTCGCACTGATGGGGGGCGCGATGCTCGGCTCGCTCGGCGTCGTCGCCGGCATCTGGGCCGAAAAGTTCGACCAGCTGGCGGGTTTCCAGAATTTCCTGATCATGCCCCTGACGATGCTCTCGGGCGTGTTCTACTCGATCCACTCGCTGCCGGCCTTCTGGCAGGCGGTATCTCACGTCAACCCATTCTTCTACATGATCGACGGCTTCCGCTACGGGTTCTTCGGCCAGTCCGACGTCTCGCCGTGGGCGAGCCTCGGCGTCGTCGTGGTGTGCCTGGTGCTGGTGGCCGGCCTTACTCTGAACATGTTGTCGCGCGGCTACAAGCTGCGCAGCTGAGGATCTGAAAATGTTCGAAGCAGAGCAAATAAAGCAATTGATCGAGCAGGGTCTGGCCTGCGACTACGTCGAGATCGCCGGCGACGACGGCGTGCATTTCACCGGCATCGTGGTCAGCGAGGCCTTCGCCGGCAAGCCGCGGGTGCGGCAGCATCAGGCCGTCTATGCGACGCTCGGCGCACTGATGGGCAACGAGATTCACGCCCTGCAGCTGCAGACTTACACGCCGGCCCAGTGGGACGAGTTCCGCCGGCAACTGGACGAGTGAGCGGTCGGCGATGGACAAACTCCTGATTCACGGCGGCGCCCGACTCGACGGCGAGACCACGGTTTCCGGCGCCAAGAACGCGGCGCTGCCGATCCTCTGTGCGGCCCTGCTCAGTGCCGAACCGGTGACGCTGACCAACGTTCCGCAATTGCAGGACATCGCGACCCTGCTGCGCTTGCTCGGCCAGATGGGCGTTGCGGTCGAGCGCGACGCCGACCGCGTGACCCTCGATGCCTCGAAGCTCGACAACCCGCTGGCGCCCTACGAAATGGTCAAGACCATGCGCGCGTCGATCCTCGTGCTGGGGCCGCTGATGGCGCGTGTCGGCGAGGCGCGGGTTTCGCTGCCGGGGGGCTGTGCGATCGGCGCGCGGCCGGTCGATCAGCACCTGAAGGGCCTGCAGGCGATGGGGGCGAAAGTCGCCGTCGAACACGGCTACATCCATGCGACGGTCGCCGGCGGGCTGCGGGGCGCGAGGCTGTTCACCGACATGGTGACCGTGACCGGTACCGAGAACCTGATGATGGCAGCCTGCCTGGCGAAGGGCGAGACCGTCATCGAGAACGCCGCTCGCGAACCCGAAGTGGTCGATCTCGCCAACTGCCTGGTGGCGATGGGGGCGCGCATTTCCGGCGCCGGCACCGACGTCATCCGCATCCACGGCGTCGAGCGTCTGCACGGTGCCGAGCACCGCATCATGCCGGACAGAATCGAGACCGGTACCTACCTGTGTGCGGCCGCTGCCACCGGTGGCAGCATCCGGCTGACCGGCACCTCGACCGCCTACATCGATGCGGTGGTGGACAAGTTGCTCGACGCCGGTTGCGACATCGACAGCGAGCGCGACGCGATCCGGCTGACGGCGCCCGCGCGACTGTCCGCCGTCAGTATCCGGACGGCGCCCTATCCTGCTTTTCCGACCGACATGCAGGCCCAGTTCATGGCCATCAACTGCGTTGCCGAAGGGACCGCGGTGATACGCGAGACGATCTTCGAGAACCGCTTCATGCACGCGGTCGAACTGCAGCGTCTGGGCGCCGAGATCCGCATCGACGGCAATACCGCGGTGGTCACCGGCGTCGACCGGCTCGAGGGCGCGAGCGTGATGGCGACCGATCTGCGCGCCTCGGCCGGCTTGATCATCGCCGGCTTGGTGGCGGACGGCGAGACCCTGGTGGACCGGATCTACCACCTCGACCGCGGCTACGAGAAGCTCGGCGAAAAGCTCAGCCAGCTCGGAGCGCGCGTCTCGCGCGTGCGCTGACCCCTCGGCGGCTGCCGGGCGGCGCGGGCCGGGACGGCGCGACACCGTGCCGATTGCCGGCTAGAATTCCAACATTTTCGAGGCGCCAGCCCGTGTCCAGCATCACCATCGCCCTGTCCAAAGGGCGCATCTTCGAGGAAACCCTGCCGCTGCTGGCGGCGGCCGGCATCGAGCCCGCAGAGAACCCGGAGCGTTCGCGCAAGCTCATCATCGGCACCAACCGGCCCGACGTCAGGCTGGTGATCGTCCGTGCCACCGACACGCCGACCTACGTCCAGCACGGTGCCGCGGATCTCGGCATCGCCGGGCGGGACGTGCTGCTCGAACACGGCGGCACCGGTCTCTACCAGCCCCTCGACCTGCGTATCGCGCGCTGCCGGATGTGCGTGGCGACGCCCGCCGGTTTCGATTATGCGGCGGCGGTGCGCCCCGGCGGCCGCATCCGCGTCGCCACCAAGTACATCAAGTCGGCACGGCAGCATTTTGCCGGCAAGGGCGTGCATCTCGATCTGATCAAGCTCTACGGCTCGATGGAACTGGCGCCGCTGGTGGGTCTCGCCGATGCCATCGTGGACCTGGTGTCATCGGGCGGCACGCTGCGCGCGAACAACCTGGTCGAGGTCGAGGAGATCCTTCACATTTCGTCGCGACTGATCGTCAACCAGGCCTCGATGAAGATGAAACGCGAACTGATCCAGCCGGTGCTGGACGCCTTTTCCGGAGCCGTCGCATGAGGACCATCCGCCGACTCGATTCCTCAGCCTGCGACTTCTCGCAAACCCTCGATGCCTTGCTGGCGTTCGACAGCGGTACCGACCAGCGAATCGAGCAAGCGGTCGAAGCGATTCTCGCCGACGTGCGCGAACGCGGCGACGAAGCCGTGCTGTCCTGTACGCGGCGCTTCGACGGCGTCGACGCCGCCGAAATGAGTGAATTGGAACTGGCGCCGTCGGTGCTGCAGGCGGCGCTGGCTTCGCTGCCGGCTGCCCAGCGCGAAGCGCTCGAGGCTGCCGCGACGCGGGTGCGCGCCTACCACGAGCGCCAGCCGTTGACGTCCTGGAACTACGTCGAGGAAGACGGTACCGAACTCGGCCAGCAGGTCACTGCGCTCGACCGGGTCGGCCTGTACGTACCCGGCGGTCGCGCCGCCTATCCGAGTTCGGTGCTGATGAACGCGATACCAGCCAAGGTTGCCGGCGTCGGCGAACTGATCATGGTGGTGCCGACGCCGCAGGGTGAGCGCAATCCGCTGGTGCTGGCCGCCGCTGCGATCACCGGCGTCGACCGCGTGTTCACGATCGGTGGCGCGCAGGCGGTCGCCGCACTGGCCTTCGGCACCGCGACGGTGCCGCAGGTGGACAAGATCGTCGGTCCCGGCAACGCCTACGTCGCATCCGCCAAGCGCCGGGTGTTCGGCACCGTCGGCATCGACATGGTGGCAGGGCCGAGCGAAGTGCTGATCGTCTCCGACGGCAGCGGCCACGCCGACTGGGTGGCGATGGACCTGTTCGCCCAGGCAGAGCACGACGAACTCGCCCAGTCGATCCTGCTGTGCACCGACGCGGCCTTCATCGATGCCGTGGCGCAGTCGATCGAACGATTGCTGCCCGGGATGGCGCGGCGCGAGACGATCGCCAGTTCGCTGGCCAACCGCGGTGCGCTGATTCGGGTCCGGGATCTTGACGAGGCCTGCGAGATCGCCAATCGGATCGCACCCGAGCACCTCGAACTGGCAGTCGACGACGGCGACGCCCTGATCGGCCGGATCCGCCACGCCGGCGCGATCTTCATTGGCCACTGGTCGGTCGAGGCGCTCGGCGACTACTGCGCCGGGCCCAACCACGTGCTGCCGACGATGCGCAGCGCGCGCTTCTCGTCTCCGCTCGGGGTCTACGACTTCCAGAAGCGCACCAGCCTGATCAAGGTGTCGGAGCAGGGCGCCCGTCGTCTCGGCGACATCGCATCGGTGCTGGCGCACGGCGAAGGTCTGCAGGCGCACGCCCGATCGGCCGAGTTCCGGCGCGACGCCTGACCCGCTCCAGGGAGTCTGCCGGCGCCATCCGGTGGCATGGGACAGGCCCGGTCGACGGCGCGAAGTCCACGGTTGGCGCTGTCCACATGAAAAAGGCACGGCCGGGCGAATCCGGCCGTGCCTTACTCGATTTTCGCGCAGTCAGACGACGTGTTCGAGTTGCCCACGCATCTTCTTCATCGCCTTGGCTTCGATCTGGCGGATACGTTCGGCCGACACACCATATTCGGCCGCCAGTTCGTGCAAGGTCGCGGTATCGCCGTCGGTCAGCCAGCGGCGCTGGATGATGTCTCGACTGCGGTCGTCGAGATCGGCGATCGCGGCCCGCAACCCCTGGTCCTGGAGCCGGGCGAGCTGGGCGGTGGCCAGCGCCTCGGACGGCTCGGCATGGGGATCCGGCAGGTAGCCGATCGGTGCGAAGCGCTCGTCGTCGTCACCGCCGTTGCTCTCGAGCGGGATGTCCTGGCCGCCGAGCCGAGTCTCCATTTCGACCACTTCCTCGGGCTTGACCTGCAAGTGATCAGCGACCGCCGCGACCTCGTCAGGGCGAAGCGTCGCGGTACCCGACTTCATGCCACGCAGGTTGAAGAACAGCTTGCGCTGGGCCTTGGTGGTCGCGATCTTGACCAGACGCCAGTTTTTCAGAATGAACTCGTGGATCTCGGCCTTGATCCAGTGGATCGCGAACGACACCAGACGGACGCCGCGATCCGGATCGAAGCGCTTGACCGCCTTCATCAGACCGATGTTGCCTTCCTGGATCAGGTCCGAGTGCGGCAGTCCATAGCCGAGGTAGCCGCGGGCGATCGCCACCACCAGACGCAGGTGTGACATCACCAGCTTGCGTGCGGCATCGATGTCGCCGTCGTCGCGAAAGCGATGGGCTAGCGACGATTCTTCCCGCTCGCTGAGCATCGGCAGGCGATTGACCGCCTGAATGTACTGGTCGATGCTGCCGGCCGAAGACGGAACGGGGAGAGTCAGACTGTCGTTCATGGACGGGATTCCTCCTTGCGGCAATGTTAGCACTCTGCGTGTGAGAGTGCTAACGGCGATGATAGTTCCCGCTTCAGGCCGCGTTTGCGGTCCCCGACCGGCCCGGCCGGGATATTCTTGCCGTTTCGACCGCGGGAGACATGATCTTTTGCGGCGCTCCGACTAAAGATTGCCGCTGTACTGACGTAGCCCGGGAGATGGTGAGCCAAACGATGGAAGCCCTTGCCCCCGAGCGGGATGGCGCCGAGCGCGCCGAACCCGGCCCTCCGACTGCCGCGTCCGGCCCGGCCGGTATCGACGTCTTGCTCGAGTGCCTGCTGGCGGTCGTCCGTTCGCACGGGGGTGCGCTGACCCGCGAGGCCGCCGTCGCCGGATTGCCGATGGATGGCGAGGCATTGTCACCGTCGCTGCTGGTCAGGGCGGCACGACGCGCGGGATTCTCCAGTCGCGTGCAACGCCAGCCTTTGGGGCGGCTCAACGAGGCACTGCTGCCGGCCATCGTGCTGCTCGACGACGATCATGCCTGCGTCGTCGTCGCCCGTGGTACCGAGACGTACACCGTGATCTTCCCGGAACTCGGCGAGGCCGTCGTCGAAGTGACGCGGCGAGACCTGGCGGCCCGCTATGCCGGAACCACGATCTATGTCAGGCCGGAGTTCCGTTTCGACGCGCGGGCGCCCCAGGTGGGGAAGATTCGCGGACGGCACTGGTTCTGGGGCGCGCTCGCCGAGAACGCGCCGCTGTATCGCGACGTCTTGCTGGCGGCGCTGATGATCAATCTGTTCGCGGTCGCGCTGCCCTTGTTCACGATGAACGTGTACGACCGGGTGGTGCCGAACAACGCCACCGATACCTTGTGGATGCTGGCGGCCGGCGTACTGCTCGTGGTTGCCGCCGACGCGTCGCTGCGGACCATGCGCGGCTATTTCGTCGATCTTGCGGGAAGCCGCGTCGACGTGCGGCTGTCGGCCTTCATCATGGAGCGGGTGCTGGGACTGCGGCTGGAGCATCGGCCGCTGTCGGCGGGTTCGTTCGCAGCCAACCTGCGCTCCTTCGAAGTCGTCCGCGATTTCATCACGTCGGCAACCATCACTGCGTTCGTCGATCTGCCCTTCGCGTTGATCTTCCTGCTGGTGATCGGCTGGATCGCCTGGCCGATGACCCTGCCGGTCATCGTCGGTGCCGCGATCGTCGGCTGCTATGCATTGGTCGTGCGCGGTCGCATGCACGCCCTCACCGAAACCACCTACCGCGCGAGTGCACTTCGCAATGCCACCTTGGTCGAGAGCCTGGTGGGACTCGAGGCGGTCAAGGCGCTCGGCGCCGAAGGCGTCATGCAGAAGCGCTGGGAGCACAGCGCAGCGTATCTGGCGCGGGTCGGCGCGCAACTGCGATTGCTGTCGGCGACGACTTCGAACGGCGCGATGTGGGCGCAACAGAGCGTGAACGTCGCCCTGATCGTCACCGGTGTCTATCTGATCGGCGAGAATCAACTGACGCTCGGCGGACTGATCGCATGCTCGATGCTCGGTTCGCGCGCCTTGCAGCCGATCGGCCAGGTGACTGCGCTGCTGACCCAGTACCACAACGCGTCGACCGCACTGAAGTCGCTCGACGAGATCCTGCGACAGCCGGTCGAGCGCCCGCAAGGGTCGAACTTCGTCACCCGCAGACAGTTCGACGGCGACATCGAGTTCCGCGACCTGTCCTTCGCCTATCCCGGCCAGGAAATGCCCGCGCTTCGCAACGTGTCCCTGCGTATCAAGGCCGGCGAGCACGTGGCGATTCTCGGGCGCGTCGGTTCGGGCAAGACCACTCTGCAAAAGCTGATTCTCGGCCTCTACCAGCCGACCGAAGGGGCGCTGCTGATCGACGGCATCGATCTGCGTCAGCTCGACCCCGCCGAATTGAGGCGTCACGTCGGTTACGTGTCGCAGGATGCAAGCATGTTCTATGGCAGCCTGCGCGAGAACCTGACGATCGTCACGCGCCAGGCATCCGACGAGCAGGTGGTCGAGGCCGCGCGGATCGGCGGCATCCTGGACTTCGTCAATGGCCATCCGCAGGGTTTCGACATGATGGTCGGCGAGCGCGGCGAGTCCCTTTCGGGCGGGCAGCGCCAGGGCGTCGCACTCGCTCGAGCAGTCATCGGCCGTCCGTCGATCCTGCTGCTCGACGAACCGACCGGCGCGATGGACCATTCCACCGAAGAAGAGGTCAAGCGCCAGCTCGCGGAATTCGCTCAGGGGCGGACGCTGATCATCGTCACCCACCGGACGTCGTTGCTGGCGCTGGCGACCCGGGTCGTCGTCGTCGATGGCGGACGCATCGTGGCGGACGGCCCCAAGGACAGGGTCATCGAGGCGCTGCGGCAGGGACGCATCGGGAGGGCCTCGTGACCGAGTTCCTGCGGGCCTTATTCACCCGGGGCGACCGGAACGACGGCGGTGCGCTCTGGCGCGCCATGCCGGCAGCGTCGCGCGACGAGCGCGACTGGGGCGCAGATGCCGATTGGGCGCACCTGGACCAGCAGCCGCTCAGGGCGCGGGCATTGCTGCGCTGGGCGGCGCTGGCGGTCGTGGCGCTGGTGGTGTGGGCGGCCTATGCACGCATCGACGAAGTGACCAAGGGGCAGGGACGGGTCATCCCGTCTAGCCAGCTGCAGGTCGTGCAGGCGGTCGATGGTGGCGTCGTCGAGGAATTGCTGGTCGGTGAAGGACAGACCGTCGAGGCCGGGCAGGTACTGGTGCGCATCGACCCGACACGCTTCGTGTCTTCGCTGCGAGAGAATCGCGCCGAGCTGCTGGCATTGCAGGCCAGGGCAGCACGGCTGACGGCGCTGTCGGACGGCCGGCCGTTCGAGCCGGGGCAGGCGCTGAGTTACGAGATCCCGGAGATCGTCGCTCAGGAGCGGGCCCACTATCAGTCCAGCCTGGCCGGGCTCGAGGCCCAGCTTGGTATCGCCCGTCAGCAGTTGACCCAGCGCAACGAGGAACTTCGGGAGGCGACCGGTGCCCGTGCGAGTGCCGCGCGCTCGCTCGAGCTGACCGACCGCGAGCTGGCCGTGACCAAGCCGCTGGCGAGCGCGGGCGCGGTGTCGGAGGTCGAACTGTTGCGGCTCGAGCGTGACGTCAACCGCTTCCGCGGTGAGCGCGACCAGGCCGATGCACAGATATCGCGTCTGAGGGCAGCGATTCGCGAGGCCAATCAGAAGATCCAGGACGTCGAGCTGAGTTTTCGCAATCAGGTGCGCAAGGAACTGTCCGAAGTCAGCGCCAAGCTCGGAACCCTGTCGGAAGGCAGTCTCGCGCTCGAGGACCGGGTCAAGCACGCGGAGGTCCGGGCGCCGGTCCGTGGCACGGTCAAGCGCCTGCTGGTCAATACCGTCGGTGGCGTGGTTCAGCCGGGCGCCGAGGTGGTGGAAGTCGTGCCGCTCGACGACGCGCTGGTCCTCGAAACCAAGATCTCCCCGCGCGACATTGCATTCCTGCGCCCCGGACAGCCGGCCACCGTGAAGTTCACCGCGTACGATTTCGCGATCTACGGTGGGCTCGATGCTGAACTCGACCAGATTGCTGCCGATAGTGTAATCGACGAGGAGGGCAATGCCTTCTTCGTGGTCAAGGTGCGGACCTTGAAGAATTCCCTGGGCGAAGGCCTGCCGATCATTCCCGGCATGGTCGCAGAGGTGGACATTCTGACCGGCAAGAAATCGATTCTCGACTACCTGTTGAAACCGGTGCTGCGGGCCAAGGCGAATGCCATGACGGAGCGTTGACGGTGATGCTGGCGATCTGCCCGCGGGCCGAACTTCTGGCGAGGTGGTGCAAGGCCTTTCCGGATGGGCGCGTGCTGGCCACGAGCCCGCGGACGCCGCTGGCCGTCGCGCCGAGCCAGTTGTGGCTGCACGCGGACGGAATTGCGGATTCCGACCTCGGTCGTCGCGTCGCGGCGCTGGTCGCCGCCTGCCCCGGCGTGCCTGTCGTCGTGATCAGCAGCGCTCCGAACCAGTATCGGACGCTGCTTGCGCTCGATGCCGGCGCGCGAGGCTTCTGCCACGCGCTGGCCGCACCGGAGTTGATGCGACAGGTGGCAACGGTGGTGGCCCATGGTGGCCTGTGGGTCGGGCCGGAACTGATGAAGCGGATGCTCGGTGCGGTCACCGCCCGGCTCGATCAGGACGGCGGCGGCGGGCTCGCGGATCTTTCCCGCCTGACGCCACGCGAGCGCGCGGTGGCGAAGGAAGTCTCGCACGGCGCCACCAACAAGGAGGTGGCGCGCACGCTGGGGATCACCGAGCGCACGGTCAAGGCGCATCTGGCAGCCGTCTTCGAGAAGTTCGGCGTGCGCGATCGGCTGGAACTGGTGATCGCGCTTCGCGATCCGCTGGCGGCTCCTGCCCGCAGCGTTGCCTGAACCGGGCGCCCTGCGCCCACCCTGTCCACCGGTCCAATATTCTTCGTTGACGCGGACCGCTATCGTCCCGGAAGTGTCGTGGATTGCGACTTGTCGCGTCCCGTTGGTTCAAGATCAGGAGTCGAGTCATGTCTGAAGCGATCGCAACCGTTGTCGCCATCACCGGAAAGGCCTACGCCCGCAATGCCGAAGGCCTGTCGAGGCCGCTCGAGGCCGGCGACGTGCTGCGCGAAGGCGAAACCGTCGTGACGTCGCCCGGCGGTCGTGTCGAACTGGCGCTCGGCAATGGCGAGGTGTTGCAGATCCTGCCGGAGCAATCGGTCCTGATCTCGGCCGAAATGTCGGCGGACAAGGCCGCGGGCGCCGACGAGGCGGCCGTGACTGCCGAAGCGGTCGATCGCGTCGTGCAGGCGCTCGAATCGGGACGGGATCCTTTCGACGAACTGGAAGCACCGGCTGCCGGCCTCGCCGGCGGTGGCGCCGGTGAGGGCAACGACTTCGTGCGGCTGCTTCGGATCACCGAGGAAGTGGATCCGCTCGCGCTGCAGTTCGACCAGGCCGCGACGGTCGAGGACCCGACGATCGTCGGCGTGACGGGCAACCAGGCACCGCTGGTGGTCGACGATTCGGCCAGCACCGAGCCGGGTCGCACCGTCGACATCGACGTCCTTGCCAACGACAGCGATCCCGATGGCGATCGACTCGCGATCGTTGCCGTGGCTGGCCAGCCGATCGCGGTCGACGAGCCGATCACGCTGCCGGAAGGTGTCGTCTCCCTCAATCCGGACGGCACCCTGAGTTTCGCGCCGAGCACCGGTTTCGAAGGTGAACTGAGTTTCGAATACACGGTCAGCGATGGCAACTCGCTGGCATCGGGGCAAGTGTCGATCACGGTCGGCGCGACCGCGGACAGCCAGCCGCTCGCCGTCGACGACAGTGCGACGACGACCGTCGGCACGTCGGTCAGCGGCAACCTCGCGGCCAATGACAGCCCGAGTCTCGACGGCGGCAATGTCTGGGCGCTGGTCGATGCGCCGGACCACGGCAGTGTCATCGTCAATGCCGACGGCAGTTATACGTACACCCCCGGTAGCGGGTTTACCGGCGAGGACCGGTTCAGCTATTCGATCACCGATGCCGATGGTGACGTCAGCACTGCCGAAGTCACGGTGACCGTGGTCGACGGTTCGAGCCCGCCGCCGGCCGACGACGCGCCGGTCGCAGTGGATGATTCGGTGTCGATCGAAGTGGACGAGATCGCCGCCGGCAGCCTGGCCGACAACGATACCCCGAGCAACGACGGCGGAAACGTGTGGGCGCTGCAAACGCCTCCTGAAAACGGAACGGCGGTGGTCGATGCCGACGGCAGCTTTCGCTATACGCCGGACGCCGGATTCTCCGGTCGAGACAGCTTTACCTATACCGTGACCGACGTCGACGGCGACGTCAGCATGGCGACCGTATTCATATCGGTCGGCGTCGCCGACAGCGTACCGATTGCACAGGACGACGAGTTCACGGTTCAGACCGGAACCACCTTCGAAGGCGACCTCGCAGAGAACGACACGCCGAGCGCGGACGGCGGCAATGTCTGGGCGATCTCGCAGTTGGCCGGTGGCGGCGAGGTGGTTGTCAATGCCGACGGCACGTTCAGCT
>JAGRFY010000188.1 GCA_020445765.1 Rhodocyclaceae bacterium | reverse complement strand
GGTGGGCCCAGGCCCAGTACTGGCAGTTGGGGATGCCGGCGGCGCGGTCGGTCCACGCCACCGCGGTGTCGTAGTCGCCCTTGAAGATCAGCGCCAGCGCGCCATAGGAGTAGAAGGCCCACAGTTGCGGATCGTTCGGCGACAGCGCGATCGCCCGGTCGAAGCACTCGACCGCCTCCTCGTAGCGTTTCTCGTACGCCAGCGAGTCGCCGAGGCCGCAATGGGCGGCGGCGAACGAGGGATTCAGTTCGATTGCGGCCTGGTTCTCGGCGATGGCATGACGGTATTCGCAGCGCGCCAGCAGCACCCGCGCCCGCAAGGCATGGAAGCTGGCGTTCTGGCGGTCGATCTCCAGCGCCCGGTCGCAGGCCGCGAGGGCCTGGTCGAGCAGTTCCGGCGTCGGTGGCGTCTCCCAATAGACCATGCCGAGGATCAGTGCGTAGGCCCACCACGCGAAGGCCTCGCCGAACTGCGGGTCGAGCTGCTGGGCGCGCAGCAACAGGCGCTGGGCCTCGACGTTGTCGGGTCCGGTGAACTTGAAGAAGTGGAAGATGCCGAGGTGATAGCAGTCCCACGCGTGCAGGTCGGGCGGGCGCGACTGGATCAGCTTGCTGCGCTCGGAGAGCCCGATCTCGGGCTCCAGCCGGGCGGCGATCATTTCGGTGATCTCGTCCTGCAGCGCGAAGATGTCGGACATCTCCCGGTCGTAGCGCTCGGACCAGCGATTGAGCCCGCTGGCGGCATCGACCAGCTGCACGGCGACGCGGATGCGATTGCTGGCGCGCTGCACGCTGCCTTCGACGACGTAGGCCACCGACAGCAGGCGGCCGAGCTCGCGCACGTCCACCGCGCGGCCCTTGAAGCCGAAGCTGGTGTTGCGGGCGACGACGTCGATCCAGCGGTGCTTGCACAGGCGGGCGATGACGTCCGCGGTGATGCCGTCGGACAGGTACTCCTGCTCGGGATCGGACGACAGGTTGACGAAGGGCAGCACTGCCACCGCCGGCCGACCCGACGGCGTGGCGGCAGGCACCTCGCCGGACTCTACCGCCGCCACGGGTGCCGGCGCCTCGTCGCGCGGCTCGCTGGCGTCGGTCTCGGCCCGGTCGCGACGCACCTCGCCGCCGAACCGAAAGCCCTTTTTGTGCACGGTGCGGATGTAGCGCTGGGTCTGGCCGTCGTCGCCGAGGGCCTGGCGCGCCGACTTGATGCGGCTGCTGACCGCGGCCTCGGACACCACCCGGCCGCGCCAGACGACGTCGATGATCTCGTCTTTCGAGACCATGCGGCCGGCGTTCTCGACCAGCAGCAGCAACAGCTCGATGACCTGCGGTTCGACGCGAAGCGGCGCGCCGTCGCGGCTCAATTCGAAGCGGTCGGCATCGAGCGAGAACTCGTCGAACAGATAGCGCATCGCTGCGGCCCGGTGGTTCGGAACGGGCGCCGCGCGGCGCGGAGAGCGCCTGAGCGCGCGGGCCTGCGGCCGATGTTAGGCCAATCTCCAGGTTTTCTCCAGAACATCACCGCGCCGGCTGCAAGTTCGCGCGGGCGATCGTTCGTAGCATGGCGTTGCTCCCACGAGCCTTGGACGACAACCGAACCCCACCCAGGAGAACAGAGATGGACACCACCACCCAGGACCAGAAATTCCTCGTCAACTGCACCTTTGGCGCCGACGACGTCGAACGCGCGACGATCGCCTTCATCCTCGCGGCGACCTCGTCGAAGACCGCCGAGACCGCGGTCTTCGCCACCGCCGATGCCGCCGGCCTGTGCGTCAGGGGCGGCGCCGACGGCCTCGCCGCCGAGGGCTACGAGCCGCTCGACCAGCTGATGCGTCAGTACCACGACAACGGCGGCATGATCTGGCTGTGCCCGGCCTGCGCCAAGGCCCGCGGCATCACTGCAGGCGACCTGCGCGAAGGCGTCGAGATCGCCGGCGCACCGCGCACGATGGCCTTTCTCGGCAGCGGCGCCCGCGTGCTCGCCTGAACCGGCAGGCCCCGGCCGATGGCGGTCGGGGCCGACAATGATCCTGACGAGGACATCATCATGGAACGCGATCGGGCGGCATGCGGCGATCTGGGCCACTGGCTCCAGCAGATCGGCCGCGACCTCGACCACTTCCTGCGATTCGAGCATGGCGACGCGATGGCGCGCGCCGGCGACTGGCGCGCGGCGCTGGTGCGGCCGCTGCCGGCGCACGGCGTCGGCATCGAGGCGGTCAGCGCCGAGATCGGGCGCTGGCTGATCCCCAATGGCTCGCAGATTCCGAATCCGGCGTCGAGTGCCTTCATCACCACCGGCGCCGCCACGGCCGGCGCGCTGGCGACTGCCGCCGGCGCCATCGCCGCGCCCCAGCGCATCGGCCTGACCGCCTTCAACCTGCTGGAGGAGGTCTCGCTCGACTGGCTGGCGGAGTTGTTCGAGCTGCCAGCCGGCATGAAGGGGCTCTACAGCAGCGGCGGTTCGGTGGCGAACCTGGTGGCGCTCGGCACCGCGCGGCAGGCGGCATTCGAGGCAGTCGGGCGCGACCCCGCCCGCGACGGCGTCGACCGGCCCGGCCGCATCTTCGCCACCGCCGCCAGCCATCACACCATCCGCCGCGCAGCGGCGGTGCTCGGCCTCGGCCGCGACGCGGTGCGGCTGGTGGCGGCCGACGCCATGGGGCGGATGAAGCCGGCCGCCCTGCGCGAGGCGCTTGCCGCCTGCGACGACGCACTGCCAGTGGCGGTGGTGGCCAACGCCGGTACCACCAATGCCGGTGCCATCGACGATCTCGCCGCCCTCGGCGCCATCGCCCGCCTGCACCGGCTGTGGTTTCACGTCGATGGCGCCTACGGCCTGCCCGGCATCCTCGATCCCCGGGTGCGGCCGCTGTTTCGCGGGCTCGAACTGGCCGACTCGGTGATCGTCGACCCGCACAAGTGGCTCGGCGCGCCGGTCGGCATCGGTGCCACCTTCGTCCGCGACCGGGCGCTGATGTCGCGGGCCTTCACTCAGACGGCCGCCGACTACCTGGAAGGGGCCTGCGAGGACGGCGACGCCAGCCATTCGATGGACAAGCTTGGCATCCCGTACGCGGATTTCGGCGTCGAGCTGTCGGCGCCATGCCGCGGCGCGGTGGTCTGGGCGTTGCTGCGCGAGATCGGTCGCGAGGGGCTGCGCGAGCGCGTCTGCCGCCACAATGCGATGGCACGCCACATCGCCGAGCGGGCCGATGCCCATCCGGAGCTCGAGGTGCTGCAGCGGCCGACCCTGTCGATCTGCTGCTTCCGCTATCGTGGCGACGGCAGCGGCGATCTCGACGCGCTGAACCAGCGCCTGCACCGCGAGATGGTGCGGCGCGGCCGGGCGATGCCGAGCACCACTGTGATCAACGGCCGGCTGGCGATCCGGCCATGCTTCGTCGGCGCCCGTGCGACGATGGCCCACGCCGAGCAACTGGTGGACGAGGTCATCGCGATCGGACGCGAACTGGTGGGCCGCGGCGACGGATTTGCGCAAGGTCGACGAGCGCGCCAACACAACATTGACACCGCGTTGTCTCGAAGCGCGGGGCATCCCACAGGAGAGCAACGATGAGCCAGCGTTTCGACAGCATCCTCGACACCATCGGCCACACGCCGGTGGTGCGCATCAACAAGCTCGCGCCGAAGCACGTCAATCTCTACGTCAAGGTCGAGTCCTTCAATCCGATGGGCTCGGTCAAGGACCGGCTCGCCCTCGGCGTGATCGAGGATGCCGAGCGCCGCGGCGAGCTGAAGCCGGGCCAGACCGTGGTCGAGGCCACCAGCGGCAATACCGGCATCGGTCTGGCCATGGTCTGCGCGCAGAAGGGCTATCCGCTGGTGGTGACGATGGCCGAGAACTTCAGCGTCGAGCGTCGCCGACTGATGCGCTTTCTCGGTGCCAGGGTGGTGCTGACGCCGGCCTCGCTGAAGGGTTCGGGCATGGTCGCCAAGGCCGAGGAGCTCGCCCTCGCGCACGGCTGGTGGC
>JAGRFY010000045.1 GCA_020445765.1 Rhodocyclaceae bacterium | reverse complement strand
GATGCGCTGCGCCAGGCCCTCGACGATCGCGGTCTTGCCGACACCGGGCTCGCCGATCAGCACCGGATTGTTCTTGGTGCGCCGCTGCAGGATCTGCACCGCACGGCGGATCTCGTCGTCGCGCCCGATCACCGGATCGAGCTTGCCCATGCGCGCCCGCTCGGTCAGATCCAGGGTGTACTTCGACAAGGCCTCGCGCGCGCCCTCGGCCTCCTGGCTGCCCACCGACGCGCCGCCGCGCACCGCCTCGATCGCCGCATCGAGCGGCTTGCGTGCCAGCCCGTGCTGCTTCAGCAGGCGCCCGCTCTCGCCCTTGTCGTCGGCCAGCGCCAGCAGGAACATCTCCGACGCGATGAACTGGTCGCCGCGCTTCTGCGCTTCCTTGTCGGCAAGATTCAGGAGATTGGACAGGTCGCGGCCGATCTGGACTTCGCCGCCATGCCCTTCGACCCTGGGCAGTCGCGCGATGGCCTCGTCGATCGCCTTGGCGAGCGATCCGATGTTGACGCCGGCCCGCTGCAGCAGAGAGACGGTGCCGCCATCGTCCTGTGCGATCATCGCCTTGGTCAGATGCAGCGGGTCGATGAACTGCTGGTCGTTGCCGACCGCAATGCTCTGGGCGTCGGCCAGCGCCTGCTGGAACTTGGTCGTCAGTTTGTCGAAGCGCATGTCGAAATTTCCTTGCGGGAAGAGGTTGATTCCGATGTGGGGACGTGATTCGACGATTTCAACGCGGCGATCGCGAAGGCAATTGCAGCCATCTGTTGTTGCAATGCAACAAATCCATGCAACTCATGGGCTTAAACGGCGCACAGACGGTGACGCGGCCGCAACATGATGCTATCTTGCGGCATGAGGCGGAGGAGCAGAACCAACATGACCGGGTTCTGCGTCGGGACAAGCTCGAGCCTCTGGCAAAATTTACATTTTCTAGTGGAGGGAACCATGTCAACCAAGCAGCAGGAACAATTCACCGCACTGCAGAAGAAGAACCTCGAGACCGCCATGCGGCTCGCCCAGATGTCGATCGAGAACTCCCAGCGCATCATGGAAGTCCAGGTACAGACCGCCAAGGAGCTGTTCGAGGACAGCGTCGCCAACGCCAAGGCCCTGTCGTCCGCCCGCGACCCGAAGGATCTGCTGACCATGCGCACGGACTACGCCCAGGTCGCGACCGAGAAGATGCTCGCCTGCGCACGCCAGATCGCCGAAATCACCGGCTCGGCCCAGGCCGAAGTCGGTCGCCTGGTCAGCGAGCAGCTCGCCTCCGGCAGCAACGACGCGATGGAAGCCATGCAGAAGATGTTCAGCGGCATGCAGTTCGGCGACCAGAACGCGATGAACGTGCTGCAGAACGCAATGAGCCAGGCCCAGAGCGCATTCGAGCAGATGACCCGTGCCTCGACCGAAGCGTTCCAGGCCTTCTCGCAGGCCGGCGGCGTCCCGGCAAAGCGCACCACCAAGAAGTAAGCCTGCCGCCCACTGCGGACAAAGGCGCCTTCGGGCGCCTTTTTCTTTGCCCGAATCTGCCGCAGCGGTGCGACGGGCGTCACCGGATCGAAACCTTGTTCGCATAGCCTGCGCAGCGGACGCAGACACTGCTCCGCACCCCCTTTCGGGACTCACTCAGGAGAATGCGAATGTTTTGGAGTTCGACCCTGCTCGCCGCCTGCGCGGGCGTTGCCTTGCTGTCGAGCACGCCGGCTGCCGCCGAGCGCGGACACGCCGAGGACCGCGATCGCCACGATGCACGCGCCCGCACCCCCGTTGTCGTCGCGCTGGGCCCGCGCCCCTACTTCCTGGTCGACGACATGGCTGCCAGCGAATTGAAGCAGGAACTGCTCCGATGCAAGCGCGGCGCCAACCGGCCCAGCATGTTCTCGATCGGTCATCGCGGCGCCGCAATGCAGTTTCCCGAGCACACGCTGGAGTCCTATCTGGCAGCCGCTCGCATGGGTGCGGGCATCATCGAATGCGACGTCACCTTCACCAAGGATCTCGAACTGGTTTGCCGTCACGCCCAGAACGACCTGCACACCACGACCGACATCCTGGCAATTCCGGCGCTTGCCGCGAAGTGTACCCAGCCCTTCGTGCCGGCGCAGTTCGACGATGCCGGCAATCTGGTCGAAGCGGCGCGGGCCGAATGCCGCACCTCCGACATCACGCTGGCCGAGTTCAAGCAATTGCGCGGCAAGATGGATGCAGCCGATCCGCGGGCAACGACGGTCGAGGCGTACATGGCGGCCACACCGAACTGGCGTACCGATCTCTACAGCGGCCCGACCAGCGGCACCCTGATGACCCACGCCGAGAGCATCGCGCTGTTCGAGTCGCTGGGCGTCGCCATGACCCCCGAGTTGAAGTCGCCCGTAGTCGCGATGCCCTTCAACGGCATGAGCCGGCAAGCCTACGCACAGAAGATGATCGACGAATACAAGGCGGCGGGCGTACCGCCGCGGCGCGTGTTCGCCCAGTCCTTCGACATTGCCGATGTGCACGACTGGATTGAGAACGAGCCGGCATTCGGCGATCAGGCGGTCTACCTCGACAGCGCCAATACCGTCGCCGAACTGCCATCGGCTGCCGAACTGGCAGCACTCAAGGCGAGCGGCATCAACATCTGGGCGCCGCCGATCTTCGCCCTGCTCGCCGATGACGGCGCCGGCAACATCGTCGCCTCGCAAGCGGCGCTCGACGCCCGCGCGGCCGGTCTCGACATCATCACGTGGACGCTCGAGCGCTCCGGCATCCTGGCCGACGGCGACAACGGCTTCTACTACCAGAGCTTCGACGCCGCGGTCAGCCGCGAGGGCGACATCATGCGCGTGCTCGACGTGCTCGCGCGGGATGTCGGGGTCCTGGGCGTGTTCTCGGACTGGCCGGCGACGACCACCTATTACGCGAACTGCATCGGTCTCTGATGCCGGCATCGAAGGGTGACCGGATGGACGGTCACCGAATCTCGCCGGGCACGAAATCGGTCGATGCCCGCAAGCAGGATCGGGAGCACTCAATGGACCTGGCACCGATTCTCGCGGTCAGGATGCCCGCGAAGCCGTTCCGGCGGGCCGGTCCCGACGTGGGCTGCCCGCCGCTGCAGCCCACGCTCGGCTTCGACCTTCACCCGGGCGACTGTCTGATGCTCGACGCACCGCCGGACCGTGGCAGGCACACCCTGCTGCGCGCAATCTGCGGCATCCGTCCGGTGCCTGGCGGCACGGTCCTGCTCAGGCGCTCGTCCGATGGCCTGATCCTGGATCTCTGCAGCCTGCCGGACGAGATGCTGTTCGAACTGCGGCGAACGACGATCGGCCTGGTCGGGCAGCAGTTGCGGACGGTGCCACGCATCGCGACTCGCGATCTGGTCGCGCAACCGCTGATCGCACTCGGCTCGGCGCCGGACGAAGCCCTGCACCGGGTGGCGCAGTTGTTCGAACGCCTCTGCATTTCGCGCAAGATCTGGCAACACCCGCCAACGACGCTGTCGCCGACCGAACGCAGACAGGTGGCCATCGCCCGCGGATTCGTCGCGCCAAAGGCCCTGATCGTGCTGGACGAACCGGGTATCGGCCTCGACCGGCCGACCCGCCACGTCGTCACCGAGATGATCCTCGAGGCCCGCGCCCGGGGCAGTGCGATCATCGGCAATCCAGGCGATCCACGAATCCGCGAGGCGATAGCGAGCAATGCCCTCGATCCTCGCCGGCCCGCGACACTGGTCGCCTGAACCGAGCGCACGCATCATCCGGGGGGCGCAACAAAACCGTTATCTTGGGTCCCTATCATGGCGGGCATTCTGCAAATTTCCGGATGCCCTTCCGATGCTGTCGTTCGACCTCTTCCGCAACGAGCCCGATCTCGTCCGTCTCGCGATTGGCGAAACGCTGCTTCGCCCCGGCGACACCAACGACGTCATGTACGTGCTGCTCGACGGCCATATCGAACTCTCGCGCGGTGGCGCCGACGTCGAGACCCTCGGTCCCGGGGACTTCTTCGGTGAAGACGCGCTGCTCGAGCCCGGGCCATGTTCGCTCGTCACCACCGCCGTGTCCGAATGCACTCTGGCGCGGATATCGGGCGACCGCTTCCTGTTCCTCGTCCGCAACTCGCCGGGCTTCGCCATCGATGTCATTCGCGTGATGGCGCGACGCCTCCGCGGGCCGGGACTGCCGGAGTCCGGCCGGACCCGCGACTGAGGCAGGCGTGCGGAAGACGTCCGCGAAATGCCTAGCGCCCTTGCCTGTGGCTGCGCACGCGCCACAGCGCGATCACTTCGGTCAGCCCGGCCAGCATCGCACAAGCGATGCCCATCAGGCTGGCGCCACGCCCCAGCATCCGCGCCAGCGTCGCACGCGTAGGCTCAGCCGCCATCGTCCACCCGTCGCGGACGTCCGGCTGAATGCCGAAGCTTGGCCTGCCATGGCCGGCATCGCCCGCTGCTCATCGCATGCACCGTCGCAGGACGCCTCGTCGTGGTCATGGGGCCAGCCTAACGCCGGCATGTTGCGCGCAGATGTCGCCGGGCCAGGCAGCCCGTTTGCATGTCATCGTCGCCGCGCGCGCGTCGACGGGCGATGAGCGACTCGCCGTCGCCGCTGGCCGAGATCCGCGAACTGGCTGCGATCGTCGCGATGGCGCCGGATGCGCTGGACGTCGACACCCTCTGCGAGGTCCGGGTCGGTGACATGCGCTTTCCGGTCGATGCCATCGGCCTCGGCAATCCGGCAGCGCAATGCCCCGCGATCGCATTCGTCGGCGGCGTCCACGGACTGGAGCGCATCGGCAGCGGCGTGGTGCTGAGCTTCCTGCGCAACCTCGTTTCGAGACTGTCATGGGACGACAGCCTGCACGGCATTCTCGAGCGCGTCCGTCTGGTGTTCCTTCCGATCTGCAATCCGGGCGGCATGTGGCTGGGAACCCGGGCCAATCCGCATGGCGTCGACCTGATGCGCAACGCGCCGCTCGAATCCGGCGAGCGCGTCCCCTTCCTGCTCGGCGGCCAGCGATTGAGCCCTGCCCTGCCGTGGTACCGCGGCCAGGCAGGACAGCCGATGGAGATCGAAGCCCGCGCGTTGACCACCCTGATCGCTGCCGAACTCCTGCCCCGCCGGTTCTCGATCGCGCTCGATTGCCATTCCGGCTTCGGCATCCGCGATCGCATCTGGTTTCCGTTCGCGCACAGTCGCAGACCGATCCCTCATCTGGCGGAGATGCGCGCGCTGAAGTCCCTGCTCGATCAGGTCCACTGCCACCACAACTACATCTTCGAACCCCAGAGCCTGCAGTACCTGACCCATGGCGACCTGTGGGACCACGCCTATCTCGATGCCCTCTCAAGCGCCACCAGCCTGTTCCTGCCCCTGACCCTCGAGATGGGTTCGTGGCTGTGGGTGAAGAAGAATCCGAGACAGTTGCTGTCCCGGGCGGGCATCTTCAATCCGATGGCCGGCCATCGCATCCAGCGCGTCATGAGACGGCATCTCGCGCTGATGGATTTCCTGTTGCGTGCGGTCGCCAGCCACGCCCGCTGGCTGCCGTCGCCAGCCACCCGCGAAGCCCTGCACGCGCAGGCGATCGCCGAGTGGTATGCATCGAGGCCGCGGTGACGACCTGGATTCTGCTGCGCGGCCTGACCCGGGACAGCCACCACTGGGGTAGGTTCGCGCGCGAATTCGAGCGGGCCATCGGCGACCCGGTGCAATGCCTCGACCTGCCCGGCAATGGGTCGCGCTGCCGCGAAACCAGCCCAACGACGATTGCCGGCCTGCTGGCGGACTGCCGGGCGAGCCTGGCCGCCAGGCCCTGCGCCTATCCGGTGCGGCTGCTGGCGCTTTCCCTCGGCGGCATGATCGCGACCGAATGGATGTTGCGCCATCCGGCGGAGGTGGCGTCGGCCGTGCTGATCGGTACCAGCATGCGTCCGCTTGCGCGCTGGCATCAGCGCATGCGCCCGCGCGCGCTGCCCGTCGTCGGCCGTTTGCTGCTGTCACCGCACTCGGCCGACCGCAGCGAACGCTCGATCCTGCGGCTGACCAGTCGCCTGCGACGACACGACGACGCGCTGCTCGCGGACTGGGTCGGCTGGCGCAGGCAGCACCCCGTCAGCCGCGCCAACGCCTTGCGCCAGTTGCTGGCGGCGCAGCGCTACGACCTGGGCGCACACGCCCCCGCGGCGCCGGTGCTGGTGCTGGCCGGCGCCGGCGACGACCTCGTCGACCCCTGCTGCTCGCGCCGAATCGCCGAGGCCTGGGGCTGCACCAGCGCGATCCACCCCGACGCCGGCCACGACCTGCCGCTGGACGATCCGCAATGGACGATCGAGCGGATCGTCGGCTGGCACCGCACGCTGCCGGCAGCGCGGACGTCATGATCTCGTCTGCATATCGCAATCTGGCTGTCGTGGCGCTGCAACGCCGCCTCGCCAGACTGTCGCTCCCGATGCCAACCGTGGAGCCCACGATGACGAATCACCTGAGATCCAACGCTTCCTGCACCGCCCTGCTGGACAGCATCGGCTGCATCCAGTCGGCATGGATCGATGCACTCGCAACCGCAAGCGACGCGTGGCTCGCCCTGTGCCGCGATGCGAATGCCCACTGCGGCGAACTCGCACGATCGGCCCTTGCCGGCCGACTGCCCGACACCCTGACCAGCGATCGTGCGCCGATCCTCTATTCGGACGCGATGAAGGCCTTGTGCAACGACTACCTGCGGCTGCTGGCACATCTCGAAGCCCATGCCACGCTGCTGCAGGAATCGGTCGGCGAGGCGACGGCCGTCATCCGCGATCGCTGCATTGCGCACGAGTCCATCGCCGCAATGCTGGCGCCAGCGGTCGTCGCCGGCATCGATGCGGCCACGGGCTTTGCCGATGACTCCGGCGACGGCGTCGAGCCGACCGGGGGGCAGGCCGCCGGCCGCAGCAGCACCCGCCGCAAGGCCGCCTGAAGCGTGATCGAATCGCGCCGGCGGCGGCGCCGCCGGCGTCACATCGCCGTCATGCCGCCTTCACCGCGCTGAAAAGTCGCGCTCTTAGATTGGCTGCGCACACGACCATCGGAGCCGAGCCATGTTGCAGATCGAGTCCCAGCCGCGCAAACGCGGCGCGCGCAAGCTGAGTGTCGCCCTCGCCAGCAGCGAGAACGACATCCTGGCGGCACAGAAGCTGCGCTATCGCGTCTTCGCCGACGAACTCGGCGCCCGTCTGAACAGCCGTACGCCCGGTGTCGACCACGACATCTACGATCCCTATTGCGAGCACCTGGTGGTGCGCGACGACGCCAGCGGCAGCATCGTCGGCACCTATCGCATTCTTTCGCCGCTGGCCGCCCAGCGCATCGGCGGCTATTACTCGGAGAACGAATTCGACCTGACCCGGTTGCGCCATCTGCGGCCGCGGATCGTCGAAATCGGCCGCTCCTGCATCGATCCGGACTATCGCAGCGGCGCCGCCATCGCCCTGCTGTGGTCGGGACTCGCCCGCTACATGGCGACCATGGGCTACGACTACCTGCTCGGCTGCGCCTCGATCAGCATGGCCGACGGCGGTCACGCCGCAGCCAGCATCTACCGCGCGCTCGGCGACAAGCATGCGTGCCCGGCCGAATATCGCGTGTTCCCGCGCTGCCCGCTGCCGCTGGGCGCGCTTCGCGCCGATCTCGATTGCCCGGTGCCGCCGCTGCTGAAGGCCTACCTCAGAGCCGGTGCGTGGATCTGCGGCACCCCGGCCTGGGACCCCGACTTCAATACCGCGGATCTGCCGATCCTGATGCAGATGAACCGGGTCGAGGCAAAATACGCCCGCCACTTCATGGAGCGTGCCGCCTGAAACCGCATCGGCCGATCTCCTCCGCCGCCTGCGCCTGGCGCTGGCTGCGCCTCGCCGCGCTGTTGCTGCGGGCCTTCGCGACGATCCTGACGATCTACCCGCTGGTCGGCGAGGCGCGGCGCCTGACGCTGCGCCGGCGCTGGTCTCGGGACTTGGTGCGCACGCTCGACATCGCCATCGTCGGTGACGGTCCGCCACCGCCGGCAGGCAGCGTCATCGTCGCCAATCACGTCTCCTGGGTCGACATCTTCGCGATCAACGCGGTGGCGCCGGCGAGCTTCGTCGCCAAGTCCGAGGTACGCGCCTGGCCGGTGATCGGCTGGCTGGCGGCGTGCAACGACACGATCTTCGTCCGCCGTGCGAGTCGGGCCCATGCGCGCAGCGTCAATCGCCAGATCGCCGACCTGATCGCGCGCGGCAGGCTCACCGCGATGTTCCCGGAGGGCACCACCAGCGACGGCGCCGACGTCCTGCCCTTCCATGCCGCCCTGCTTCAGCCGGCAATCGATGCCGGCGCCCGGGTGGTTCCGCTGGCGATCCGCTACGAGTCAGAGGACGGTCGACGCTCGCCGATTCCGGCCTATGTCGGCGACACCTCGCTGGTGGCATCGATCGCGGCGATCTGCCGCGCTCGCGGGCTGACCGTCCGTTTGCTGTGGTCCGAGCCCCACGACGTCGCCGACCGGCATCGCCGGCACGTCGGCATCGCGACCCGGGCCGCGATCCGGCAGGCGCTGTCGCGCCGGCAATCCGATCCGGTCGAACTGGCGGCCTGACCGCCGGGGCGGGCGCCTACCAGCGCGCCGCGGCGGCGTCGTCGCTGTCGCGGGCCTCGACCCAGCGACTGCCGGCGGCGGTCTGCTCCTTCTTCCAGAACGGCGCCCGCGTCTTGAGGTAGTCCATGATGAACTCGCAGGCGGCAAACGCTTCGCCGCGATGGCCGCCTGCGACACCGACGAAGACGATCTGCTCGCCGACCCGCAGCTCGCCGACCCGATGGATCACGCGCACGCCGACGACGGCCGGCCAGCGCGAACAGGCTTCGTCGACGATGGCCTCGAGCGCTTTCTCGGTCATGCCCGGGTAGTGTTCGAGGGTCATGGTCTCGACGCCGCCGTCACCCCGAACGACGCCGATGAAGCTCGCGACCGCCCCGATGTCGCGTCTGCCCTCGAGCAGGCGCGTGCATTCGCGGCCGGCATCGAAGTCCTCGCTCTGGACACTGACCCGCATCTCAGCCTCCAGTCACCGGCGGGAAGAACGCAACCTCGTCACCGTCGCCGACCGCGGTTTCGGGACCCGCCATCACCTGATTGACGGCAGCGCGCAGCGTCGCGGTCTGCCCCAGCACGTCGACGCCGTGCGCAGCGAGATGCTCGCGCAAGCCGGCCACCGAAAGCCGATCGCCGGCGAACTCGATCTCTTCGCCGGCGCGACCGACCGACTCCCGCAGACTCGCAAAATACCTGACATGCACCTTCATCGTTCAACCCAGTAGATCCGAAAACGAAACGTAGGACAGCGGATCGCCGACCGCGACGCGGGTATCCGGCGGCACGCTGGCCAGGCCGTCGGCCCATACGCAGGACGTCAGCACGCTCGATTCCTGGTTGGCGAAGCGCTCGAGACGGCCGTCGCCGGCCACCCGCACCCGCAGGAATTCCCGTCGCGGCCCGGTCTTCCAGTCGAAGCCCGACGGCAATCGAAGCGTGCCCGGCGCGACCTCGCCGACGCCGCAACGGCGCAGCACGTACGGCCTCACCAGCACCAGGAAGGTCACCAGTGCCGACACCGGATTGCCGGGCAGGCCGACGAAGGCGGCGTCGCCGACCCGGCCGAAGGACAGGGGCTTGCCCGGCTTGACCGCGATCTTCCACATCGTCAGTTCGCCCTCGGCCTCGACCGCCGGCCTGACATGATCTTCCTCCCCCATCGACACGCCGCCACTGGTGACGATCAGCTCGTGCCCGGCTGCGGCTTCGCGCAGCGCCCGTCGGGTCGATTCGAGCGTGTCGGCGACGATGCCACCGTCACTGACCTCGCACCCCAGCCGCTCGATCGCCGAACGCAGCATGAATCGATTGGAGTTGTAGATGCCACCCGGCGGCAGGGGTTCGCCCGGCTCGGTCAGTTCGTCGCCGGTGGACAGCACCGCCACGCGGAGCCGGCGATAGACTGTCACGCGGGCAACGCCGATCGATGCGGCCTGCCCGATCTCGGCCGGGCCGAGCCGCGTGCCGGCAGCGAGGACCACGTCGCCGGCACGGATGTCGTCACCCTTGTGACGGATGTACTCGCCGGCGAACGGCAGTCGCCGGATCACGACGCCGTCGCCCTCCACATCGCAGTCTTCCTGCATCACCACGGCGTCGGCGCCTGCCGGAATCGGCGCGCCGGTGAAGATCCGCGCCGCGCTGCCGGCTTCGAGTCGGGTACCGACCGAACCGGCTGGAATGCGCTGGCTGACCGGCAGGCGGGTGCCCGGCGCGGCGACGTCGGCACATCGGACCGCGTAGCCGTCCATGCCGGAATTGTCGTGGGGCGGCACGAACAGCCCGCTGTGCAGATCCTGCGCCAGGACGCGCCCGTGGGCGGCGGCGAGGTCGAGCGTCTCGGTCGTGCGCGGCGCGATCGCCGCGGATTCGAGTCGCGACAGTGCCTCCTCGAAGGACAGCATCGGTAGCTTCATGTCGGCCTGGTCATGTTGTCGATGTCACCGACGCGCCCCGCCGGCAATCGCGGACCTCGGGTCGGTCCGGTGACGGGTTCAGCGCCCCATCAGGCGCCGGAAGGTGGCGACGATGCCCTGGAACAAGCCACCGGACGGCGCATCGGCATCACCCGGAACGTGCCGATGCTGGCTTTGCGCCAGATCTTCCTCCATCGCCTCGGCCTGGGCATCGGGCATCGCCTGGACCTGGTGTCGATCCGCCAGTTCCGGCGCTTCGCGCATCTGTCGGTGCTTGTTCTGTGCCGAGCTTACCACCAAGCGCATGTAGCCTGCGCGTACCGGCTTCGGCACGTAGCGATAGATCTGACCCTGGTTGATCAGCGACGTGATGGTCTCGGCGTCGTGCTCGCCGGACAGGATCACCGACACGATTTCGGGCTGCTTGGCCTTCAGCATGCGGATCAGCCGCGTCGCGTCGAAACCGCCGACCCGAACCTCGGAGACCAGCACCCCGATCCGCTCGCGGTCGAGGATGGCGAGCGCCTCGGCAAGGGTGGCGGCATGGAACACCTGCACGTCGATGTCTGCCAGCGCGTCGTCGAAGGCCTGATGGACCGACGCATCGCCATCGACCAGCAGAATCGGATCTTCGGTGTGGCCGGGGGCGGCATCCTCGGCCGGATCGTCGTCGGCGACCTGCGGTGCGGCCGTTCGCGACAGGCCCACGGCCTGGCCGACGACGACCGGCAATTCGTCGACGTTCCACGGCTTGTTGATGAAGCGGAAGACTTCGCCTTCATTGACCGAGGCCAGTACCGCCTGCAGGTCCGAATAGCCGGTCAGCAGGATCCGCATCGCGCGCGGTGCGATGCGGCGCGCCGCCTTCAGCACTTCGACCCCGGTCATGCCCGGCATGCGCTGGTCGCTGATGATGACGTCGAAATCGTGCTCGCGGATCAGCGTCATCGCCGCCTCGCCGCTGCTGGCGGTGAGGACGTCGAAATGGCGACGCAACAACCAGTCCAGTGCCCGCAGGATGCCCGGTTCGTCGTCGACGCAGAGGATCTTGCCGCGTCGGGACGGGTCCGGCTGGGCCGCGTGAGTCATGCCGTGCTTCTCCGAGTGTCAGGCTGCGAGGCCGATCCGGGCATGTTCGGTCGCCTGGGGAAATTTGACAAGGAATGTGGTGCCCTGCTCCGACGTAGATTCTACTGCGATCGTGCCACCGTGGTTTTCGACGATCTCGCGCGCGATCGACAGGCCGATGCCAGTGCCCTGGCCCTCCGGCTTGGTACTGAAGTAGGCGTCGAAGATGTGGGGCAGCACGCTGGCGGGAATGCCGCTGCCATTGTCGCGCACCCGGATCTCGATGCCGGCGTCGCCGACCCGCGACGTGACGGTGATGGTGCCGTCCTGACCGATCGCCTGTGCGGCGTTGTTGATCAGGTTCAGGAAGACCTGGTTCAGCTGGGACACGTGGCAGTTCACGATCGGCATGCCGTCGAGTCGCTCCTCGATCGTGATCGTGGTCGGAATCACACTCCTGGCGACGTAGATCACGTTGCGCAGGCTCTTGTTGAGATCGAAGTCGACGGTCTTGTTGCGGTCGAGCCGGGTGAAGTCCCGCAGGTTGGTGACCATCTCGCTCATCTGCTCGATGCCGCCGAGCACATCGCCGAGCATCGTGCGCATGTCATCGACGTCGCGCCCGCTCAGTTGCAGCCCGGACAGGCGGCGACGGGCTCCAGCGACGTTCAGCGTGACGACGTCGTCTTCGGTCTTTCGGGTGATCTCGGCGAGCCGGGCCGCCACGTCGACCGGTGTCGACAGTTCGCGCATGCCTTCCATCGCCATCGTGACATTGCTCTTCGAGAAGGCCAGCGGCGTGTTGAGCTGGTGGGCGACGCCCGCCACCATCTGCCCGAGCGAGGCCATCTTCTCGGCCTGCGCGAGCTGCTGCTGGTTGCGCGCGCGCTCGGTCTCGTGCTGGCGAAGCAATCGATCCGCCCGCCGCACGATCAGGAACAGCACGATGAACAGCAAGGCGAGCAGTCCCAGCACCAGCGCGACGAGCCGGTCGACCGAGCCGTCGATGCGCTGTTGGCTGCGATCCGACGCATCCGCGATGCTCTGCAGGTTGTTCGCCTGGGCCGCACGCGTCGCTGCCTGCGTCTGGTTGATCCGGCCGAGGAAGCGGGTCACGTCCGAATAGACCTCGAACACACCGATGATGGTCTCGCCGTCCTGACCGTAGAGCGGCAGGTAGCTCGAGATCAGGTCACGGTTCTCGACCTGCCCTTCGAACGCCGAGAACTTGTCGCGGTGGGTCAGTTCGCTGGTCGGCTTGCCGACCATCGCGCCGAGAAATCCGGCATTGGCGATCTTGTCGTCGCCGACCTGGGCGTGTTCCGACGAATAAATCGTGACGCCGCGCGTGTCGAACACCTTGATCTTGAACACCGAACTGCGATGCATCGAGCGATACACCTTGTCGTTGAGATAGGCGAACTCGGGCAGCGAACGGATCATCGCGCCGATCTCGGCGAAACAGGCCTTCTTCTCCGCCGGTGCGACAGTCTTGCCGTCCGCGGTCTGCTGGTCCGGGATCGAGCGGCAGTGACTGACGTCGATCGCGCCGGCCTTCGCCAGCAGGGCCGACAGGCCCTGGTCCCAGAGCGTATTGGCAAACAGCCGGGTCAGGTTGACGTTGCCGCCCTCGTGGATCGCCAGCAGATCCTTCAGCGCCGATTCCTCCTGCTGCTTGGCGAATTCGGTCTGGACGTCGCCAAAGAAGGCGGCTTCCTCGGACTGCACCGAACGGAACAGGTCGGCCTGCTGCTGCTGGAAGTAGACCAGCACTGCAGCGACCGCCAGGATCGCGACGCAGCTGGTCAGGACGAAGTAACGGACGAGACGAAATCGCATCTAGATTCTCCGCAGACGCCTGTTTCGGAAAAGGGCCCGGCGGTGGTGCCGGCGCACATGGATCCGCGCCTCCGCCGCCCGCGACTCGGACACGGTGGGGCTAGATAACGGAGTGCGGTCATTATGCCTTTAGTAAGAGTCATCCCCCCCATGACACAAATCCGCGCAAAGGTTGACCGGTATCAATCTTAGGTATCGACACGCTCCGCCGCATCCATCGCCGCGACGAATTCGAGGGCTTGCTCGAGCGCCCGTGTCCGGCCCATCGGCGGCAGGCTGCGCCAGACCCGCTTGCCGTAGGGCTTGTCCACCATCCGCGGGTCGCACACCATCAGCACGCCGCGGTCGCGCTCACTGCGGATCAGCCGGCCCGCACCCTGCTTCATGCTGATCACCGCCCGCGGCAACTGATACTCGAAGAACGGATTGCCACCGCCCGCGCGCAGGTGTTCGATCCGCGCCGACAGCACCGGATCGTCCGGTGGCGCGAACGGCAGCTTGTCGATGACCACGATCGACAGCGCGTCGCCAGGCACGTCCACGCCTTCCCAGAAGCTCTGGCTGGCGACCAGGATGGCCTTGCCGGATCGACGGAAGCGGGCCAGCAGTTCGGCACGCGAATGTTCGCCCTGGAGCAGCAGCAGCAGATCCTCGCCGCTCTCCTTCAACGAGCAGGACAGGACCTCATGCACCCGGCGCATCGCCCGCAGCGACGTACATAGCACGAAACCGCGACCTCGCGAGGCCCGCAACAGCGGCCACGCGCGCTCGGCGACGACCTGCGGGTAGTCCGGGTGGTTGGGGTCGGGCATCCCGGCCGGTGCATACAGCAGGGCATGGCTCGGGTAGTCGAATGGACTGCCCCAGCTGGCCGTGCGGGCGGCTGGCTCGAGCCGGTCGAGCCCCATCTCGCCGAGGAAGTGCCCGAAGTCGCTGCCCACCGCGAGCGTCGCCGAGGTGAAGATCCACCCCTTGGGCAGCTGGCCCATCTCGCGGCGGAATATCTCGGCGATCGACAGCGGTGTCGAATTGAGTGCCAGCGACTGGCTGAACAGCTCGGCCCAGCGGATCATGCCGGCGGCCTCGGGGCCCCGCCAGGCGGTCAACCTGGCCGTGAGATCGCCGCATCGCTCGAGGCATTTGGCAAGACCTTCCGAGCGCACCGCCTGGGTCTCGAGGATGCCGCCGAGCGACGACAGCGCCGCCTCGACGGCCGCGACCGCGGTCTCGAAACCGGACTGACCGGCCAGCTGTCGATGACGCAGTCGCAGGTTCTCGCCCGGCACCGACAGGCGCAGGTCCCGGGCGGCCTTGTCGAGGGCATGGCAGGCGTCGATCAGCGCGGTGCAGTCCCGGGCCTCGGCGATGGTCTCGTTGCGGGTGTCACGACCGAGATCGAGCAACTGGCCGGTGGTCAGATTGCTGCCGAAAAACAGGCTCGCGGTCTCCGGCAACTGGTGCGCCTCGTCGAAGATCACCGCATCGGCCGCCGGCAGCAGCTCACCCATGCCTTCGTCGCGCAGCATCACGTCGGCGAAGAACAGGTGGTGATTGACGACCACCAGGTCGGCTTCCATTGCACGCCGCCGTGCCTTGTGCACGAAGCACTGCGCGGGGAAGTGCGGACACTCCTGGCCAAGGCAGTTGTCCCGTGTCGACGTCGCCGCCGACCACGCCGCCGATTCCTCGGCAACGTCGCCGCACTCGGACTTGTCGCCGCTGCCGGTGATTTCCGCGAAACGCATGATCGCACGCAGGTCGGCCGCCTCCTGCGGGCTGCGAAAGCGCGCCTCGCCGGCATTGCGGCCGAGGTGATACGGGCAGACGTAGTTCGCGCGGCCCTTCAGCAGGGCGACGTCGACACTGACCCGCAGGGCGTCGCGCACGGTCGGCAGATCGCGTCGAAAGAGCTGGTCCTGCAGCGTCTTGGTCCCGGTCGACACCACGACCTTGCGACCCGCGAGCAGCGCCGGCACCAGATACGCGAAGGTCTTGCCGGTACCGGTGCCGGCCTCGACCACCAGCGCCCGCCGCTCGCGCATCGCCTGATCGATGGCGCAGGCCATCTCCAGCTGCTGCGCCCGCGGGCGGAAGCCGGCGATGGCGCCGGCGAGTGGACCGTCGCCGGCGAAACACTGCTCTATCGATCGATCGATGCTCATGACGCGCGCGGATGATAGCACCCGCCGCGACGGCCCAATTCACGAAGCGGTGACGCGCCGCCAGCACCTCCGCGCTCGTCCCGCACCCCACCACAGCGCCGGGAGCGCCCGCGTGAGCATCGAGGACCTCGACGACATCCCGGCAAGCGCTCGAACGTCGAGCACTTTCGGCGGCCATCGACCGCGTCGCATCGCGGCGCGGCGCGGCGTTCTCGAGGCCGGCATCGGCACCGCGGCGTTCCGCCTGCCGATGCCGAGTGGCCGAGCCGACGCCGCCGGTGGACGGCGACGCTGGGCCACCGTCGTCATCACCGGAAATGACGACGGTGGCGTGTTCGGCAGCTGCGCGCGCCGGGCTCCGTCGCGACGCCCGCCGCAGCCGGGCGTCGCCCCTTCCGACGAAGGCAGCGGGCGTGGGCTTTTTTGCCCCGCCGTCAACTGATAGTAATATCCCGGCGTGCAATCGTCCCCCGTCTCCGGCCCATGATCGCTGCCCTGCGGCGCCTGCGCCATCTCGTCGTGCCGCTGGCCTGGCTGCTGGCGCTGGGCTGCGCGGCGGCCGTCGCGGCGACGCTGTTCTGGCGCTACGCGGCCCCGCCCCGGTCCCTGCTGCCGGTACGCTCCGAGACCGATCCCCGGGCCGTCGCCCAGCGCATCAACGGGCAGCATCCGTTCGCCGGCGAGGCGCCCGCCAAGGTCGCGGTGGCGACAGGCGGCGGCGCGAACCGCCTGGCCGTGATCGGCCTCGCGACGGGTTTCGAGGGCGGTCGCGGATTCGCGCTGCTCAAGTCCGGCGACGACGCGCCGCAAGCCTATGTCGAAGGCGAATCGGTGGCCGACGGCGTCAAGCTCCGGCGAATCCTCGACGACGGCGTCGAGCTCGAGCGCAACGGCCGCGTCGAACGCCTGAGCCTGCCCACCGCACCGACCGAGGGCGTAATCACCGCAGCCGGTGCCGGCACACCGGCAGGTCCGTCCAATGCCGTTCCGACCAGCGAGGCCGCAAGCCGCCGATGAGTCTTCTTTCCAAACACCTGGCAGCCGTCTCCGCGGCACTGATCCTGGTCGCCGGCCCGGCCACCGCCGCCGACGACGAGGCGGTCTCGCTGAACTTCGTCAATGCCGAGATCGACGCGGTGATCAAGGCGATCGGCAAGATCACCGGCCGCAATTTCCTGATCGACCCGCGGGTACGCGGCAATCTCAACATCGTCACCAACACGCCGGTGCCGAAGTCGCTGACCTTCGACATCCTGCTGTCGGCACTGCGACTGCAGGGCTACACCGCGGTGGAGTCGGCCGGCGTCATCAAGATCGTGCCGGAAGCCGATGCCAAGCTGCACTCGGTGCCGGTCGGCCGCGACGGTCGCGCACTCGCCGGTGCCGGCCTGTCCACCCAGGTCTTCATCCTCAAGAACGAGTCCGCCGCACAGCTGGTGCCGGTGTTGCGGCCGTTGATCTCGCCCAACAACACGGTCACCGCCTATCCGGCCAACAATGCGCTGGTGGTCACCGACTACGCCGACAATCTCGCGCGCATCGCCCGCATCATCGCCTCGGTGGACGTGCCCCAGGGCGATCTCCAGGTGATCGGGCTGAAGCACGCGGCGGCGGCCGACCTCGCCGATACGGTGTCGCGCCTGCTCAACGATGCCGGCGGCCGCGGCGGCGCCGGCCAGGTGGATGCCAGCCAGCAAGTCACCGTGGTTCCGGAGGCGCACAGCAACAGCCTGCTGGTGCGGGCCGACAATCCGGCGCGGATCAGTGCGGTGCGCCAGCTCGTCGCCGCCCTCGACCGGCCGGGTGCCGGCGGCAACATCCACGTCGTCTACCTCAAGAACGCCGAGGCCGAGGACGTCGCCGAGACACTCGCGGCGGTACTCTCCGGTGCCACCACCACGGCCGCCGCACGAACCACGACCAGTCTGGCGGCCGGCAGCCAGGACAGCACCGCCGCCGGGGCCGGCGGCGGCGCGCGCAGCACACCCGCGGCAGCCAGCGTGGGCAACGGCACGATCCAGGCCGACATCGCCAACAACGCCCTGATCATCACCGCGCCGGACGCCATCTATCGCAATCTGCGCAGCGTCATCGACCAGCTCGACCGCCGTCGCGCCCAGGTCTATGTCGAGGCACTGATCGCCGAGGTCACCGCCGAGCGCAGCGCCGAGTGGGGTCTGCAGTGGGCCGCGGGTGCCGGGGTCGGCAGCGGGCGCAGCGGCATCGGGATCATCGGCGGCACCTCGTTCACCGCCAACGGCAACAGCCTCAACGGGCTCATCACCAACGCCGCCGCAGGCACGCCGTCGCTGCCTGGCAACGGCGTGAATATCGCCATCGGCGGCGGCAGCGTCAGCATCCCGGGGCTCGGCAGCATCCCCAACCTGGCGGTCCTGGCGCGCTTCCTCGAGAGCGATACCAAGGCCAACATCCTGTCGGCACCGAACCTGGTGATGCTCGACAACGAGGAGGCCAAGATCGTCGTCGGCCAGAACCGCCCCTTCATCACCGGCCAGTACACCAGCACCGGCGGCGGATCGCTGCCGGAGAATCCGTTCCAAACCATCGAGCGCCGCGACGTCGGCCTGACGCTGCGGGTCAAGCCCCAGATCACCGAAGGCGGCGTCATCCGCATGCAGATCTATCAGGAATCCTCGGCGCTGTTCGAAGAGACCGCCAACGGGCCGATCACCAACACCCGCTCGATGGAGTCCGTGATCCAGGTGGACGACGGCGGCATCATCGCCCTCGGTGGTCTGGTCGAGGACAGTTACGCCTCCGGCGAGGAGAAGGTGCCCTTCCTCGGCGACCTGCCGATCGCCGGCGCGCTGTTCCGCTACGACACCCGCCGGCGCACCAAGACCAACCTGGTGATCTTCCTGCGTCCGGTGATCCTGCGCGACGCCGACGGCTACGGCCGCATCACCAACGCCCGCTACGATTACGTGATCGGCCAGCAGCGCAAGCTGCGCGGCGACGACGAACTGCTGCGCGGCGAGCCCGAGCCGCCGGAGCTGCCACCGCTGGGCACGCCGGTGCCGGCGATGCCGGTGGCCCGCGCCCCGGCCAGGCCGGTCGAAGCGCGGGCGCCGGCCGCCACCGCCGACGAGCGCATCGAACCGCCGTTCGTGGAGCCATGAGCGGGTCCGCCCAAGCGACCGAGCGAGCGCCGGTGCCGGGGACCGGGAGCATGTGGCGCGTCAACGGAAGGATGATCCGGTGAGCACCACCACCGTCCCCTATGGCTTCGCCAAGGCACATGGCGTACTGCTGGCAGCCACCGACGACCAGTCGGCGAGCGTGTTGCTGCGCGAGGACGCGAGCCTCGTCGCGCTCGCCGAACTGCGCCGCAGCCTGGGCCTGCCGCTGGTGATCGAGACGGTCACCCGCAGTGCCTTCGAGGCGCGCCTGGCGGAAGTCTACAGCCATGGCGACGGCAACGCGGCAGAAGTCGTCGCCGACGTCGGCGCCGAGGTGGACCTGAGCCAGCTGATGACCGAGCTGCCACCAGTCGAGGATCTGCTCGAAAGCCAGGACGACGCGCCGATCATCCGGATGATCAACGCACTGCTGACCCAGGCCGTGCGCGAGGGCGCCTCGGACGTCCATATCGAACCGTTCGAGGCCGCCTCGTCGGTCCGCTTCCGCCGCGACGGCGTGTTGCGCGAGGTGGCCCAGCCGCATCGCGCGCTGCATGCGGCGATGGCCTCGCGGATCAAGATCATGGCCAGCCTCGACATCGCCGAAAAGCGCCTGCCCCAGGATGGCCGCATCGCACTGCGGCTCGCCGGTCGCCAGGTGGACGTGCGGGTATCGTCGCTACCCACCGCCCACGGCGAGCGCATCGTGCTGCGCCTGCTCGACAAGAGTGCAGCCCAGCTCGGACTCGACCATCTCGGCATGGCCGCCGACACCCGCAGGCGCTTTGCGGCATTGCTCGACCAGCCCCACGGCATCCTGCTGGTGACCGGGCCGACCGGATCCGGCAAGAGCACCACGCTGTATGCCGCGCTGCAGTCGATGGACACCCGCAGCCGCAACATCGTGACGGTCGAGGATCCGGTCGAGTACGACCTGCCGGGCGTCGGTCAGACCCAGGTCAATGCCCGCATCGACTTGAGCTTCGCGCGGGCCCTGCGGGCGATCCTGCGCCAGGATCCGGACGTCATCATGATCGGCGAGATCCGTGATCTCGAAACCGCCCAGATCGCGGTCCAGGCCAGTCTGACCGGCCATCTGGTACTGGCTACCCTGCACACCAACGACGCCGCCGCCGCGGTCACCCGGCTGGTGGACATGGGCGTCGAACCCTTCCTGCTGGCGTCCACCCTGCGCGGCGTACTGGCCCAGCGCCTGGTGCGCCGTCTGTGTCCGGCCTGCAGCGTCGAACGCCCGGCGGCCGATGGCGAACGCGAGCTGTTCGGCGCCGCATGCCCGCCGCGGCTCAGAGCCGCCGCAGCGTGCGAGGCCTGCGGCCGGACCGGCTATGCCGGCCGCACCGGCATCTACGAGCTGGTGGTCGCCGACGCCGGCTTCGAGCGGCTGGTGCACGGCAGGGCCGACGAAGCCGGCCTGCGCCGCCATGGCCGCGCAGGCGGTGCCCGCAGCTTGCGCGAGGACGGTCTGCGGCTGCTGGCCGACGGCCTTACCTCGCCCGAGGAACTGCTGCGGGTGACCCGCGACTGAGGCCGCCATGCGAGTGCGCACGCCGAGCCGATGACCGCTTTCCGCTACCGAGCGCTCGATGCCGACGGACAGGAGTCGAACGGCGTCGTCGAAGCCGATACCGCCCGCGCCGCCCGCGGCCTGCTGCGCGAGCGCGGTCTGTTCCCGCTCGACGTCGCCGGCGTCACGCAGGCCGGCGGCTCGCGCTTCGCCCGTCGACGGCGGCTGTCGGATTCGGACCTGACGCTGGTCACCCGGCAGTGGTCCACGCTGCTGTCCTCGGGGCTCACCGTCGAACAGGCGCTGGCCGCGCTGATCGAGCAGTCGGAAACCGAGACCCAGCGTCAGTTGCTGGCCGGCGTACGCTCCGAGGTGCTCGCCGGCTACTCGCTGCGCGCCGCCCTCGATCGCTTTCCCCATGCCTTTCCGCCGATCTACCGGGCGTCGGTAGCGGCCGGCGAGAAGTCCGGCGAACTGCCCACCGTGATGAACCAGCTCGCGGACTACCTCGAGCGCGCCAACGGCCTGCGCCAGAAGACCTTGCAGGCGCTGCTCTATCCGGCCATCGTCGCGGTCGTCGCGCTGCTCGTCGTGATCGGTCTGATGACCTATGTGGTCCCGCAGGTGGTGACGGTGTTCCAACAGGGGAAGCAGGCCTTGCCGTGGCTGACGCGGGCGTTGATCGCCACCAGCGATCTGTTGCGCAACTGGGGCTGGCTGCTGCTGCTGGCCGGCGTCGCGGCTGCGATCGCGGGGCGCTTCGCACTGCGGTCGACCGCGGTCCGCCGGCAATGGCACCGCCGCCTGCTGTCGCTGCCGGTGATCGGGCGGCACCTGCGCACGCTCGACGCCACCCGCTTCGGCAGCACGCTGTCGATCCTCGCCGGCAGCGGCGTGCCGCTGCTCTCTGCACTCGACGCCGGCCGGCAAGTGATCTCGCTGCTGCCGCTCGGCGATGCGGTGGCGGTCGCCGCCGACCGCGTGCGCGAGGGCCAGCCGCTGTCCCGTGCGCTCGGCGCCTCGCGCCAGTTCCCGCCGCTGATGGTGCATATGATCGCCAACGGCGAGGCCACCGGCCGTCTCGGCGAGATGCTCGACCGGGCAGCCCGGTTGCAGCAGCAGGAGCTGGAAAACCGCACCGCGGCGCTGACCGCACTGCTCGAACCCCTGCTGCTGCTGCTGATGGGTGGCATGGTGCTGTTGATCGTGCTTGCCGTGATGCAGCCGATCATCGAGATCAACACACTACTGAAATGAAGAGGTCCACGATGTCTGCGACTCCCCGTCAACCGCGCCGCCGTCCCGAAACCGGCTTCACGCTGATCGAGGTGATGGTGGTGATCGTCATCCTCGGCGTGCTGGCGGCCCTGATCGTTCCGCGGGTGCTCGGCCGGCCGGACGAGGCCCGCATCGTCGCGGCGAAGCAGGACATTGCCTCGATCATGCAGGCGCTGAAGCTCTACAAGCTCGACAACCGACGCTATCCGAGCACCGAGCAAGGGCTCACGGCGCTGGTCGAGCGGCCGTCGATCGCCCCGCAGCCGGAGAACTGGAAGTCCTACCTCGAGAAGCTGCCGAACGACCCCTGGGGTTCGCCCTACCAGTACCTGAGCCCGGGCCTGAAGGGCGACGTCGACGTGCTGAGCTTCGGCGCCGACGGCCGCGCCGGCGGCGAAGGCATCGACGCCGACATCGGCTCGTGGGATCTCTAACGGCCGGTGCGGCAGCCGATGAATCCGAAGCGGGCGCGCGGCTTCACGCTGATCGAGGTGATGGTGGTACTGGTCATCGTCGGCCTGGTGGCGACCGGCATCGGCGTCAGCCTCGCTGCCCTCGAGGGGCGCGAGGCGGCCCGCGCAGTCGAACGCTTGCGCCTGGTGCTCGAGGCGACGGCCGAGCGCGCGGCGGTGCGCGGCCAGCCGATCGCGGTCGAGTTCCTGGCCGACGGCTATCGCTTCTCGGCCTTCGATACCGATGGCAACTGGCGTGCGCTGGTCGACCCGCCCCTGTTCGCCGAACGGGTACTGCCGGCCGAAGTGCGACGCCGGCAACTGCGGATCGAGGGGCGGGACGCGTCCGAGCAGCCGCGCCTGGTGTTCGCCAGTGCCGCCCCCGAGTTCGAACTGGGCCTCGACACACCGGAGGGCCCGGTCTGGCTGATTGGTCGCGCCACCGGCGCCGTGGATCGCCGTACCGGGCGCGAGGCGGCGCCATGATGCGGCGCGCCGCGGCCGGCTTCACCCTGCTCGAGACTCTGGTCGCGCTGGCGATCCTGGCGATCGCGCTGTCGGCCGCCTACCGGGCGGTGGGTGCGACCACACTGTCGGCCGCCGGACTCCGCGACCGCAGCCTCGCGGACTGGGTCGCCCAGAACCGGCTCGCCGAAATCCGCGCCGATGGACGCTTCCCGTCCCTCGGGCAGGAGCGCGGGACGAGCCGCCAGGCAGGTGTCGACTTCGTCTGGCAGCAGGAGGTTCGCACGACACCGAATCCGCTGTTCCGTCAGGTCGACGTCACCGTCTTCGACGGCGGCGGCGAGCACGCGCTGGCGCGGCTGTCGGGCTTCGCCGTGAGGCCGCTGCGATGACCCGGTCGCAGGGGCTGACCCTGATCGAGCTGATGGTCGCGCTGGCGGTGTTCGCGGTGCTCGGCCTGCTGTCCTATCGTGCCCTCGCCCAGATCGGCGACCATCGCGAGCGCATCGGCGCGGAACTGGCTCGCTGGCGCGAGATCGGGCGCGGCATGCTGCGCATCGAGACCGACCTGCTGCAGGTGGTCGCACCGCTGGCGCAACCCGAATCGGAGCCGCCGCCCGCGCTCGAACTGCGCCGCCTGCCCGATAGCGGCCACGAACTGCGCCTGCTGGTGGCCGACGGCACACGCGGCAAGGTTGGCCGCGTGGCCTACCGCTTCGACAATGGTCGGCTCGAATGGGTACGCTGGCCCGGCCGCCTGGCTCAGGGCGACCCGGCCATCGACCCGCTGATCGACAAGGTCGACGCCGTGCGCTGGCGCTTTCTCTTCAACGGTCGCAGGCTCGACGCGTGGCCGCCGGACAATGCCCAGGCCGCCCTGCTGCCGCAGGCGGTCGAACTGGAACTGGAACTGGCCGATGCCGGCACCATCACCCGACTCGTACCGCTGCGCTGAACGCGGCGCCGCGGTGATCACCGCGCTGCTGACCGTGGCGCTGGTCGCCGGCCTCGCCAGCGCGCTGGTGGCCGACTACGGCGCCGGCCTCGAGAACCTCGCTGGTCGCCGCGACCAGGCACAGGCGCGCTGGCTCGCACGTGGGGCGGTGGATTGGGGGCGCAACGTGCTGGCCGACGACCGCAGGCGCACGCGGGTCGATCACCTCGGCGAGCCGTGGGCGATCCGGGTGCCACCGATGACGGTCGACGAGGGCGAGGTCAGCGGCGAACTGAAGGACCTGTCGGGACTGTTCAATCTGAACAACCTGGCGCCCGCCGGCGAAGCCAGCGAGGCCCACGCCGAAGCCTTCGTGCGACTGGCCGGCGCGGTCGGCATCGATGCGGTCGAGGCGGACGAGATCGCACGCCGGATCACCGACTGGATCGACAGTGACGAGCTGTCGAGCCTGACCGGCGGCGACGAGGCCGGCGAGTTCCGCGCACTCGGCGCGCTGCAGTCCCCACCCGACGGCCCACTCGCGCACCTCGACGAAGTCGATGCGATTGCCGGCATCCGGCCCGAGGCGCTGGCTCGCCTGCGCCCCTTCCTGGTCGCCCTGCCGGCGCCGAGCCAGATCAATGCCAACACCGCCGGCGCCGAAGTGCTGCACGCGATCGTACCCGGGCTGCCGCTCGATGCCGCGCGAGTCCTCGTCGCCGAGCGCGAACGGGCCTGGTTCAAGGACCTGCCGGACATCAACGCCCGCCTGCCGCAAGGCAGCGGTCCGGTGGTCGCCGACCAGACCGCGGTCGTCAGCGACTACATCCTGGCGACCGGACGTGCACGCTACGGCCTGTCGGTGGTAAGAATGGAGGTGCTCTTGCATCGTCATCAGAACTGGCCGGACATCGTCTGGCAACGAATCCTATGAGCAGCCGACTGATCGTCCTCGTCGATGAACACTGGCCGACCCGACCGTCGGCGCCGTGGGCGCTGGTTGGCGACGACGGCAGGCTGCAGGCGGAAGGCAGCTCGGAGCCCCGCCACTGGCCGCCCGCCGACGACTGCGTGATCGTGCTCGCCGGCAGCCAATGCACATGGCACGAGACGCGCTTGCCACGTGGCGCTCGGCGCGAGGAGGCACGCCTGCTCGCCTATGCCCTCGAGGACCGGCTGCTGAGCGATCCCGACGGCCAGCACCTGACGGTGGTCGGCCGGGAGGTCGAAGAGGGCGGCGTGACCCTCGGCGTGCTGGTCGTCGCACGCGAGCGCCTGCGTGCGCTGTGTGCGCAGCTTGCCGCGATCGGCCGGCCGCCGGTCGCCGCCCATGCCGAGCTGCAATGCGCACCGGGGGGCGACAACCCTGATTGGCATCTCGCGGTCGCCGAGCACGGCCTGGTGCTGCGACCCGGCACGGCGCCGGCGATTGCGCTCGATCCGCCGCTGGCCACCGCCCTGCCGCTGCTGAGCCACGCCCTCGACCGGGCACGCGCGGCCAATACCCTGCCGGCATCGATCGCGATCCATGCCGCGCCGGGCGTCGACGTCGGGATGCCGCCCGAGGCAGCCGATCTGGGATGCCGCTTCGACGCGGCTGCGGCCTACCTGTGGTGGCAGGCTTGCCCGGCAGCGACCAACCTGCTGCAAGGACAGTTCGCGCCAAGCCACAAGCGCGCCGGCTGGGTCGGGCGACTGCGCGGACCGATGCGGCTGGCGGCCGCGAGCGCGGCGATCCTGCTGCTGGCCAGCGCCGGCGAAGTGCTGTTGCAGCGCCAGCGCCTGGACGACCTCGAGCTGCGCATGCAGCGCCTGTTCGAGACCGCCCTGCCCAATACGCCGGCGATCGCACCCGCCGCCCAGCTCCAGCGAAGGCTGGACGAGGTTCGCATGCGCCATGGGCAGCTTCGCGACGACGATCTGCTGGCCCTGCTTGCGGCCTATGCCCAGGCACGAGGCGTGGCCACCCGCGATTCGGTCGCTGCGCTCGACTACCGCGACGGCCATCTCACGCTCGCCCTGCCCGCAATTCCCGCGAGCGACCGTGATCGGCTCGGCGCGCGGCTGGCGGCCCTCGGCTACGACGCCGGCGCCGGTCGTTCCGGCGCGGAGATGGTGATCCGTACGCAGGTGGTGCGATGATGCCGGCGAGCAGGCTGCGCAATCGATGGCTGGGCGCCAGTGTCCGCGAGCGACGCATGCTGACGGTCGCCGCGACGGTGCTTGTGGTCGCCGGCCTGATCAGCGTGTCCGAGTGGGTGTGGCGCGAACGGCAACGGCTGGCGACGGCGGTTCCGGCCGCCGAGGCCAGACTGGCGCGCATGCAGGATCAGGCCGACGCGCTGGCAAGCCTGGCGCGGGCGGCCCCGGGTGCCCGTGCGCCGATCAGCGACCGCGTCGCGGCTGCGCGCGCGGCGGCTGCCGCCCGTGGCCTCGACATCACGCTGGAGGAGCAAGGCGACGGCGTCGCAGTGTCCGGCCGAGGTCCCGCTGCCGGCGTGATCGAGTGGCTGGCGGCGATGCAGGCCGACGAGGGACTGCGACCGCTTGAACTCGAACTGACGCCGTCGCCCGACGCGCTCGGGATCAACGGTCGCCTGCTGGCGGTCGGCGGCGACGGCGGATGATCTGGCGCACCCTGCTGTTTGCGGCCGCACTGGGCGCGCTGGTGCTGTGGCGGATGCCGGCCACCGTGCTCGACCGCGCCGTCGCCGGCGTCAGCGACGGACGCCTGCGACTGCTCGACGCCCACGGAACGGTATGGGCGGGCAGCGGCACCTTCGCCAGTCTGAGCGGCGACGGCCGTGCCGCGCAGCCCTGGCTTCAGGGCCGCTGGCACACCGAGTTCGGTGCACTGGCGACCGGCCGCCTGGGCTGGCGCCTGGACGAGCGCGGCAAGACGGTACTTCAGCTGCGACTGATGCCGAGCGGCGTCGAGATCGTCCGCGCCGATCTGGACGCGCCGCTCCGTGCGCTGCTCGATTCGATCCCCCATCCGCTGGCCCGGGCCGGCTGGCGCGGCGCCGCCCGCCTCGAAACGCCGGGCATCCGCTGCGAATGGCGCGGTGCCTGCAACGGCCCGGCGCGCCTGCAGTGGAGTGATGCCGGCGTCGATCTGGTGCCCGGCCGTCGCTTCGGCGACTACGAATTGAATGCGACCGCCCGCGGCAACAGTGGCTCGTTGGATCTGCGGACCCTGTCCGGGGAGCTCCGGATCGACGGCCAGGGCGGCTGGAACGAACGCGGGCGGATCTTCTTCGACGCCCGTGTCGAAGGTCCGGCCGAGATCGTCGGTCGCCTGCCCAACGTCATGGACGGCATTGCACATCCGACCGACTTACCGACCGTCGCCGAGATTCGACTTCGCTGAACCGCGTCCGGCGCGTCCGGTCGACCATGCGGCAATCATTGCCAGGAGGACAATCAATGGGCTGGTTTTCCAAGCAGGACAAGGGCTTCTTTCTCGCCACCGTGATCCCGTCGCCGGATCACGCGCGCATCGAGCGATACGTCGGTGTCGTGCACGGCGAGGCCATCATTGGCGCAAACATCTTTCGTGACCTGTTCTCGTCCGTGCGCGACGTCGTCGGCGGTCGCGCCGGCGGCTACGAGCGAGCCTTGTCCGGCGCGCGCGACGCTGCCGTCGAAGACATGATCGAAGCGGCAAAGGATCTCGGCGCCGACGGCGTGATCGGCATCGACTTCGACTACGAGGTGCTGGGCGAGAGCAACGGCATGATGATGGTCGCGGTCAGCGGCACGGCCGTGAAGATGGGCTGAGGGCGCGGAGCCCGGCGCATCCCGTCCGCCGATTGTCGGGCACGGCGTCTGCCGGACGGGGCCTCGACGCTCAGCGAATCAGAGTCGCGCGCTCGGCAATGATGACCCAGCCGCCCTCGACTCGCGCCCATTCGAGCGTCTTCAGGGATCGGTCGCGATAATTGGACGACTGGTAGCCCTGCTCGAAGCGCGTCGTTGCCTGATCGCCCTGGACGTCGATCTCGAGCTTGTCCACGGTCACCTCGATGCGCCCCGGCTTGCCCAGGCGCTGGGCACGCAAAGCCTTCCAGGCCGACAGGCTGGCGCCGTCGCCGGGCTCGAAGGCATCGCCGTAGGCACCGAGATAGGTCTCGAGATCCTTGCCCTGCCAGGCTGCGCGCCAGCGCTCGAGCCGGTCACGCAGGTTCGCCCGCCGAGTCTCGAGAGGCGGCTCGGCGACCGGCTGCGCGGCCGCCTGCGGCGCGAGCGCCACCGCTGCCGGCGACTGGGTGACGATGCCGCTGGCGGTTCTCGATGCGGCGGACGCGACGGGTCGTTCGTCGGCCGTCGCGGTCGGATCGGCCAGCGCATTGGCTGCCACCGGTGGCCCACCGAGGGCTGCCAGATGGGCCGCCGACGCCTGGTGGCCAGGATCCAGCTGGAGCGCACGCTGGTAGGCTTCGCGGGCGAGTGCCGTCTCGCCACGCTGTTGGCGGACCCAGCCGAGGGTATCGTACAAGGCAGCAACGGGCGGGCCCGCCGCGATCGCCCGGTCGGCCCAGGCCTGCGCCTCGTCGAGCGCGTCCGCGTCGCCGGCCTTGAGCATCGCGAGATTATTCATTGCCGGCACGTAGTTGGCATCGAGCTCGAGCGCGCGCAGGTAAGCCATTTCAGCGCCGGCTTCATCGCCAGCGGCAGCCAGTGCATGTCCGAGCTTGAGTTCGGCGAGCGGAATCCGCTGGAAGTTGAGCGCCTTGCGGTAGGCCATCACCGCCTGCTCGAAACCGCCGGCGGCGATCATGGCATCACCCTGCAGGAGACGGAGGCGCTGGCTGTCCTCACCTGCGTTCATTGCCTTGTGTACGACCTCGTTGGCGCGGGCGGCGCGCCCTTGTTGCAGCAGTCCGTGCGCCAGCGCCTCGGCCGCGGCCAACGGCAATGGCGCCCTGCCGGTGGCCAGTTCCTCGAGTATCGCGACGCCTTCGGCATGCTTGCCGGCAGCGATCAGGGCGATACCGAGCTCTGACTGGGCCGCGGCGCCGCTCGCCGGGTCGTCGGCCAGGCGCCTGAGATGCGAAATCGCGTCGTCGACCCGGCCCTCATGGGACAGTGCCACGGCGAGATCCCGACGAACAGCCGGCTCGGAGGGAAACTCGCGCAAGGTGCCTTCGAGCGCCGAAATCGCGGCGCCGAGATCCCCCTGCTCGATCAGCAGGCGGGCTTCGGCACGATGCAGCTCGACATTGTCGGGTGCTTCCGACAGCGCGCGCCGCAACCAGTTGCGTGCGGCATCCCCGCGCCCGCGAGCCTGGGCACTGGCCGCCATGCCGAGCATTGCCTGCACGGCGTGCTCGGGGCTCCCCAGCAGGCTCAGGAATCCGGCCTCGGCATCGGCGAATTGGCCTTGCTGCAGGAGCCGGGCCGGCTCCTCGAGCGGTGAACCCGGCAGGCTCCTCGCCTGCTCGGGGCTCAGCCACTGCACCGGCCCGGCAAACACCGGGCCGGTGCCCGACACCAAGACGAAGACGCCGGCGGCAATCCAGCGACGGCACGATTCTGCATTGTTGAGCATGTTCGAATGGATCAATTGGTCAGCGAGGGATGCGCGGCTTCGCGCAAGCGACGGCCTGCTCGATGTCGCGCGGGTGGCCGGCAGCTTGCGCGCAATGGCAGTTTGCTCGCATAGGCTACACCGGACGAAGATTTCCGATCGTGCAGCGCGCCACGACGCAGTCCAGTCGACCCGGGTAGTGCACACTACCCGGCGGAATTGACAACGGGGCGGGCCGCTCGATCGGCGCCGCCCCGTTCAGGACTTCCGTCCCTGCTTCAGCGACGGCGGCGAACCACGCCGAAGCCGACCAGGCTGGCCAGGCCCAACGCCAGCGTGCCGGGCACCGGGACGCCGTTGGACGGCAGGCTCGCCTGGATATACGGCTGCGACTCGGGCGCACCGGCCGCCGTCTGCCAGACGGTCAGGTCGAAGCTGTTTGCGGGGGTCGGATCCGCGAGGTTGGCAAGCCAGGTGCCGGCTGTCGTGAGCACGTCGGTCTTGAGCGCGCCGTTGGGATCCGCCTGGGGGACATCCCAGACCAGATCGCCACCGCCAATGGTCTTGTCGGCGTTGTCATGGATGATTTCCCAAAGGCTGATCTGGAATGCCGCGGTCTGGGAGTTGTCGGAGAGGTTCAGCGAGCCGTAGCGTTGGTCGAACAGTGCCTGAACGTCGTTGGCGACGCTGCTGTTGAAGAAGCTCGGATTGCTGACCGCGTCGAACGCGACCCCCCCCGCATTCACCTGCGTGATTTCCAGGTTGTTGATCGTCGTCAGGATGTCGGCACAGAAGGCCAGGAACGAGGAACCGGTCGTCAGGTTTTCGACGGCGAACGTTCCGACCGTACGCGATTGATTGACATTGTTCAGGTTGAACGTGAAGTTCAGGCCGGTACCGATGCCTTGGCTGGCGACATCGGTGGTCAGCACGTCAGCATGGGCGCCGCCGGCGGCGGTCAGGCCAGCCACGGCGAAGGCAAGCGTGAGGCGCTTGAGCTGAGCAGGTTTCATTGTGGTCTTCTCCTTGTTGAAGGTTGATGCAGGCGCGCCGCGAGGGACGCGCCTACGTGGATCAGGCATATGCCGAGGCGTCGAGCAGATCCGCGAGTTGGTGCAGCGGCAGCCCGTCATGGTGGTTCGGCACCTCGCCGGCGCGGGAACCGACGACCGGATCGGCCACCGTCTCGGCCGGCGTGCCGAGCAGCGCATCGAGACTGCCGTCGTCGGAGAGCAGGCTGCCGCCGTTGGCCATCAAGTCGGCGATCGATGGCAGCTCGACGCCGGCCCGCGCGGCATCACCCTGGGAGACGTTGAAATACACGTCGGTCATGTCGACCGCAGTGCCGTCATCCAGCGTCGCGAGACCGCTTTCGAGATGCAGGTTGCCCTGGTCATCGACGAAGGGGTGATCGACGTGCCCGGTGGACAGGCTGGCGATGCCGGCCTCTTCGAGCGTACGCAGCTCGCCGGCGTCGGTCTGGTGGTCGCCGTCGGCGTCCTGCCACACCAGCAGATCGCCGAAATTGCTGTCGGCGGCATCCACCCGGCCGTCACCATTGCTGTCGTAGCTGGCAAGGCGGGCGAAGCCGTCGCCGATCGAACGACCGCCGAACAGTTCGGAGATGTCGTCGATCGTGCCGTTGCCGTTGACATCGACCGCCAGCAGCGCATCGTCCGCGGCGACCCAGCCGGACTCGATCTCACGGCCGTTGCCGAACAGATCGAAACTGCCGCCGGCATCCTTGCGCGATACGGTCTCGACGCCATCGCCATCCAGATCGATGACGATCGGTGTGATGCCTGCATCCCAGCTCATGTCGTACTCGCCGGCATCGAGCCAGGTCCAGTCCGTATTGGTGGTGTCGCCCGACTTCGAGAAGACGTCCGAATCCCGGGCGTCGTCGGAACCGGCGTCCTTCAAGGCCCAGTACCAGTCGCTCATGTTGTAGGTACCACCCCAGCCGCTGTGGTGATAGACGTTGGCCTTGTCGAACGCGATCTTGTACCAACCGGCATCGAGGCCATGGAAGCTGTATTCGCCCTGGCTGTCGGTAGTGGTCGAACCGACCTTGTACTGGCTGGCGCCGGTCCAGCCATACAAGGTCACGCGGATGCCACCGATGCCCGGTTCGCCGGAGTCCTGGACACCATTGTGGTTCATGTCCTCCCACACCTTGTCGCCGATGCTGGCCTTGCGGTAGAGGCCTGCGTCCACGCTGCGGTCGGTCTCGCCCTCGGCCAGCGAGATCAGGCCGGTGCGGCCGGACGAATCGATGTCGCTGTCGATCGCATCGTTGGTGCCCTTGTCGGCAACCGTCGCGTAATAGCCGTTCGGCTTGACCACCTGTACCTTGTAGCTGCCGGCAGCGAGATTCTCGAACAGGTAGCCGCCATTGGTGTCGGTGGTGGTGGTGGCCAGCACGTTGCCGTTGCCGTCGAGAAGCTTCACCGTGACGCCGGCGATGCCGGCCTCGCCGGCGTCCTGAATGCCGTCGACATTCTTGTCCTCCCACACCCTGTCGCCGATCGCACCGGTGTTCTTGGCGATCTTCAACAGACCCGCATCGAGCGTGTCGTTGGTCTCACCCGCCGCGACCGTGATGCTGGCGCTGCGACCGGTCGCCGGATCGACATCCGAATCGCGGCCGTCGTCGAACCCTGCATCCTTGCTGGTGAAGGTGAAGCCGTCCGGTGCAGCGACCTTGATCGAGTAGGTGCCGGCAGCGACGTCGAAACCGTAGTTGCCGTTGGCGTCGGTCTGGGTCGTCGCCACGACATTGCCCTGTCCGTCCTTCAAGGTCACGGTGACGCCTGCGACGCCGGCCTCGCCGGCGTCCTGCACGCCGTTGCCGTTGACGTCGAGCCATACCGTGTCGCCGATGTGGGCCAGCTGCGGCACCACGTCGCCTTCATGGCAGACCTCGAGATGCTCGATCTTGAAGCGGTCTTCCGGCGTGGTGTCGGTGGTATCGGCAGCGATCACCAGTACGTTGCCACTGACTGCGCCGGCATTGAAGTCGGCCCAGCGGGTGGTGGTCGAGGTGGTGCCATTGAGCTCGGTGAAGTCCATGCTGGCGAGCACCGAACTGTTCAGGCTCAGGTGGTTGTTGAGCGGATCGTTGAAGTTGCCGATCCACACCTGCAGGTCGCTGTCATCGACCACGTAGCCAAGGAAGGCGCGATCGACCGTGACGGCGCGATCGAATTCGAAGAGCACGAAGTTGTTGTAGCCGACGTTGTCGATCGCGTGCAGGCTGCCGCTGCCCGATCCCTCGCTGACGTCGGTCACGCCAAGGCCGCCCGCGTAGGCGCCCAGGTAGGCGGTGCCGAACTTGCTGAAGTCCTTGGTCGAGTAGAACGCACTGACGTTGACCTTGACGCCGTCGACTTCGTAGCTGCGAATGTTGCCGTCGTAGCCATCGGTCCTGGACGAGCCGTTGAAGTCGTACTGGATGCAGACTTCTTCCTTCGGCAATTCGACGATGCCGGCGTCCCACGAAAGGTCGGTCTCGCCGGACTCGAGATCGGTTGCCACGGCGAAGCCATTGGCGTCGGCGTCCGAATCGGTGGCGTCGTCGCCCTGGTCCTGCGTCGTGAACGCGTAGCCTGCCGGCGCCTCGAAGGCCACCGAATAGCGACCCGGCGTCAGCCCGTCGAACAGATAGTTGCCGTCGGCATTGGTGCTCTGGCTCGCAACGACGTTGCCGCTTTCGTCGAGCAGATTGACCGTGACGCCGGCAACCCCGGCCTCGTCGGCGTCCTGCGTGCCGTCGCCGTCCTTGTCGAGCCAGACCTTGTCGCCGATCGCGGCCTTGCGGTACAGGCCGGCATCGACGCTGTCGATGCCCTCGCCGGCGCCGACGGTGACGTTGTCGGTCATGCCATTGACCGGATCGACGTCCGAATCGGCTGCGTCGTCACCGCCGGCATCCTTGACGGTCAGCACGTAGCCGCTGGGCGCCTCGACCGCCACCGAGTAGGTGCCCGGCGCGACGTCGAAGCCGTAGAGGCCGTCGCCGTCGGTGGTGGTGGTGGCGAGCACGTTGCCGAACTCGTCCTTGAGCAGCACGGTGACGCCGGCAATGCCCGATTCACCCGCATCCTGCACGCCGTTGGCGTTGCTGTCTTCCCACACCCGGTCACCGATATGGGCCGGTTGGGCGACGATGCCGGCGTCCCAGGTCAGGTCGGTCTCGCCGGACTCGAGATCGGTCGCGACGGCGAAGCCGTTGGCGTCGACGTCCGAATCGGTGGCGTCGTCGCCCTGGTCCTGGAGCGTGAACGCGTAGCCTGCCGGCGCCTCGAAGGCCACCGAGTAGCGACCCGGCATCAGTCCGTCGAACAGATAGTTGCCGTCGGCATTGGTGCTCTGGCTCGCGACGACGTTGCCGCCTTCGTCGAGCAGATTGACCGTGACGCCGGCAACCCCGGCCTCGTCGGCGTCCTGCGTGCCGTCGCCGTCCTTGTCGAGCCAGACCTTGTCGCCGATCGCGGCCTTGCGGTACAGGCCGGCATCGACGCTATCGATGCGCTCGCCGGCGCCGACCGTGACGTTGTCGGTCATGCCGTTGGCCGGATCGACATCCGAATCGGCCGCGTCGTCACCGCCGGCGTCCTTGGCGGTCAGCACGTAGCCGCTGGGCGCCTCGACCGCCACCGAGTAGGTGCCCGGCGCGACGTCGAAGCCGTAGAGGCCGTCGCCGTCGGTGGTGGTGGTGTCGAGCACGTTGCCGAACTCGTCCTTGAGCAGCACCGTGAAGCCGGCAATGCCCGATTCACCCGCATCCTGCACGCCGTTGGCATTGCTGTCTTCCCACACCCGGTCACCGATATGGGCCGGTTGGGCGACGATGCCCGCGTCCCAGGTCAGGTCGGTCTCGC
>JAGRFY010000187.1 GCA_020445765.1 Rhodocyclaceae bacterium | reverse complement strand
GGTCACGTTCAGTGGAATGCGCACTCCTACCGCACCGGCTCGGCCGGCGGGGCACCTTTCCAAGCCCGACGAGGGCACCGCAGCCGGCCGGACGCCGCCATCAATGGAGAAACACCCATGACACCTTCCGAAGCGAATGCCGCACGCGTCAGCGCTGGCGCTGCATACCTGAGCGCAGCAGCAGCCCTGCGCGCCGCCTTCATCGAACTGTCGGCGCTCGATCGGGTGTGCGCGAACGCTGCCATGCAGCCCGGCGGCAAGGCCGCCAGCGCCCGCACCTTCGCCGATCTGCCGGCGCTGCCGAGCCACCCCGAGTTTGCCGTCGCGAACCCGCACCCCGGCGACGAGATCCGCGCCCGCGCCGACGAACTGCTTTCTGCTTAAGGAGACCCCACCGATGGAACTCGAGATCAACGAAGCCGGAACGAAAATGCGCTTCCTGGGCCGCGAGGCGACCTTGCCGCCGATCCCTGAGCCGAACGTAGTCAGCGAGCCTGTCGAACTGTTCAAGAGCGCCGGCCGGCTCGTGACCGAGGCAGCCGAAAAAATCGATGGCATCACGAGCGACGCCCACTTGTCCGCAGAGGGAAAGGCCGCGAGATCCGACCCGCTCCGGGCGGACGCCCTCGGCCGCGTGGCCGCTGCATCGGCCCAACTGACGATGTTCGAGCGCGGCGTCGACGCGCGCGAGCAGGCGCTCTATGCAGTGCCGGAGCTCGATCCATCCGCCGCTGCCGTCGCAATCGAGGATCGCGAAATGCGCGACTGGTGGCGCAGCCTGCCGACGCGGGAGAGGAAGGAAATGCTCGACCACATCAAGGACGCCCCGGATCAGCACCAACGCCTTGCCATCGCCTTGCTGCGCGCACCGGCACCTTTGGCGGCGCTCGACCATGAGTTGAAGGTCATCGGCGATGTCTGGCGGCAGAGCCGACGCGCTGCAGACCCGGCTCGCGCCGCGCAACTCGATTTCGAGCGCGCGTCCGTCGAGTTCGCCCGCGAGGGCCTGGCGCACATGGCCGGGATCACGCGCTCGATGACCGGCTGGAACGGCGATCGGACGCTGCGCGCCTTGCTTACGAGCCCGCTTGAGCCAGCGCGCGAGGGATGGGGCGTCTTCAACTTCGGCAGGGACGCGGTGGAGCACATGCGCCTGCGGCTGGACGCTGAAGCGCACCGAAAGGCCGCATAGGCGGGCGATAGATGGCCGATCCTGACGACCAATTCAGCGGTGGTGACCGCGCCAGCGCCGGGGAACGGGCGACCCCCACCCCCCGGCGGGTGCGCTGCCCGCTGCGCACGCAGGGCGAGATCGGTGACGAGCTGGCCCGGCTGTACCGGCGGGCGCGGGCGGGGGAAATCGACGTGCAGGCCGCCGGGCGGTTGGCCTACGTCCTGTCCCTGCTGGCGAAAGTCCGCGAGGCCGGCGACCTGGAGCGCCGCATTGAAGCCCTGGAGGCACAGCAATGACATTCAGCTTGGACCTAAGGCGCTTCGCAGAGAAGGCGACCCGATCGCTCGACACCGAAGTTCGAAGCATTGTTCTCGAGTTGTTCGACGACGTTGTCCTTCGAAGCCCGGTGGACACCGGCCGTTTCCGGGATGCCTGGACGATCGAAGGCTTGTGGCAACCCGGCGCCATGCCGCGATCGGGGTCGGTCTGGATCGTGAATCCGATGGACTACGGTCCCAGGCTCGAATACGGCTACTCGAAGCAGGCCCCGCACGGCATGGTGCGGCTGGCGCTTCAGCGCATCGTGTCGAAGTACGGCACCTGACACGCCACGGAGGCAGCGCCATGAACTTGAAAACCAGAATTGCCAAGCTGGAGCAGCGCAGGGCGGGCGCGGAAGTGCCGCTGCCCGGCCTGCTCGTGATGCCCGGCGAGACGCTCGAGGAACGCAAGGCGCGATTCGAGCAGGAGCGCGGCTACCCGCCGCCGCCCGGGTGCCCGGTGCTGATCATTGGCGTGACGGATGCGCGAATCCGGCCAGACCCGGACTGATCATCGCGCGACGCAGAGCGACCCGGCTTCGGCCGGGTTTCTTCGTTCTGGCGCTTACAAAGTGCGTACAAGGCCGGCGCGAAAGACAAATGGCTTACAGCGAAATGCCGTAAGCCATTGATTATTTGGTGGGCCCTGCGGGACTCGAACCCGCAACCAACGGATTATGAGTCCGCTGCTCTAACCGATTGAGCTAAAGGCCCTGCGGCCGAGAAGCCGGCCGTCGAAAGGCGATGGAGGTCAGGGCTCGCTGTCGAGGAAACTGCGCAGCTTCTCGGAGCGGCTGGGATGGCGCAGCTTGCGCAGAGCCTTGGCCTCGATCTGGCGAATGCGCTCGCGGGTGACGTCGAACTGCTTGCCGACTTCTTCCAGCGTGTGGTCGGTGTTCATCTCGATGCCGAAGCGCATGCGGAGCACCTTGGCCTCGCGCGGCGTCAGCGAGTCGAGCACGTCGCCGGTGGCATCGCGCAGGCTCGAATACATCGCGGCGTCGGCCGGCGCCAGGGTGGCCGTGTCCTCGATGAAATCGCCCAGGTGGGAGTCGTCGTCGTCGCCGATCGGGGTCTCCATCGAGATCGGCTCCTTGGAGATCTTCATGATCTTGCGGATCTTCTCCTCCGGCATCTCCATCTTCTTGGCGAGCGTCGCCGGATCCGGCTCCTGGCCGGTCTCCTGCAGGATCTGGCGCGAGATCCGGTTCATCTTGTTGATCGTC
>JAGRFY010000186.1 GCA_020445765.1 Rhodocyclaceae bacterium | reverse complement strand
TGCTCGGCCAGCGCGGCGCGGAAGCCAATCTCGTCGATGGTGAAGCCGTTGTCCTGCGCGACATCACGCGTCAGGTCGAGGGGGAAGCCGTAGGTGTCGTAGAGCTGGAACACCACCGCCCCGGGAATGATGTCGCCCTCGAGGTTGGCAATCGCCTGTTCGAGGATGCGCATGCCCTGGTCCAGGGTCTCGGCGAAGCGCGCTTCTTCCTGGGCCAGCACCGTGGCGACCGCTTCGGCGCGCTCGGCGAGCGCCGGGTAGGCGTCGCCCATTTCGGCAGCGAGCGGCGCCACCAGGCGATGGAAGAACGGCCGCTCGATACCCAGCTTGTGACCGTGACGCAGGGCACGGCGGATGATCCGTCGCAACACGTAACCACGCCCTTCGTTCGACGGCAGCACGCCGTCGAGGACGAGGAAGGCGCCGGAACGGATGTGGTCGGCGATCACGCGCAGCGAGGTGGATTGCAGGTCGGTGGTGTTGGTCACCCTGGCGGCAGCAGCGATCAGGCGGCGGAACAGGTCGATCTCGTAGTTGCTGTGCACGCCCTGCATGACGGCGGCGATGCGCTCGAGGCCCATGCCGGTATCGACCGACGGCTTCGGCAGCGGATGCATGACGCCGGCCTCGTCGCGATTGAACTGCATGAACACGTTGTTCCAGATCTCGATGTAGCGATCGCCATCCTCCTCGGGCGAGCCCGGCGGCCCACCCCAGATTTCCGGGCCGTGGTCGTAGAAGATCTCGGTGCACGGGCCGCAGGGCCCGGTGTCACCCATCATCCAGAAGTTGTCGGAGGCGTAGCGCGCGCCCTTGTTGTCGCCGATGCGAATGACCCGCTCCGCCGGCACGCCGACGGTCTTGGTCCAGATCTCGAACGCCTCGTCGTCCTCGGCATAGACCGTCACCCAAAGCTTGTCCTTCGGCAGTTCGAAGACCTCGGTCAGCAGTTCCCAGGCATAGCTGATGGCGTCGTGCTTGAAATAGTCGCCGAAGCTGAAGTTGCCCAGCATCTCGAAGAAGGTGTGGTGACGCGCGGTATAGCCGACGTTCTCGAGGTCATTGTGCTTGCCGCCGGCACGCACGCACTTCTGCGAGGTCGTGGCCCGGCTGTACGCACGCTTGTCGAAACCGAGAAAGACGTCCTTGAACTGGTTCATGCCGGCATTGGTGAACAGCAGTGTCGGGTCGTCGTGCGGTACCAACGAACTGGAAGCCACGATCTGGTGGCCCTTGGACTCGAAGAACTCGAGGAACTTCTTGCGGATATCGGCGCTTTTCATGGATGTAATGGTCGGTGATCGCGTGTCCGGCGAGGGCGCGGGGAAGTCATCGATTGTACCCGATGCCCCCGCCGCCGATGCGCGGCGCCGGCGCGCGCGCCGGCCGGTTCAGCGCCCGATCACCAGCCACGCCGCGATCGCGGCCAGCGCCAGTGCCGCGAACAGCAGCGCGAGCTTGAGGCCACCTGCGGCATCGTCCTCAGCGCGCGCGCCGTCGTCCACCATCGCCTCCGGCACCGGCAACGCGGCGACCGGCTGCTTGGCGGCAGCGGCCGTCGGCGGTGCCACCGCAGTGGCCGCATCGGGCACGGGCTCGGCCGCGCGCACGGCGGCAGCGAATGCCTGCGCTTCGCTTGCCGGTACGACCACCGTCTGCGCCAGCGCGCGCCGGCTTTCCTCGGGCAGCGGCGAGGCCCCGGCTTCGTCGGACGCGGATCGCGATGCGTCGTCGCCGGCCGGCAGCGCGGCGTCGGAATCGATCGCGGCGTCGGCATCGGCCGGGGCCGCGACCGCGGGCGGTTCGATCTCGGCCACCTGCGCCCTCATGCGGCTCTCGGCATCGGCAATCTCATGCTCGTACATCATCATGGCATCGGCATTGAGCATGGTCTCGGCCATCTGCTTCAGCGCGTCCTCGCCATCGTCGTCGGGGTCGTCACGGCCGCCGGCCACCGGCGGCGGCATCAGGTCGAAATCGGCGGTCATCGCCTGCAGCAGCCGGCGTT
>JAGRFY010000044.1 GCA_020445765.1 Rhodocyclaceae bacterium | reverse complement strand
CAAACTGAAGCAAAAGCAGACGCAGTTGAAGGAAGTCAAGCTGCGTCCCGGTACCGACGAGAACGACTACAAGATCAAGCTCAGGAATCTGGTGCGCTTTCTCAACGACGGCGACCGCTGCAAGGTGACCCTGCGTTTCCGGGGCCGCGAAATGGCCCACCAGGAATTCGGCCTGCGTCAGCTGGAGCGGATCAAGGCCGACCTCGACGAAATCGGTCAGGTCGAGCAGATGCCCAAGATGGAAGGGCGTCAGATGGTGATGGTGATCGCACCGAAGAAGAAGTGATCACCCGAGAATTTTCGCCCCGGCGGCAAGCCGGCGGGGCAGCGGGACCGGCGGCATGCCGCCGGCTGACAAGTGAAGCCGGGTTTTGAAACCGTCCCCATGCGGTACCTGGTGTCATGACATAAACGGAGCAATCGATGCCCAAGATGAAGACCAAGAGCGGGGCCGCCAAGCGGTTCAAGGTTCGCGCCAATGGCGCGATCAAGCGTTCGCAGGCGTTCAAGCGCCACATCCTGACCAAGAAGACCACCAAGGCCAAGCGCCAGCTTCGCGGCATGAAGGAGGTTCACGCCTCCGACGCCAAGCTGATCCGCGCCATGCTGCCTTACGCCTGATTAGGAGAACGCCATGCCCCGAGTGAAACGCGGTGTCACCGCACGTGCCCGTCACAAGAAAGTCCTCGCCCAGGCCAAGGGTTACCGCGGCCGTCGCAAGAACGTCTATCGCATCGCCAAACAGGCGGTGATGAAGGCTGGTCAGTACCAGTACCGGGATCGCCGTCAGCGCAAGCGCCAGTTCCGCGCCCTGTGGATCGCCCGTATCAACGCGGCGTCGCGCGAACTGGGCATGACCTACAGCACCTTCATGAACGGCCTCAAGAAGGCCGCGATCGAAGTCGATCGCAAGGTCCTGGCCGACCTCGCGGTGTTCGACAAGCCCGCTTTTGCGGCGCTCGCCGACCAGGCCCGGGCCAAGCTCGCTGCGTAATTCGACGCGGCGCGAAAAAGGGAGGCCTGGCCTCCTTTTTTTTTGATTCCTCTTCTGTCTCGATCGAAGCAATGGAAAATCTGGAGCAAATGGTCGCCCAGGCGCAGGCGGAGTTCGCTGCCGCCGTGGACGCGGCCGCACTGGAGCAGGCCAAGGCGCGTTATCTCGGCAAGAGCGGCAGCATCACCGCCCAGCTGAAGACCCTGGGCAAACTCGACGCCGATGCCCGGCGCGAGGCCGGCGCCCGCATCAACCAGGCCAAGGGCCACATCGAGCAGGCGCTCGAGGCCCGCCGTGGTGCGATCCGCGAGGCCAGGCTGGCGGCACAACTGGCGGCCGAGGCGCTGGATGTGACGCTGCCGGGCCGCGGTCTCGGCCTTGGCGGTCTGCACCCGGTCAGCCGCACGCTGGAGCGCATCGAAAACCTGTTCCGCTCGATCGGCTTCGAGGTCGCCGACGGTCCAGAGATCGAGACCGACTTCCACAACTTCACCGCACTCAATACGCCGGAGAACCACCCGGCGCGCTCGATGCACGACACCTTCTATCTGGAAGGCGAGCGCGACGTACTGCTGCGCACTCACACCAGTCCGGTCCAGATCCGCAGCATGCTCGAGCATGTCGAGCGCTTCGGTGGCCTCGATCGCATGCCGGAACTGCGGGTGATCATTCCCGGACGGGTCTATCGTGTGGATTCCGACGCGACCCATTCGCCGATGTTTCACCAGGTCGAGGGGCTGTGGGTCGGCGCCGACATCAGTTTCGCCGACCTGAAGGGCGTGGTCAGCGACTTCCTGCGCTGCTTCTTCGAGACCGACGACCTGCAGGTGCGCTTCCGGCCGTCGTTCTTCCCGTTCACCGAGCCCAGCGCGGAGATCGACGTCGCCTTCATGAGCGGCGAACTGGAGGGGCAGTGGCTGGAGATCGCCGGCTGCGGCATGGTCCATCCCAATGTCCTTCGTCACGGCGGCATCGATCCCGAACGTTACACCGGCTTCGCCTTCGGCATGGGGCCCGACCGGCTGACCATGCTGCGCTACGGGGTCAATGATCTTCGATTGTTCTTCGAGGGCGATCTGCGCTTTCTCGGCCAATTCAGGTAAGCGACCATGCAATTTTCCGAACGCTGGCTGCGGTCGATGGTGGATCCGGCCATCGATACCGCCGGCCTCAGTCACCTGCTGACGATGTCCGGCCTCGAGGTCGAGGAACTCGACCCGGTGGCGCCACCGTTCACCGGCATCGTCGTCGCCGAGATCCTGTCCGCCGACAAGCATCCGGATGCCGACAAGCTCCGCGTGTGCCGGGTTGACGCCGGCCAGGGAGAGGCGCTGCAGATCGTCTGCGGCGCGCCCAATGCCGCTGCCGGCATGAAGGTTCCGTGCGCACTGGTCGGCGCCATGCTGCCGGGCGACTTTCGAATCAAGCAGGCCAAGCTGCGCGGCGTCGAGTCCTCCGGCATGCTGTGCTCGGCCCGCGAGCTCGGGCTGTCGGACGAGCACGCCGGCCTGCTGCCGCTGCCGGCCGACGCCCCGGTCGGCAGCGACATCCGCCGCTATCTCGATCTCGACGACGCCAGGATCACGATCAAGCTGACGCCGAACCGGGCCGACTGCCTGAGTCTCGCCGGCATCGCCCGCGAAGTCGCGGCCTTGACCGGTGCGCCGCTGACCCTGCCGGCCATTGCCACCGTCGCGCCCAGCATCGACGATCGCCGCGAGATCGTGCTCGACGCGCCCGAGGGCTGTCCGCGCTACTGCGGCCGCGTGATCCGCGGCGTCGATGCCAAGGCGCCGACGCCCGACTGGATGCGCCAGCGCATCGAGCGCTGCGGCGTGCGGTCGATCAGCGCGCTGGTGGACGTCACCAACTACGTCATGCTCGAGCTCGGTCAGCCACTGCACGCATTCGACGACGCCCGGCTGACTGGCGCCATCCACGTGCGCCTGCCACGGGCAGGCGAGACGCTCGAACTGCTCAACGAGCAGGTCGTCGAGCCCAGTGCGGATACCCTGCTGATCGCCGACGAGGCCGCCGCGCTGGCGATGGCCGGGGTGATGGGGGGCGAACAGAGCGGCATCACCCTCGACACCACCGACATGTTCCTCGAGAGCGCGTTCTTCGCGCCCGACGCGATCGCCGGGCGTGCCCGCAGCTACGGCTTCTCGTCGGATGCCTCGCACCGCTTCGAACGCGGCGTCGATTTCGAACTGCCGGCCAGGGCGATCGAGCGCGCCACCGAACTGATCCTGGCGATCTGCGGCGGCCGCGCCGGCCCGGTGGTCGAGGCGGTGTCGCCCGAGCACCTGCCCCGGCGCGAGCCGGTGCGCCTGCGCCCGGGTCGTGCCCGCAAGCTGCTCGGCATCGACCTCGACGACGCCCGCATCGCGGCCATCCTCCAGGGACTCGAACTCGAAGTCGCGAGCAGTGGCGACGACTTCACGGTGACGCCGCCGAGCTACCGCTTCGATATCGAGCTCGAGGTCGACCTGGTCGAGGAACTGGCCCGCGTGCACGGCTACGACAACATCCCGACGCCACCACCGCGCGGTTCGCTGGCGATGCTGACCTACAGCGAGTCGCAGCGGCCGGCCTGGGCGCTGCGACACCGGCTGGCCGACCGCGACTACCAGGAGGTGATCAACTTTGCATTCGTCGAGGAGGTCTGGGAAAGCGACTTCGCCGGCAACGGATCGCCGATCCGGCTGGCCAATCCGATCGCCAGCCAACTTGCGGTGATGCGCTCGACCCTGCTCGGTGGCCTGGTCGGCAATCTCGTCACCAACCGCAATCGACAGCAATTGCGGGTGCGGGTCTTCGAGATCGGGCGCTGCTTTCGCCGCGACGCCGCCGGTGCGCCGGTCACCGGCTTCGATCAGCCGCTGCTGCTGGCCGGCCTCGCGGCCGGTCCGGCGTTGCCCGAGCAGTGGGGCGCCGCCACACGCGGCATCGACTTCTTCGACGTCAAGGGCGACATCGAAGCGCTGCTGGCTCCGGCCGCCGCGACATTCGCAGCGGCTGCCCATCCGGCGCTGCATCCTGGCCGCAGCGCCAGCGTCAGCGTTGGCGGCGAGACCATCGGCGTGCTCGGCGAACTGCACCCCAATCTCGTCCAGAAGTACGACCTGGGTACCGCGCCGGTGGTATTCGAGCTGCGCATCGACGCCCTCACCCGGGCCCGGCTGCCCGCCTACCAGCCGATCTCCCGCCAGCCGGCGGTGACTCGCGATCTCGCGCTGATCGTCGACGATGCGGTGCGGGTGGAGGACTTGCGGAGCAGCATGGCGGCGGTCGCGCCGGAAATCGTTAAATCGATTGAACTGTTCGATCTATATCAGGGCAGTGGCATCGAAAACGGGAAAAAGAGCCTTGCTTTCAGGGTGTTAATGCAAGATACTCGCCGCACACTCGAGGAAGCGGAAGTGGAGGCGGCGACGTCTGCACTGACGGCACAGGCAGCACAACAATTCGGTGCCAGACTGCGTGGATGAACTGCTGACATGGTTACCCTGACCAAAGCTGAACTCGCGGACCTGTTGTTCGAAAAGGTCGGCCTCAACAAGCGCGAAGCCAAGGACATGGTGGAGTGCTTCTTCGAAGAGATCCGCCTTGCGCTGGAGCGTGGCGAATCCGTCAAGCTGTCCGGGTTCGGCAACTTCCAGCTTCGCGACAAGCCGCAGCGGCCGGGGCGCAACCCGAAGACCGGTGAAGAGATTCCGATCACGGCCCGTCGGGTGGTAACCTTCCATTCGAGTCAGAAACTCAAGGCCGCCGTGGAACAACTCAGCAATCCGGACAACGTGCGTGACTGAAGCCGACGTCGAACTGCCACCGATCCCGGCCAAGCGCTATTTCACGATCGGGGAAGTCAGCGAACTGTGTGCGGTCAAGCCGCACGTGCTGCGCTACTGGGAGCAGGAATTCACCCAGCTCAAGCCACTCAAGCGACGCGGCAACCGCCGCTATTACCAGCATCACGAGGTCCTGCTGGTGCGTCGCATCCGGGAACTGCTGTACCGCGAGGGGTTCACGATCTCGGGCGCCCGCAACCAACTCGGCGAGACCGTGATCCGCGCCCAGGAAGACGCCGAGGAGTCGGTCCGGCTGCGCGCCGAGATTGCCCGGGCGCGCGCCAGCCTGCAGGACGTGCTGGCCGAACTGCGCGCCGACTGAATGCCGCAGATCGACTGGCGTTCGGCGCAGCCGGTGCTATAATCCGCGCCTCGTGTCGGGGCGTAGCGCAGCCTGGTAGCGCACTTGCATGGGGTGCAAGGGGTCGTGAGTTCGAATCCCACCGCCCCGACCAATCGAATCAATGACTTAGGCCAGTTTTCGAACTGGCCTAAGTGCTTCTCTTGGGCCGCTATTGGAAATGGCCCCGCAATGGCCCCCACAGCGCGACAAGCTGGCAGCCGAGCCGAACGACTGGGCAGCTCGCATCGACGAACAGTTGGGGCTCGTCCATCTGGCGGTTGGCGAAGCGCGAGCGCCTCATCAAGACCATCTGTTGATGGCCGAGATCGCCGAGGCCGAGAAGTTGTGGCCGCAGAGTCCTTCGGTGATCGCCTTCACCGTTCGCGTTGCCGTGTTGGCGCGCCTTGGCGAGTGCACGAGCGAGAGGATCCACACCGTGTCTCCGCTGACCTCGTACACGAGGCGATAGGTTTCGTGTGGGATCAACTCTCGAGTGCCGGGAATCTTCCCCGCTTGCCACGATTGGGATGCTCGGTCAGGCGGGCGGCTGCGTCGCTGAACAGCTCATCCATTCGGGCCGCCGCGCTCGGGCTGTCGGCAGCGACGTACTCCCGGATATCGGCGCGATCTTGCAGGGCCTCGGACGTCCGGACGACGCTCACGCGCGATTCGAAGCCTTGGCACGCCGTGCGGCAAAATCGGCCTCGACCCCATCGTTCGATCGATACTTACCGGCACGCATCGAGGCCCGGCCGGCGTCGACCTTGCGGCGGAGGAACTCCTCGTATTCGCGTGCCTCGCGTTGGCGTCGGATGAATTCGCGCATCAGCTCACGCAGCACCTGCGAGGCCGGGCGGTGGGCGGCTTCGGCTTCCGCCATGAACTCGGCGCGCAGCTCGGGTTCCAGCTTCATCGTGAAAACGGCGTCTTTGGACATGGTCGGCCCTTCCGCCAGAGATACTGACAAAGTATATACACAAGCATTGCCGCGTGCGGTTTGCGATCGATGTCGATTGGCGCCGGATGAGATCTCCGTGCGTTGCCAAGCACATGCTTACGCACTTTCTCAAATTGCGACTGGTCTAATTGGATGCTGGAGGTTCCCATGGATCACACCATCGGCTCGTACGAAGCCAAGACCAAGCTTCCCGAGATCTTGCGTGCCGTGCAATCGGGAGAACGATTCACGATCACGCTCCGCGGGGAGCCCGTTGCGGAGTTGGTACCCGCACAAGGCACGAAGCGCGGCGACGCTGCCCTCGCTGTCGCGGAGATGCGTCGCCTGATGGACGAACGCCCGCTGGCCGGGAGGTTGACGTGAAGGCGCTCATCAACGAAGGTCGTGCATGAGGTTCGTCCTCGACAACTCGGTGGCCATGTGCTGGCTGCTGAAGGATGGATCTGCGGACCACGTGACCTACGCCACCGAGGTTCTGGAGGCTCTGACGCATGGCGAGGCCGTGCTGCCCTCGCTGTGGGCACTCGAGGCGGCGAATGTCATTGCGAAAGCCGAGGCACGTGGTCTTCTGACCGAGGCCCGCGCGCAGGCATTTGTAAACCTTCTGGATCGGCTCAACATCGTCACTGACACCGGCACCGCCGCCCATGCCCTGCACGACACACTGCAGCTCGCGCGCCGCCACAAGTTGTCCGCCTTCGATGCGGCGTACCTGGAACTCGCGCTCCGCCTTGGCGCTCCACTGGCGACGCTGGAAGCGGATCTCGCCAGGGCGGCGCAGGGCGCGGGATTGCCAGCCTTTACGCCGCAACAGGATCGCCCGTAGTTGGAGCCCACCGTGGGTCCGAAACCATGGCTCGGATCCCGGGTTGGCAAGCGCCCGGCAGGCTCGTGGTTGCACAGATACTGATCGACGGGGCACTGATTGTGGCGAAACCACCCAGAAGACACTACCCATGCGTGACGAAAACGAGCTGATCTACTCGCCCCTGGAGCGGCACTACACAGAGGGGGAGGTTACGGTCGAAATCTGCATCTACCGGACGCCGGGCACGTCCTGGACGCTCGAGGTCGTCGATGGGCATGGCAATTCCACGGTGTGGGAGGATGAATTCGAGACCGACCAGGCAGCGTTCGATGAAGCCATGCAAACCATTCGCACCGACGGGATTGCTTCGCTGATTGGGGAGCCGCGCCGCGCCGCCGAGACCAAGCGCGCGGTCGCCAACCCGCTCCGGCTTGCGACGCCGCTGTCGACCGCGGAGATGGACGAACTGGACGCTTTCCTGTCGTCCGACGCCACCTCGGATGAAACGATGATGCTGGATCAGCTCGACGGCTATCTGACTGCGATCGTCATTGGTCCGACCACGTTGAGCATGAACCAGTGGTACCCGGGCATCTGGGGCAAGTGCGACGAGGATGCGCCGCACTTCAATGACATCGCAGAGGCGCAGCGCATCATGGAAATGATCATGCGTCACTACAATGGCATCATTTGGAGTCTCCAGCATGACGCCGAAAGCCATGAGCCGATCTTCGACGTGTTCGCCTCGGAAGAGGGTGCAATCGAATGCATCGATGGCGAGATGTGGGCAGCCGGGTTCATGGAAGGCGTGGCGCTGAGCCATGCGGATTGGCGGCCGCTGTTCGAGGATCCACGCGGATCGGCGTGGATCGAGCCGATCCGTCTGCTGGGCGACGAGGATGTGAGCGAGGTCGAACGCGCGCAGACCGCGACTCCAAGGCAGCGCGAGGCGATCACCAAGCGCATTCCAGCCTCGGTGGCGGCCATTCACCGGTTCTGGTTACCGCATCGCCATGCCATGCACGAGGTGCAGTCGGCCAAGTCCTTCCGACGGCAGCACCCGAAGGTCGGCCGGAACGATCCCTGCCCTTGTGGCAGCGGGAAGAAATACAAGAAGTGCTGCGGCCTCGGCACGACACTTCACTGATGAGGCCAAGACTGATCGGCCTTCCCATCCGTGACGGCGAAGATGGTCGTGACAGTCGAGAAGCGCGAAATAGGGTGGGCAGTTCCGTGCCCAAGCTCTGGGGCGCAGCTCGGTTTGGCTCTACGCCCAGCGACGCGGACGGCGTGCTCGTCGCCAAACGTACCGAAGCCTGAGCACGGATATTGGGCAATGCCGGCGATGGCCACAGCACCGAAACAGGCGCTAGGTCCTGATCGGTTTCGTGGCGACCTGCTCGAGAACGATGCCGTCAGCGAGCCGGATGGGTCACGCGTCTGCCGGATGCGGCAGCCGTCGGAGCGGTCTCAGTCGATCCACGGACTACGACAGGATGCTCGGGCAGAGCGTCGAAGGCACCAAATGTTGGCGCCAATGGGCAGCCGTGCGGCGCTCTCCGGATTACGCTCCCTGCCATAGGGGCCGCGTTCGATGGCCGGGCGGAGGTACGCGTCGGCCTTGACTTGGCAGCGGTGTGGCGCCGAATCGACGGATTCGTGACCGCGCCGATCGCGCTGCGGTCCGCGCCGGTCGAAATGGTGTCCTGGCATCTCGGGCGTCGCGTCTATTTAGAGTGGCGGGTCTTCTCCAAGAGGTAGGCAATTGCGTCGGCGAAGCTTGCCAGCCGCGCGTAGTCACTTTGGGGAATGGGAATGCCGTAGCGCTTGTGCAGTGAGGTGATCAGGTTGAGGAAGTCCATCGAGTCGATGTCGAGTTGCTCGCGCAGATCGCCGTCACGGTCGATCGCCGCAAGATCCACGTCGGGGGCGATGCGGTGGAGTTCCTCGGTCAGGGCGGTAACCAGTTCCTGTTCGTTCATAGTCGCTCCGGTTCAAGCAGGTGACGCGCAATGGCGCCCAGGAACAGGGCGCCGCGGTGGCCGTCGCTGACGCGATGGTCGCCGGCGAGGCTGACGCTGACGGTGCGGCGCGGCCCGACCATGCCGTCGGTGACCCAGGCGCGGGTGACGGGCGTGCCGAAACCGACGATGGCGACCTGCGGCGGGTAGATGACGCCATAAACGATCTCGACGCCTCGCTCCCCGAGGCTCGACACGGTGATCGTCGGGTCGGCCAGCTCGGAGCTGCGGAAGCGGCCGGCGCGCACCCGTGTAACCAGGTCACGTGTGGCGGCCATCAGCGCGTCCACATCGAGCTGCTCGGCGTCGTGGATGGCAGGTGCCACCAGGCCGACACCGCGGATGTTGATCGCCAGACCGGCGTGTACCGCGGGAGCGGGGGTAAACCGGCCGTCCACGAAGTGCCCGTTGAACTCGGGGTACTGTTGCGCGGCGAGTGCCACGGCCTTGATGAAGAGGGCGCCCAGCAACACCCGTTCGGCGGGATCGCGCGCCGCGTTGTGGTGGTCCAGCCAGGCATCCGCCGCCGTGAGCTCGATCGTGTGAGCGAGATAGTAGTGGGGAATTTCCCGCTTGGCGCGGGACATGGCGGCAGCGATGGCCTCACGCATGCCGCCCGGCGCCGAAGGCGCGGCGAACGGCGTTGGCGCCTCGGCTGCGACGGACCGGTCGACGACGTCGGCGAGTACGATGGCTCCGCCGGGCCCGCTGCCGCTCAGCTTCTCGAGGTCGATCCCGATCTTTTCGGCGAGGCGACGGGCTGCCGGGGAGGCCTGGATTCGGGCGCGCTGAGGTTCGGCGGGCCGCCCATTGCCGACCGGGGCAGCCGACTCCGCCGGTCGCGATGCCGGTGTTCGTGCCGCCAGGGGTATGGTCGGAGCTCCGCCTGCGACGCCGATCTCGGCGAGCGGCGTGCCGACCGGCACGGTCGCACCGATGTCCACCAGCGTTCGTTCCAGCACGCCGTCCTCGAACACCTGGATCTCGATGGCCCCCTTGTCGGTTTCCACGACCGCGATGGCGTCGCCCCGGCGCACCGTGCGGCCGGGCTCGACCATCCATTCGATGAGCGTGCCGGCTTCCATGTCGGCACCTAGCGAGGGCATCAGGAAGCGGGCCATCAGTTCAGCTCCGTCCCAGCATGGCCCGCACTGCGGCGACGATCTTCGGTGTCTGTGGCAAGGAAGCGTCCTCCAGGTGGCGGGGGTAAGGGACAGGCACTTCCTCGCTGCAAACGCGTCCGAGCGGTGCGTCCAGCTCGAAGAAACCGGCCTCGGCGATGCGCATGCCGATTTCGGCGGCGATGCTCCCGGATCGCCAGCCCTCGTCGATGACCAGCATGCGGTGGGTCCTGGCCACAGAGGCGAGCAGGGTGGCATCGTCGAGCGGGCGCAGCGTCCTGAGGTCGATCACTTCTGCGGAGATGCCCTCTCGCGCCAGTTGCTCGGCGGCCTCCAGTGTCTTGTGCAGCGAGCCGCCGTAGGTGACGAGTGAGATGTCCTCGCCCGCGCGGCGCACAGCCGCGCAATCGATGTCGACCGGACCTGCATTGGCAGCGAGTGTCCCGCTGCGGTTGTAGAGCATCACGTTCTCGAAGATCAGCACCGGGTCCGGGTCCTGGAGCGCGGTCCACAACATGCCGCGGGCGTCCTCCAGGGTCGCCGGCGCGAGTACGCGGATGCCCGGGATATGGGCGTACCAGCCTTCCAGGCTGTGGGAATGCTGGGCCGCAAGCTGGCGTCCGGCGCCGGTAGCCATGCGGATCACCAGCGGCACGCCGAACTGGCCGTTGGACATGTGGCGCAGGGTGGCCGCGGTGTTGAGGATTTGGTCCAGTGCCAGCATCGAGAAATTCACCGTCATCAGTTCGACGATCGGCCGCATGCCGGCCACCGCCGCGCCGATGCCGGCGCCGGTGAAGCCGGACTCCGACAAAGGCGTGTCGCGGATGCGTTCGGGGCCGAACTGGTCGAGCAGCCCCTTGCTCACCGCGTAGCAGCCGCCGTAGCGGCCCACGTCCTCGCCCATCAGGAAGACCCGATCGTCGCGCTGCAATGCCTCGACGATGCCCGCCCTGACCGCCTCGCGGTAGGTCGTTTCCACGGTCTGGGCGGTGGACGGTTGCGGGGATGGCGGGGAAGGGCGCTCGGGCGAGACCACGTGGCGCTGCAGGTTCGCCAGGGGTTCCAGCGCACCGCCCTCGGCAAAATCCACGGCTGCCGCGATCTCCGCCGCAACCTCGCCTTCGATACGCGCCAGATCGTCGTTTCGGATCAACCCGTTGTCCTCGAGCCAGCGCTGGAAGCGCTCGATCGGGCCGTCCTTGCGCCAGGCTTCGACTTCGGCCTTGTCACGGTAGAGCTGGGCGTCGAACATCGAATGGGCGCGAAAGCGGTAGGTTCGGCACTCCAGGAAGCTGGGCCGTCCGGATTTGCGGATGAAATCCAGCGCGCGCCGTGCCGCGCCCTCCATGGCGATCACATCCATGCCATCGACTGCCTCGCTGCGGATCGCGTAGCTCGCTGCCTTGGCGTGGATGTCGACTTCCGACTCCGATCGCTCCAGCGCGGTGCCCATGGCATAGCGATTGTTCTCGCACACGAACAGCACCGGGAGCTGCCACAAGGCGGCGAGATTGAGGCTTTCGTGGAACTCGCCTTCGGCGACCGCGCCCTCGCCGAAGAAGCAGGCAGTGACTCGCGCCTCGCCGCGCAAACGATCGGCCAGGGCAAGACCGACGGCCAGCGGCAGTCCGCCTCCGACGATCGCATTGCCGCCGTAGAAGTTCGCATCGCTGCTGAACAGGTGCATCGAGCCGCCCCGCCCGCCCGAGCACCCTTCCGCCTTGCCGAACATCTCGGCCATCACGGTTGCCATCGGTACGCCACGCACCAGAGCGTGACCGTGCTCGCGATAGGTGCCCACGATCCGATCGTCGGCGTCGAGAAGCGGAATGACCCCCACTGCCACGGCTTCCTCGCCATCGTACAGATGCAGGAAGCCGCGGATCTTCTCCTGGGTATACAGTTCGGCGCACTTGTCCTCGAACCGCCGGATGCGGATCATCCGGGCGAGCAGGTCGATGGCATGGGCATGGCCCAGATGAGGCTTGGCGCTGTCGGCGTTCATCGTTAGTCGCTCTCCAGGGTCGAGAGATCGCCTTCGGGCAGGCCCAACTCGCGCGCCTTCAACAGGCGCCGCATGATCTTTCCGCTGCGGGTCTTGGGCAGGTTGGTTCGGAAGGCAATGGCCTTGGGGGCCACTGCCGGCCCGAGGCGTTTGCGGGCGTGGCCGATGAGCTCGAGTTCAAGTTCCTCGCTGCCTTCGAACCCGGCCTTGAGCGCCACGAAGGCCTTGACCACTTCCCCTGCTGTCTCGTCGGGCACGCCGATGACGCCCACCTCGGCGACCGCCGGATGCTCCATCAGGGCGCTTTCCACCTCGAACGGGCCGATCAGATGACCGGCACTCTTGATCACGTCGTCGCCGCGACCGACGAACCAGTAATAGCCATCCTGATCACGCATGGCGAGGTCGCCGGACAGATACCAACCATCCGCGAAGCACTTTCGGTAGCGCTCTTCCTCATGAAGATAGGCACGCATCATCGAAGGCCAGCCAGGGCGAAGGGCTAGCTGGCCGACGCTCGTCGGGCGGCTCAGCTCGCGCACGCCCCCTGCGGTGGACTCGACGATGCCGGCCTCGATACCCGGCAGCGGCTTGCCCATCGAACCAGGCTTGACATCCATGGCTGCGTAGTTGGCGATCATGATTCCGCCGGTTTCCGTCTGCCACCAGTTGTCGTGGAAGGGCATGCCGAAGGCTTTCACGCCCCATGCCACGGCCTCCGGATTCAGCGGTTCGCCTACGCTGGCCATGAAACGCAGGCGGGAGAGATCTCGCCCACGGGCGAGGTCGGCACCGGCCTTCATCAGCATGCGGATCGCGGTTGGGGCGGTGTACCAAACGGTGACCCGTTCGGTTTCGAGGATCGTGTACCAACGCACGGCGTCGAAATCGGCTTCGTCGACGATCAGGGTCGTGCCGATGGTCAGCGGCGAAATGATGCCGTACGAGGTGCCGGTGACCCAGCCGGGGTCGGCGGTGCACCAGAACACGTCGTCGGGGCGGAGATCGAGGGCCAGTCGGCCGGTGACGTGGTGGGCGACGACCGCGTCGTGCACGTGCACCGCGCCCTTGGGCCGTCCCGTGGTGCCGCTGGTGAAATGCAGCAGGGCCATGTCCTCCGGATCGGTGCGGGCGATCTCGAAGTCGGGGGAGGCCGCCGCCATGAGCGCCGCGAGGTCCCGGGTGCCCGCCGGCGGTGCGTCGGTGCCGCCGGCCAGCAGGACCTCTGCGAGCCCCGGCAAGTCTGCACGCCAGGCGGCAAGCTTGCGTCGGTAGAGCGCCTCCGATGTAACCAGCGCCCGGGCGCCGCCGATCGTCATGCGGGCCTGGATCGGCTCCGGACCGAAGGCCGAGAACATCGGGCAGAACACCGCCCCGAGCCGAAGGGTGCCAAGGGCCGCGATGTACAGTTCGGGAACGCGCCCGAGCAGGCAAAAGACGCGGTCGCCGCGGCCCACGCCGAGATTGGCAAGCGCATTGGCGAAGCGGCTGGTCTCCGCCTTGAGGTCGGCATAGCTGAGATCCTGCTGCGCCCCCCCCTTGCCGAGCCAGCGGATTGCCAGCTTGTCGCCGTGGCCATGGGCGACATGCCGATCGACTGCTTCGAACGCGATGTTGAGCCCACCACCGGGCAGACCGTCGAGCAGCCTGCGGGCGGCGTCCCAGGAGAAATCCCGGCGCGTGGCCTCATAGTCGTCGAGATTGGCGCCCGCATGGTCCCGTGGGCGTTTTCTGATCATTTCCATCGGCATCGAGGCTCCTTCGCGCTCGCTGATGTGGCCCAGCCGGTACAACCCTTGACGCAGACGACAGGAGCCGTCCGTGCTACCCCGCACGCGATGCCGGCGGTCTCGGCAGTCCTCCTCCGTGGTGACATCCTTATAGGCGGCGGTGGCCCCGAATCCCCGCACGCCGATGTCGGTGTCGTGGGCGAGATGCGCTTCGCTTCCGCGCGCCGCCTGTTCGCCGTTGCGAAGACCGGGGCGCCGCCTTGCTGATGCCAACGTCACTGCCACGGCCTTGGCGCCGGATTCGCTCTCCTTGTGCAACCGGGTGATCCAACGGTTCGTCCGCAGCGCGCAAGGAATCACGATTCACCGGTGCCATCTCTCGCCGCCGCCCCTGTCGCCCCATCGGCCGTCGTCAGCGGTCTTTCGGCAAGCCAAGCCAAGGCACGACCGACTTGCCCTCACTTCCAAGCCTAATTGACCGTGGTCCGATCGCAAGGCGAATGCCGTGGGCTTTGATGAACGTCACTGGAGTCACCGGGCGCGGGGCTAAGCTTTGATCGCGGTGGAGCGCGGCAGGGTCGGCGCGGCGTCGCCAAGGGTGCGGCGCAAGTGTCGTCCCCGGGACGTCGGGCCGGAAAGTTTCAGCCTGCGCCACCTTGTCAATTCGCCTCGCCAGAGCGCGCGCAGCCGCAATCAGCAGTCGGCAGCAGCAAGTGAGGCGGCCCGTCACCGGACGAGGCGACCACGGCAAGGGAGAAAGGAACCCGTGTTGAACATGACCATCGCGGCGTCGAACCGCCATTGCCCATTGCCCCACTACCACCACGAAAAGCGTCCGTGGGGTGGCTTCGAGCGATTCACGGTCAATGAGTCCTCGACCGTAAAGATCCTCTACCTCCTGCCAGGAAAGCGACTCTCATTGCAGCGGCATGCCAAGCGCAGTGAGTGGTGGCGGGTCATCGATGGCGACGGCGAGGTGACCCTCGGCTCGCATTCCTATGCGGTTTCGGTCGGCGACGAAATCGAGATTCCGGTCGGCACGCTGCATCGGCTCAGCGGCGGGCCCAGGGGCCTCGCCGTGCTTGAAATCGGCTTCGGCGAATTCGACGAGAACGATATCTTTCGCGTCGAGGATGACTTCGGGCGCTCGCGGCCGCCCGTCCACCCGTGCGGCGCCCTGGCGCTCCACCGGGCAAAGGGCAATCCGGTCCTCAATCCGGGCTATGCACAGTGGGAAGCAATGGCCGTCATGAATCCGGCCGCCATCCGTGAAGGCGGACGAACCCATCTGTTCTATCGCGCGATCGGCACCGATGGGGTCTCGCGACTCGGGTATGCCGCTTCCGATGACGGCGTGACGCTCGACGAGCGTCTTCCGTTTCCGGTCTTCGCGCACGAGAACCCGATGCCGGCGCGCGCAGGGCGATTCGATCCGGTCGCCTATGCCTCGGGCGGTAGCTGGACCGGCGTCGAGGACCCCCGTGCGGTCATGATCGACGGCCGCGTATACCTGACCTACAACGCATTCAACGGCTGGGATTCGATGCGCGTCGGCCTGACCTCGATTTCCGTGGCCGACCTGCAGGCCAAGCGCTGGAACTTCTCCCCGCCGAAATACCTTTCGCCGCCGGGGCAGCGGCACAAGAACTGGGCCTTGTTCCCGGAAAGGATCAAGGGCAAGTTCGCGCTGTTTCACAACCTTCACGCGGCCAACGACGGGCGCGTCTGTGTGGCCTACGTCGATGACCCCCTCGGCGAGGGTGCCCCGGTGGCGGATTTCGCGAGCCCCGACCCCCAATTGTTGCCGGATAGCCCCTGCGCCTGGCATCGACGCATGCGCAGCATCGGGCCGCCGCCCATTCGCACGTCTCTCGGCTGGCTCGTGCTGTATCACGCCATGGACGTCTACGAGCCGCGCTACTACAAGCTGGGCGCCATGTTGCTCGATGGCGAGGATCCATGCAGGGTGATCGCCCGGTCGCCGGTCCCGGTGCTCGAACCGGAAGTTCCTTACGAAATTTCGGAAGGCATCAAGCCCGGCATCGTCTATTCGTGCGGCACCGTCATCCGCGACGACCAACTGACCGTCTATTACGGCGCGGCCGACACCGTGGTGTGTGCGGCATCGACGCCGCTGGCGGCCTTCGTGCACGCCATCGCGGCGGGACAGGCCTAGTCCGGTCGCCGATTCGGGGAAGGCGCCATGTTCATCGTCACCCGCTCCGCGAAGAACCCCATCCTTCTGCCCGTCGAGGCTCATCCATGGGAGTCGGTGGCCACCTTCAATCCCGCACCCGTCATCGCGGATGGCAACGCACATGTCTTCTATCGCGCGCTGGCGCGCCCCGACGTGCTCGTCACACCCCATGTCGGTCGCTCGAGCGTCGGCTATGCGGTCACCGACGCCCGCGGCTGCTTCGGCTGCCGCCGCCAGGTGATCGTGCCGACGGAACCCTGGGATCAGTTCGGCTGCGAGGATCCGCGTGCGACCCGCTTCGAGGGGAAGTGGTACGTCTTCTATACCGCCGTCGGCGGCTATCCATTCTCGGCCGCGAACATCCGCGTCGCGGCCGCGGTCGGCGACGGGCCGGCCGAGCTGCACGAGAAGCATCTCGTGACCCCCTTCAACGCCAAGGCCGCGGCCCTCTTTCCCGATCGGGTGGATGGCAAGGTCGCGCTGCTGCTGACGGCGCACACCGACGATCCGCCCGCTACCATCGCCATCGCGCTCGCCGACTCGGTCGAGGACTTCTGGACGTCCGCCTATTGGGACGAATGGCACGCCAATCTTGCCGCGCATCGGGTGGCCATCCCGATGCGCGGCCCGCGCGACCACCTCGAAGCGGGCGGTGTGCCGGTCGCGACCGATCAGGGCTGGTTGCTTGCCTATTCCTACATACAGCACTATTTCGGCGGCGGGCAGCGCGTCTTCGGCATCGAAGCCGTGCTGCTCGATCGCGATGATCCGCGGCGGGTCAAGGGCTGCACGCGCCACCCCATGCTGACCGCCGAAGCCGCCTACGAACGCTACGGCATGGTGCCCGACATCGTCTTCCCGAGCGGGCTCGTGCGCCGCGGCGAGACGCTGGATCTCTACTACGGCGCAGCGGACACGACATCGGCGATCGCCCACATCCACCTTCCGCACCTGCTCTCTGCGCTCGAGCCCGATGGCCTGGATCGATTCGTGCAGCGCCATCCCGACAATCCCATTCTGGCGCCGCAGCCGCAACACCCGTGGGAAGCGAACGGCGTCTTCAATGCCGCCGCGGTCGATCTCGAGGATTCGGTCCATCTGCTGTACCGCGCCCAGGGCGTCGACAACACCTCGGTGCTGGGCTATGCGCGGCTCGCCGACGGCCTGACGGTCGATGAGCGCCTGCCCGATCCGGTCTACGTGCCGCGCCTGCCGTGGGAGGGCAAGCGCGGGGGGCCAAACGCCTATTCCGGGTGCGAGGATCCGCGAGCGGTGGTCGTCGATGGCAGGGTCCACGTCTGCTACACCGCCTACGATGGCCTGCGCGAAACGCGTGGCGCGCTCGCCAGCATCGCGGTCGGCGATTTCCTGCGTCACCGCTTCGACTGCTGGACCATGCCCACGCTGCTGACCCCCGAGGGCATCGGCGACAAGGACGTGAGTCTCTTCCCCCGGCGGATCGACGGCAGGCTTGCGGTCGTGCACCGCGTCGAGCCCAGCATCTGCATCGACCCCGGCGGGCTCGATCCGACCGAGCATCCGGTGAGCCGCTGCGTCGCGCTGATGGCACCCCGGCCCGGCATGTGGGACGCCGTGAAGGTCGGCATCGCAGGTCCGCCGCTCGAAGTCGCGCACGGGTGGCTCGTGATCTACCACGGCGTCGGTTCAGACCGCGCCTACCGACTTGGCGCGGCGCTGCTGTCCGACGACGCGAGCACCGTCCTGGCGCGCACCAATGCGCCCATTCTCGAACCGCTGGCTGACTGGGAGCGGCGCGGCCGTGTTCCGAACGCCGTCTTTTCCTGCGGCTCAATCGTGCGCGGCGACACCTTGTTCCTCTATTACGGCGGCGCCGACACCGCGCTCGGGGTCGCCACCCTGTCGCTCTCCGAACTCCTGAGCCGCCTCATGCCCGAGCTGTGACCGACTGCGCACGGATCCGAGCGCGAAGGCGGCGAAGATCGGCTCTGACCAGGCAGCCGACCCTGAAATCCCCGATTCGCCAGAATGCGGTCGCACGGCCGCCGTGCCAGCTGGAACGCGCTCGTTGGAGGCTGAACCATACAATCGAGCAAGCGGAGTCAGGCGCATCCGACTGGGCGAATCGCAAGCTTTCCCGAATGGCGCGACGACCACCGGACAATGCGCTCAGCCACGCCAGGTCGGCCGTGCTGACCGCAAGGTCCGCGCCATCGATTCGGTCCCTCACGGTGGCGCAGTGCGCCGCTTCCCGCGTGTCAGGCGCCGCAATCAAGCTTGCGCGCGAGATCGTGCAGCGATCGCGAAACCTGAACGGGGTGGGCAGGTGCCGCTTCGAGTTCCAGCAAGGGCTGAGGCAGTTGCCGAAGCTGGTCGCGGGCACGGTCGCGAATGGCGGACAGTGCCGGCAGTTCGGCCACTCGTTACCCTCCGACCGTCACGGGCTGCAGCAGTGCCTCCCCTTCCGCCCGATCGTGCTGCAGGGACAGTGTGTCAAAGAGCATCCGACCATCTGCACCGTAGGCGCGCCACACCTGCTTTCTGCCCGGCCATGTGGCCTTTCCGATCGATCGCTTGCGCCGCGGCCGGCCGGCGTATTCCTGGAGCTTGTAGGCGCAGTCGAGGAACGGGGCGTCGGCGGAGGTGTTCATGCGTGTGCCGACCCCGAAACTATCGATCGGCGCATCCGCTGCCACGAGGTCGCGGATCTTGTACTCGTCCAGATTGCCGCTTGCGATGATCGCCACGTGAGGTAGCTGCCCCGCATCGAGGATGCGTCGAACGTTCGCCGCATGTGCGCGCAGATCACCGCTGTCGATTCGTACCGCGCCGATCGTGATGCCTTCATGCTGCAAGCGCTGTGCAAGACTCACCAATTGCCGGACCGCGATATCGGTGTCATAGGTATCGACCAGCAGCGTCGTGCCTGCCGGGTAGGTGCGGGCAAAGTGCTCGAACGCGTCCTGCTCGCGATCATGGGCCTGGATGTAGGAATGGGCCATCGTGCCGAACAACGGAATGTTCCAGCGCATGCCCGCAAGCACCGTTGCCGTGCCAGCGAAGCCCGCGAGGTAGCTGGCGCGGGCCGACAGGAGGCCGGCCTCGGACCCGTGCGCGCGTCGCAGTCCGAAGTCGATCAGGCGCCGTCCTTCGGCAGCGAGCACGCAACGCACTGCCTTGGACGCAACCATGGTCTGGAACTGCAGCAGGTTGATGAGGCGCGTTTCGACAAGCTGAGCTTCCCGTAGCGGCGCGACGACCCGCAGGATGGGTTCGTCCGGGAAGAACACGGTTCCTTCGGGCATGGCGTCTACGGCGCCGGAGAAGCGCCAGTCTGCAAGCGAGTCGACGAACCCTTTCCGAAAGCGCCCGCAGCTTGCCAGCCAGTCGAGTTCGGTGGCGCTGAAGTGCGCCCGCGCCAGAAATTCGACGACCTGCTCCAGGCCGCCGGCGATCAGGAAGTTGCGTCCCGGTGGCAGCTTTCGGACGAAGAACTCGAACACGGCCATGTCGTTCATCCCCTGCTCGAAATAGGACTGCAGCATCGTGAGCTGGTAGAGGTCGGTCAGCAGCAGGCCGTCGTCATTCAATTCGGTATTTGCTCCGACGTTGCAGAGACTGCGCCTCGGCTTGTCATTTCGGCGATGGCAGCGTCGCCATCGTGGGCTCTGGCATTGACCGCGCGTACCGCGTCCACCAGCAACACCACCGCAAACCCTTCCGCCAGGGCGTCGCAGACGGTGTGCAGAACACAGTAGTCCGTAGCCAGACCAGCAACGAAGAGGCGTTTCACGCCAGCCTCCCGGAGGCGATCCGCCAGATCGGTGCCGGCAAATCCTGAATAACTGTCCGGCGCCCTGGCCGTTGCCTTCGAAATCGGCTGCAGGTCGGCCGGCAGGGCAAGATCGGTCGGAAATCCGGCGCCACCGGTATTCGCGATGCAATGGGGTGGCCATGGCCCGCCCTCTGCAAGAAAGGAACAGTGATCCGCGGGGTGCCAGTCGCGGGTGGCGAACACCGGGTAGCCGCGCAAGCGGAAGCGATGCAGATAGGCGTTGATCACAGGGATCACGCGGTCGCCGCAAGGGACCGCAAGCGCACCGCCCGGCAGGAAATCGTTCTGCACGTCCACGACAAGCAGCGCATCGCCCGGCGACAACGCGATCGTTTCCGTTGCGATCAGTTCTCTGGCCATCATCGCTTCAAGCGCACGGGCCCCTGGGTGCGATCCGGTCCGCGGAATGCCACCTCGCCGCCATCGGCGCTGCCCGGATCGGCGAAGGATTTGGCAGGCCCGTCCTGCAGGTTCATCTTCTCAAACCCGGTGCCCTCGACGCTGACGTCGATAAATTCCTGGTGAGAATCGAGATTGCCCGCGCGTCGTCGGCCGATGTCGGCCGCTGTCCGGACCTGTCAGCGCAAGGTGGGGTCACGCGGGCGCGGGCAAGGCATTGCCCCGGCGCGACCTCGCCGCCGCCAGCAACACCGTTGACAAAGCTCACGCCACCGCACCAGTGCTGCGGCGGATACTTGATCTGCGGTCCCGAGTCTCGATTCGAGGGGACGTTGTCAATGCGAGGAGGTCGTGGTGAAAGCAAGGATCACGTTCATGCGCGTCGCGGCGCTCGTCGCCGCGATGAATTGTGTCGCCGTGAGGATTGCCGGCGCAGAGACGCCGGATCTCGGCAAAGCCGAGTTCCGCGACAAGTGCGTCGTGTGCCACGGTGAAGGCGGCAAGGGGGACGGTAGCGTTCTCGATCTGCTCAAGGTGGCGCCAGCCGACCTGACCGTCCTCGCACGCAACAACGGCGGCGTCTTTCCGGTCGACCGCGTCTACGCGGTGATCGACGGCCGCGAGGCGATCAAGAGCCATGGCGGTCGCGAAATGCCGATCTGGGGCAGGCGCTACCTGGGAGAAACCACCGAGGCGGCGTCGTATTTCGTTGACATGCCCTATGACATGGAAATGTTCGCACGGGTCCGGATTCTTGCCCTGATCGACTATCTGAGCCGGATTCAGGAGAAGTAGCGCGGTCGTCGGACGGCGCGGCAGGTGATCGGCGACGGCCGGATCGACCACGCACGGTCCAGGCCCGGTCGGCCCAGAGGCATGTAGGCCGGCGACAAGGGTCGGGCATGTTACGGAGTGACGCTGATGAACAAGGGAAATTCGGCTCTTTCGGCAAAGCGTTGCAGCATCGGGATCGCCCTGCTGCTGTTGGTCGGGACATCGAACGTGGTCGCGGAAGACGAGGCCATCGGCGCCGACGAGTACCGGTTGTCATGCATGGCCTGTCACGGTGTCGGCGGCAAAGGCAACGGAGCGCTTGCCGCCTACATGACGCCAAAGCCCGCAGACCTGACCACCATCTCGGCGAGGAACGGTGGCCAGTACCCCGATCTCAAGGCGGGCACCTTTCCGTTCTTCCATGTGTATCAGGTGATCGACGGCCGGGCCCTGGTCGCTGGACACGGCGACCGTGACATGCCCGTCTGGGGCGACCGCTACCTGATGGACCTGCCGCAGACGCCCGAAGCGTTTCGAGGTGAATACGAGAAGGCGGTCCGTGGGCGCATCCTGGAACTCGTCTACTACGTCCTGTCGATTCAGCAGTGAAGATTCGCCATGCCGCTGTCGCGTCGCTGGCCCGCCGTGCCGTCGGCCGCGGCGCAGTCCGGACATTGAACCGCCTGACTGGCGCGTCAGGGCGCGCGGGTCGGCAACCAGGACAATGCGAAACCGGTGAGATTCAGCTGCGTTGCCACGTGGATCAGTGACAGTGGACTAACCGGGCGGGGGTTTCGGTCGTCGTGTCGCGATCCCAGGCCCACTGACCGACGACGGGTGTTTCGCGGCGATCGCCGATCCACGTCAGGCCGGTTGACCAGGGTGCCAGACTGGGCAGCCGTCCTGGCCAGTGGCCTGGGCGGGTCGCCTACGAACTCCTTCCCGCCGTAGGCGTGGGAAGCGATGCCACCAGCGGATTCGACACCCGGGCGCCGGGGCCACGGCAGTTGCTGACGATGCGCTGCAATTCGTCCCAGACCACGGGTTTCACCAGGTAGGCGTCAAATCCCGCCGCTATCGACTTGCGGCGATTCTCCTCGTCGCTCCATCCGGTCACGGCGACGATCGTCATCTGGTCGCCGCCCGGGAGTTGGCGCAATGCGCGGCAGGTGTCGTTGCCTTCCATCAGCGGCAGCCCGATATCAAGCAACACCACATCCGGATGGAAACGTTGTGCCGCGGAGATGGCGCCGGCACCATCGTAGGCTAATTCGACCGCCTGTTCGTGCAGTCGCAGGAGTGTCGCGCTGGAGTCCGCGACGGCGCGGTCGTCGTCCACCACCAGGATGCGCCGCCTCACCGGCGGCGACTCGGCGACATCCGTGGCGGCGGTCGCTGCCTGGGATTGCTGCGAGAGCGGCAGATAGACGCTCATTCGAGTTCCCTCGCCGACGCCGCCGCTGGCGGCCTCGATGCGCCCGCCGTGCAGATGCACCAGATCCTGCGACAGCCAGAGACCGATGCCATGGCCGGGAGCCCGTCCTTGGCCGCGTTCGCCGAACCGGGAGAACTTCGCGAACAGACGTGGAAGATCCTGTGCGGCAATGCCCAGTCCGGAATCGGTCACTTCGATCAGCGCCTGCGTCCCGTGCTGGCCTACGCCGATCGTCACCAAGCCACTCGAACCGGTGAATTTCACCGCGTTCGAGATGAGGTTGGCAAAGACCTGGGTCAGGCGCACCGGGTCCGCACGAACCCATACGGGGGAGGACGGCGGAACGAAGCTGAATTTCACGCCGGCCTCGGCAATCTGCGGCGCCGCCGCCTCTGCCACTTCTGCCAGCAGTGCGCCCAACTCCACCTGACTGTGGCGCAATTGCAGCTCGCCGCGGGAGACACGGGAGATGTCCAGCAGATCCTCGACCAGTCGCCCGAGCTGCCGTGTCTGGCGTTCGACCATTTGCAGGGCCGCCCGTTTTTCCGAGTCGGACGCGCGCTCATGGTCGAGGATGGCCAGCGCGTTGCTGATCGGAACGAGGGGATGCCGCAATTCGTGGGCCAACACCGCGAGGAACTCGTCCTTGCGCCGGTCAGCCTCGCGCAGCGCCGCCTCCGCCCGTGCCTGCTCGCTGCGGTCGAACATCGTGCAGCGGAACTGGCGCTCTGTCCCAGCTGTGCCACGGGCGAGCGCGGCTTCGAACCATACCGGCAGGACCGTGCCCTCGCGGCGGCGCAGATTCAGGCCACAGGCTCGCTGTTCGCCACTTTCGGCGACCGCCAGGAGCAGCCGGTGCAGGTCGTCCCGCGAGTCGCGATTGAGTACGGGGGCGAGTCGGTGCCCGACGAGCCGTCCCCGCTGGTCGTCCAGCAGGCGGGCCGCCATGAGATTGCATTCGAGGATCGTGCTGTCGGTGTCCAGGCTCAGGCAGGCCACCGGGGCGGAGTCGTAGAGGTTGACATACCGATCGTGGGATTGCGTTAGCTGCAATTGAGCGTTGCGCAGCTTCTCGTTCTGCAACTGCAGCTCGATCTCGCGCACCTGCAACTCACGGGCAAGGCACCGGAGTTGTTCCCGGCTCATCCGGTCGATATCGTCGCCGACACCTTCGACACGGTCCTCCGGGAGCTGGCGCAGGTTGGCGGCGGGGATTTCCTTGCGCGTCATGAATGAGCGAATGGCTTCACAAGCAAGGCGTGTTCGGCCTGCAGTAGAGGCCGCAGTGACGCCGCTGCGTCGAGAATGTCCCATTCGCCGTCCGCGGGAAAGGGGGCATCATCGAAGTTTCCTACGATCTGGCGCTAGCATTCTAGCCCGGTTCCATCCGGCACGGCGGTTGCGGTGCAGCGCCTGCCCGCAGGGCAGGTTGCACGCGTTGCCTGGAGAGCTTGCGGCGACCGAGGGTTGTGCCCGCCTGGCTCGCCAGGATTCCGTGTTGCGCATCGGTGCGGGGCTCCGGATTGCACGGCGCCCGCGCGCTCGTGCAGTCGCTGCCTGCGCACACCAGACACGGTGCGGAGTGCGTTCTCGCGTTGGTCGCACGCGGGCAAGTGGAAGAAGTGCTCGATCGGCTGATGGGTTGGTTGCGAATTCACCGCGATCAGACGGTGCAGGTTCCCGTACAGAATTTGGAGCTGTCCCGTGGGAAGGCAGACGCAGTCCAGGCTCGGCTGCGATTTCATGTCGTCGGAAATCGCGAGGGCGGGTGGCGAGGTACATTGGCCGGGCAGGTTGGTGAGCATGCCGTCACGGCCAGGGTGCCACTGATTGACCACAGGGAATGGCCATCTGGGGGTCGGACGGCACGTTTCCAATGAGGCCCTGGCGCGCCTTCAGCCCGCCCGCCGATGCTGACGATCGGAGACGACGGAGGTGGCGTCGATTCGGTCTGAGCGACCGGATTGATCACGGGGACGCGGTCTTGCGGGCGCACAGGACCTCGGGTCTGTGCGCGATCTTTGTGAGGGGGGGCCTTTCGTGTTTCTGGTCGTGCGTGCCAAGCGCTCCGCTCCGCCACCATTCCCTGATTCCGTGATCGGCAGGCGCCGACCGGCACTGGTGGCAATCGGGTGTCACGGGCGCCGGATCGGACGCGAGGGCCTCATCGATCGGCCGGACGTGCCGTTGACGGATGTCGCGATCGGGCCGCGCTCGGTCGGATAGGATGGCCGGAAATGGGGCGCCGTCGTGCCCCGGCATTGCTGCCGCCAGAAGAGGCACGGAATGTTCCATGACCGCAAGGATGCTGCCACGCAGCTCGCCGCGCTGATCCCGGGAAGCGCGCTCAAGAATCCGCTGGTGCTCGGCATTCCGCGCGGTGGCGTCGTCGTGGCCGCCGTTCTGGCGGAGCGGCTCGGAGCGGAACTCGACGTGGTCCTGGTGCGGAAGCTGCGGGCGCCTTACGAGCCGGAACTGGCGATCGGCGCGCTGGGCGAAGATGGCGATGTCTATCTGACCGAGTTCGCCCGCGAGGTGCCGGGTTTTTCCGACGCCTATCTTGCCGAGGAACAGGCGCGCCAGGCAGTGGAGATCGCGCGCCGCCGGCATGCGTTCCGTGCGCTCCGCCCACGTGCGCCGGTGACTGGGCGAAGCGTGATTCTCGCCGACGACGGGATCGCCACCGGCGCCACGATGCTGGCTGCGCTGCACGTCCTCAAGGCGCAGGCACCAGTCGAACTCATCGTCGCGGTACCGGTGGCGCCGCCCGATACGCTGGCCCTGATCGCCAGGCATTGCGATCAGGTGGCCTGTCTTCTCGAACCGGCCTGGATGGGCGCAATCGGGGCCTTCTATGCGGACTTCGAACAGGTCGAGGATGCGGAGGTGCTGCGGCTGCTGGGTGCATCGCTGTCGACGGCCAAGGCTCCGCCGACATCCGACCGGCGCTGAGCGATGCGCGCCGGGGTGGCGCTGCGCTGTGGCCTGCCGGTGGACCTGCGGGCCGTGGCGCGCGAGAGCCGGGGTGCCACCCTGGGCGAGTTCTCCGGATCCACGAGCCAAGGCATCGCGCTGCGCCGCATCAGGCGCGACACCGGCCTGAAGCCCAGCGAATAAGGCCTGACCAAGTAGTGGTTCGCTTTGGAGCCGACGATGTCGAGCAGTAGGTCGTCGCATACCCGATCGTGGCTGACCGAGCGCGGGCATTCCAGACTGATGCGGATCGGGGCGATGCGTCGTTCGACAGGCACATTGCGTGCGTCAGGCAAGTGGCGCGCCTGCAATCGGGTCATTGCCGCCGCCAATTCGGTGTCGAAGCGACCCGACATTGCGTCGCCGGCAAACGCGGCGAGCTCGCCCGTGGCCGCCAGGCGCGCACGGGCGCCAGCCAGACCACGGCCAGCAGCGATTCGATGCGCCGGCGGTGCTTCCGGGGAGGGGCGTGGTGCATAGACGGTGTCATGATCGCACAATGATCGTCGGGGGCGATGGCCGGGCCGATCTACCTCGCCGTCGACTTCGGGCCGCCCGGCCATCGAGATCCACTACGATGGTGGGGCGCGGTCTGCGTCTGCGCGTGCGGGACGAGAGGAGCTGGCGATGGCGGCGCTGAGGAGTCAGCGGGAGGGCGCGGCGGCCGCGCAGCGGACGGCGTGGCGCGGCCAGCCGCGGGAAGCGCTGCTGGCCGCGCTTTACGCCGGTGAATCCGGGCAGGACAGTGTCTCGGCAAGCAGCGCTCTGGCGCGCCACGGGCGCAACCGGCTGCGATTCCATCGCGCTCGCTCGCCGCTCGCCATGCTGTTGCACGAATTTCTCGGACTGTTTCCCTTGCTGCTGATGGCTGCGTCCGCGCTGGCGCTGTTCGCCGACCGTCTGAGCCCGGGACAGGGCTACGGCCTGATCGGCACCGCCCTGGCGGCGGTGGTGGTGCTCAACGCCCTGGTCTCGTTTGCGCAGAACTACCGGGCCGAGCAGGTGATGCTCGCCTTCCTCGACTACATTCCGCGGTCGGTGGCCGTGGTGCGCGATGGCCGCCGGGTGCTGATCGACGCCGAGGAAGTCGTCCCCGGCGACCTGCTGCTGGTGCAGGAGGGTGACAAGTTCTGCGCCGATGGCGTATTGCTCGAGAGCAGCGGCTTGCTGGTGGACGAGTCGGTGCTGAGCGGTGAGTCCGAGCCGGTCGACAAGCAGGCGCTGGGGTCGCTGGTGGATGCCGCCTGCATCGTCAGCTCGGGGGCCACCGTGCTCCGCGGAAGCGCCCGGGTGCTGGTCACGCGTACCGGCCGTGCCACCACGCTGGGCAGCATCTCGGCGCTGTCGCAGCAGGTGCACCGCGACCTCACGCCGATGCAGCATGAATTGCGCCGCTTCGTGCGCTGGATCACCGCGCTGGCATTCGTCGTCGGCATCGTGTTCTTCGCCATCGGCCATGTCATCGGCAATCCGTTCTGGATCAATCTGGTCTTTGCCATCGGCATCATCGTGGCCAACGTGCCGGAAGGCCTGTTGCCCACCGTTACGCTCGCGCTGACCCAGGCGTCGGTGCGAATGTCGCGCCACAATGCGGTGATCAAGGACATCATGGCGGTCGAGACGCTGGGCGGCACGACGGTGATATGCACCGACAAGACCGGCACGCTGACCCGCAACGCACTGCACGTCGAGACGCTCGACACCGGGTGCGGGCCGCAGCGCCCGGCGCTCGCGATCATGGCGCTGGCCAACCAGGCGATCGACGCGCGGGACGTCGCGCAGGGTGGGGCGCTACGTTTCACCGGGGATCCGATCGATTGTGCGCTGGCCGAGTTCGCCCAGGCCCATGGTGGCTTCCAGGCCCTTCGCCATGGTTGCGAACTGGTCGAGGTCGCGCCCTTCGATGCCGAGACCAAGTGCATGTCGATCACCTGGCAACGGGCGGACGGCACTCGCCATCTGGCGAGCAAGGGGGCCCCCGAGGTGATCCTCGAGGGCTGCTCGATGATCCATGCCGAGGCGGGGGTGCGACCGATGACCGCCGACGAGCGCGACGAATTGCGTGCGCGGGCCGATCGCTTCGCCGCGCAGGGGCTGCGCGTGATCGCGCTGGCCGACGGTGCGCCCGGGCCGTCGGGGTCGGCGCCGTCGCTCGCCTTTGCCGCGCTGGTGGCGTTGGTCGACCCGCCGCGTCCCGAGGTGCCGGCGGCGATTGCCGCCTGCCGGAGTGCCGGCATCCGAGTGCTGGTGATGAGCGGCGACAAGGGCGAGACGGTGAGCTACATCGCCCGACGGCTCGGTATCGTGCGTGAGCCGAAGGTGATCGATGGCGAAGCCCTCGCTGCGATGTCGCAACAGGCGCTGGTCGAGGCCCTGGGCGCCGGCGAAGTGGTGTTCGCGCGGATTGCCCCCGAACAGAAGCTGGCGATCGTCGAGGCGCTCAAGGCCATGGGGGAAGTGGTCGCGATGACCGGCGATGGTGTGAACGATGCGCCCGCGCTGAAGCGCGCCGACATCGGCATCGCCATGGGCGCACGCGGCACCGACGTCGCCAAGGAAGCCTCCGACATCATCCTGCTCGACGACAATTTCGCCACCATCGTGCGTGCGGTCGAGCAGGGACGCACGGTGTACGAAAACATTCGCAAGTTCATTGCCTACATTCTCACCAGCAATGTGCCCGAGATCCTGCCCTACATCGCTTACGTACTGCTGCCGCTGCCGCTGCCGATGACGGTGGTCCAGATCCTTGCAGTGGACCTCGTCACCGACATGCTGCCGGCGATCGGTCTGGGCAATGAACCCCCCGAGGCCGACGTCATGCAGCGCCCGCCGCGCCGGCGAGAAGAACACCTGGTGGACGCCGGCACCTTCCTGCGCGGCTACGGCTTCATCGGCCCGATCGAATCGCTGCTGGCCTTCGCGGTGTTCTTCGTCGTGCTCGTCGGCGGTGGCTGGACCTGGGCCCAGGGCGCCGCCGTGGACGAGGCACTGGGGCGTCAGGCGGCCGGTGCATTCCTGGCCTGCGTGGTGTTCTGCCAGGTCGGCAACGTGATGGCCTGTCGTACCGGCCGACTGAGTGCGATCCCGAGACTGTCGGTGATCAACGGCTGGATTCTCGGTGGCATCGCCCTCGAGGTGCTGTTCGTGGTCGCGATCACCCAGCTCGAGGGATTGCATCAGGTCTTCTCGGCAGCGCCCCTGCCGCTTTCGGTGTGGGCCATCATCGCACTGGCGCCATTGCTGGTGTTCGGTGCCGACGAGGCCCGCAAAGGCATCGCGCGGCGGCGGCAAGGCTAGGCATCGTCCTGCGTGCGGCGCGCGTACTTGCTGCACGGGTACTCGAGCGGACCATGCCAGCGTCCCCCGGCCGGATTCCATCGGCGGTGCGAGCATCCCTTGAGCGATGTCACAGCGCCGATCAGGTCGCAAATCAAAATGGCGCAAGCGCCATGCGAGGAACTGCGATGCATCAGTTGATGGCCAGCGAGGCGGTGGTCGGCGCGATGCCAGAGGGCGCGGGGGCGGCCGGGCTCGAGGTGCTGTGCGTCGGGGTAGGGCCGGTGTCCCGCGGTGGACACTGGCGACGCCGGATCTTGCCCATTCGCAATCGGCGTTCAATGGTGCTCGACCGCCATGCGGCCACGAAGCGCACGCCCGGTGGCGAACGCTCGACCGCCGGATCACGCCGGAGCCGACGATGAATCGCGAGCAGATCCGTGACGCGGTGCTCGAAACGCTGGGTCGCATTGCGCCTGAGACCGACTTCGAGTCGATCGACGATGACGCGGTGTTGCGGCGCCTGATCGACCTCGACTCGATGGACTGGCTCAACGTCATTGCCCGCCTGCACGAGCGCCTCGGGCTGGACATCCCGGAACGCGACTACCGCAGGCTGGGGACGCTTGCCGGGATCATCGACTATCTGGCCGAGCGGCTGCGCGGCCAATCGGCGGGGTGAGCCCGATGGCCGACTATCCCGAGGCGCTGGTGCACAACCACTACCTGTTCGATGGCAGCCAGGTGACCATTCGGCCGATCCGCCCGGACGACGCCGCGATGGAACAGGATTTCGTCCGGCACCTGTCGAAAGAGTCGCGATATGCACGCTTCATGGCGACGTTGAAGGAATTGCCGCCGGCCAAGCTGCGTTACCTGACCGAACCGGACTACGACCGGCATATGGCCCTGGTGGCAACGGTCGTGCGCGATGGACACGAGGTGGAGGTCGGCGTGGTGCGCTACGTCGTCGGCCCGGACGGTCGCGGTTGCGAGTTCGCAATCGCGGTCGACGATGCCTGGCAGGGTACCGGCGTCGCTGGCCTGATGATGTTCGAGCTGATGGTCATTGCCCGCGAGCGGGGTCTCACCACCATGGAAGGTTCGGTTCTGGCGGTCAATGTCAAGATGCTCAAGTTCGCGCGCCAGCTCGGCTTCAGCGTGCACCACGATCCCGACGACCGCGAGACCGTGCGCGTCGTGCGTGCCCTGTGAGAGCTTGCCGCATGCCGAGTGACGATCGTCAAGGGTCATCCTAGTTGTGCTTTTCCGATCCCGCCGCATGACTACGATAGGTGCGAGGCCGATGGCCCGGGAGGCACAGAACGATCAATGCGGGGCGCTGTGGCCGCCCGACTCGAGTTCCCCGCACTGGAGATACGTCATGGCATTGATGAAATGGGAGCCAATGCGTGAAATGGAGGAAATGTTCGACCGGCTGACGCGCTCGTTCGGGCCGCTGCGGCTGGGGTCGAGCGAGGTCGTCGCGCCGGAGGACTGGTCGCCCAGGGTCGATATCGCAGAGAACGAAACGGAGTTCGAGGTCAAGGCCGAGTTGCCCGAGGTCCGAAGGGAAGACGTACACGTCACCGTCGATAACGGTTTGCTCACGCTGCGTGGCGAGCGCCGGCGTGAGAAGGAAGAGAAGGGGAAGCAATACCATCGCATCGAGCGTTCGTACGGCAGCTTTTCGCGTCGTTTCTCGCTGCCGGACAATGTCGACGGGAGCAAGGTCGAGGCCCGGTTCAATGACGGCATGCTGAGCATTCGCCTGCCCAAGACCGGCGAGTCGAAATCGAATGCGCGGGAAGTGAAGATCGCCTGAATCGCTGCGCTGCTGAAGTGGGGCGGCTGCGGTCGCCCCATGCCGTCACCGTCTTCCCGCTCGTGCGACTCGCGATCGCCACGGGTTGCGGGTCCTTCCATGGATTCGAACGGGCGGCGTGTACCCTGCACGCCGCGGCGATCGAGCCGATGCATTCATCGTCGGGGCGGTGCGAGTGGCCGGGCGTTGCTGCAGCCCGGGGCTGCCGAAGGGTGGCAATTCGTGCGTGTCCGGCCGATCGCGGTTGCCGTGCGCCTGCTGGCCTGCGAGGCCGGTGCCTGACCGGCGAAACCTCTGTCCGGGCTATCTTCCGAACAAGCCCCGCTGTCGCGGCGAGCCGGTGTGCAAGGGCCGCCTGCAGGCGGTCGCGGAGTCGCCGGGGACAATCCCGCCACACCCCCGGCCTGCCGGCCTTCGGCCCGACGGACCCCGGGGCGGCGACGACTTCGGGAGCCGCTCGCCGACCCTTGATCTCCATCACTCGTGCGCCGATCGCATGCCGTAGATTGGCATCTGGAGCAGCCCTTCGGCACCCGTCGGATGGCCACTCGGATCCTGACGAATCGAGGTCACCATGAAAACCCTGCCGTTCAAGAAGACTTTCGTCCTGTATGCCCTGGGACTCGCAAGCTGCGCGACGGCGTCTTCCGCGTTGGCCCAGGAGGATCGCGCGCGCGACGCAAGCATGGAACAGGCGCGAACCGAGGCGCAGGAACGGATGCGGGAGGAGGTGCAGACTCGCGAGAGAGACCGCGAATCCGACGATCGCGATGGCGTCCGCGACAGGGACATGGCGCGAGAGAGGACCAGGGACGAGGACCAGGTCCGGGAACGTGATCGGGCCTCCGACGACGACTACCGAACGCGCGACAGGGAAATGGACCGGGAACGTCACGAGACACAGGAACGAATCGGGGACGAAGCCCAGGCCCGGGCGCGTGACCGCATCTACGGCTCGCAATTGATGACGGAAGAAGAGCGTGAGCATTACCGTCAGCGCATGCGGGCGGCAACGAGCGAGGAGGAACGCCAGAAGATCCGCAGCGAGCACCATGCGCAGATGGTCGAACGCGCGCGGGAAAGAGGCGTGACGCTGCCGGACGAGCCGCCGCAAAGGCCGGGGATGTCGGATGACGGGCGCGGCGGTGGCCATCGCATGGGCATGGGCGGCGGCGCGGGCCCTGGCGGTGGCATGGGCGGTGGCATGGGCGGTGGCGGTGGTGGACGCGGACGCTGAGACACGCCGGTCGCGGGGGGCGTCGGTTCGCGATCGGCATCTCTTGCAGCGGCGGCGCGACCAGCCCGACGCGCGTCCGCCGGGGGGCGCCGCCGGTGAGCGGCCGCCGTCGATGCTTCGGCACGCGTCGTTGGCGCGAAGAAAGCGGAGTTGGCGTGCCGGGAAGCATCCGAAGATCGCCGCCGCAATTGCCGGCTCACCGAGGGCAGGCGCTTGCGACGTTGTCTCGCTGCCGCGCGCCGGGCCGCAGGTGTCCGTGGCCGCGCCGGCTTCCGGAATCGGTGGGCACACGTCGAGCGCCGATGGGCAAGCAGAACCGGGCAGGCAGAGCGTGGTGGGATAGGTGATGCCGAGTTGGGATCCAGACTCCTGGGTCTGGGGTGAGGCGCTGGATCTGTTCGACCGCGCCGAACGCCTCCAGCGCCAGTTCTTCCGGCTGCAGCTGCGCAGCGGTGCCCCGGTCTGGGTACCACCAGTGGATGTCTTCGAGCAGGGCGACGCGCTGCTGGTGGTGGTGGCGTTGCCGGACGTGCCGCCCGCGCAGGTCGAGGTGGTGATCGATGCGGACGGATTGCTGGTGCGCGGTGAGCGCCGTTTGCCCGAGGCCTGCCGGCAGGCGCGGATACGCCAGATGGAAATGCCGTATGGGCTTTTCGAGCGTCGCATCGTGCTGCCCGGTACCTTCGAACTGGTCCGCCGGAGCATTGGAAACGGCTGTCTGGTCCTGAATCTGAGGCGGTCGGAAGGAGCGGCGCCGTGATCGATACCGATGATCCGACCCGCAGCGCCGACGGTAGCCCGGCGCAGGCGGCTGCGGCACCGCAGCAGCCGGATTCGGCGATATCCGAGGTTCCTGCCGACGCGCTGATCGTTCTGCCGGTGCGCGATCTGGTGCTGTTCCCCGGCTTCGTCGCCCCGATCGCGATAGGCCGGCCGACCTCGCTGCTTGCGGCCCAGGAGGCCGTGCGCCACGAACTGCAGATCGCCGTGGTGATGCAAAGGGATCCCGCCGACGACGATCCCGACGCGCACAAGCTTCACCGCGTGGGTACTGCTGCGCGCATCGTCCGCTACGTCACCGCCCCGGACGGCACCCATCATGTCGTCTGCCAGGGCGTGCAGCGCGTGCGCATCAAGGATTACCTGACGGGTCACCCCTATCTCGTGGCGCAGGTCGAACGGCTCGGCGAGCAGTCGTCCGACGACGCCGAGATCGAGGCGCGCCTGGCGCACCTGAAGACGCGGGCCGGCGAATTGCTGGAACTGCTGCCCGGTGCGTCTGCAGAACTGGCCAGCACCATTGCGGGCATTGACGAGGGGGCGCCGCTGACCGACTTCCTGGCGGCCGTGCTGGACCTCAAGAGCGACGACAAGCAGGCGCTGCTGGAGGCAATCGAGCTGCGCGATCGTATGGATCGCCTCCTGGTGATCCTTGGCGAGCGCCTCGAAGTGATGCGCCTGTCGCACAAGATCGACCAGCAGACCCGGGGTCGCATCGACGAGAAGCAGCGCGAGTTCCTGCTGCGCGAACAACTGAGGACCATCCAGCAGGAACTGGGCGAGACCGGCGAGGACGCGGCTGGCATCGAGGAGCTGGCCGACGCCATCGACAAGGCGGCGATGAGCGAGGAGGCCGACCGGCTCGCGCGCAAGGAACTCAAGCGGCTGGCGCGCATGGGAGAGGGTGCTGCCGAATACGCGATGTTGAGGACCTACATCGAATGGCTCACCGAGCTGCCCTGGTCGGTGTTCACGGAAGACCGCATCGACATTGCCGAGGCGCGCCGCATCCTCGATCAGGACCATTGCGGGCTCGGCAAGGTCAAGCGGCGCATTCTGGAGCATCTGGCGGTGCACAAGCTCAACCCGCATGCACGCAGCCCGATCCTGTGCTTTGTCGGCCCCCCCGGGGTCGGCAAGACGTCATTGGGTCAAAGCATCGCGCGCGCCACCGCACGCAAGTTTGCCCGGGTGAGCCTGGGCGGCGTGCACGACGAAGCCGAGATCCGCGGCCACCGGCGCACCTATGTCGGTGCGCTCCCGGGCAACATCGTCCAGGCGTTGCGGAAGGCCGGTGCGCGCAACTGCGTGATGATGCTCGACGAACTCGACAAGCTCGGTGCGGGTATCCAGGGCGATCCCGCGGCGGCGTTGCTGGAAGTGCTCGATCCGGAGCAGAACGCAAGCTTTCGCGACAACTACCTGGGCGTGCCCTTCGACCTGTCGGCAGTGATGTTCGTCGGCACCGCCAATGTCCTCGATACGATTCCCGGACCTTTGCGCGACCGCATGGAGGTGATCGCGCTGCCGGGCTACACCGAGGACGAGAAGGCGCAGATCGCGCGGCGCTTCCTGCTCGCGCGCCAGCTCGAGGCCAACGGACTGGCGGCATCCCAGTGCGAGATCGCGGACGAGGCGATCCACGCGATCATTGCCGACTACACCCGCGAAGCCGGGGTGCGCAACCTGGAACGGGAGCTCGGCAACGTATTGCGCCACAGCGCCGTGCGCATCGCGGAAGGCGCCGCGATCCCGGTTCGTGTCGCGGCCTGCGATCTCGCCGCGATCCTCGGTCCGGCGCGCTTCGAGAACGAGGTCGCGCTGCGCACCAGCCAGGCCGGTGTGGCGACCGGGCTGGCGTGGACGCCGGCCGGAGGCGACATCCTGTTCATCGAGGCGAGCCTGGTACCGGGCAGGGGCAGGCTGATCCAGACCGGCCAGCTGGGCGACGTCATGAAGGAGAGCGTCCAGGCCGCACTGACGCTGGTCAAGGCACAGGCATCGCGCCTCGGCCTGGCGCCGGATCTGTTCGAGACGCACGACATCCATGTGCACGTGCCGGCCGGCGCGATTCCCAAGGACGGCCCGAGCGCCGGGGTGGCGATGTTCATCGCGCTGGCCTCCCTGGTCACCGGCCGGCCGGTGCGCGCCGATCGCGCGATGACCGGCGAGATCAGCCTGCGGGGGCTGGTGCTGCCGGTCGGCGGCATCAAGGAGAAGGTGCTGGCCGCGTTGCGCGCCGGCATCGCCACGGTGATGCTGCCCGCGCGCAACCGCAAGGACCTCGACGAGATACCGACGGACGCCCGACAAAGCCTGCACTTCGAGTGGCTCGAGACCGTGGACGATGCGCTGCGCGAGGCCCTCGAGGGGCCATCGCCCGCGTGATGTCTGCGGCTGGCAGAAAGCGGTCCGACTTGCCGGTTCGCCATGGGCCGGCCTTCACACCGACCAATCGGACGGTCCGGCGGATTCGCCCGCTGACGCCTTGCCCGAGGTTTCGGCAGCGCCGGGCAGGCTTGCGGCGATCTGGAGGAAGGACGCCGCACCGGTCTTGTTGAGGATCTGCGTGCGGTGATACTCCACGGTCCGGTGGCTGATGCCGAGCCTGCGTGCGATTTCCTTGTTGCTGGCCCCCCCCACTGCCAGCCTGATGATCTCGGTCTGCCGTGGCGTCAGGCCGTCTAGCGCGATGCCGTCGGATGCCGTCGACGGGGGCGACTTGCAGTGGTCAGCGAGGATGCGCTCGACCTCGGCCAGCAGCACGTGTCCTTGTGCCGGCTTGACCAGCACGTCGACGGCACCGCGGCGCATCGCCTGCACGGTCCATGGCACGTCGGCGTAGGCGGTGAGATAGATGACCGGCAGCGGGATGCCACGAGCCGTCAGAATCTCATGCAAGGCCGATCCGCTCATGCCATTCATCCTGACGTCCAGCACCAGGCAGCCGTGCCAGTCGGGGCGCCAGGCGTGCAGGAACGCCTCGGCACTGTCGAAGCAGGCTACCGGATGACCCGCGGCTTCCATCAGCATGCGCATGCTGCGTCTCACGCCGGCGTCGTCGTCGACGACGAAGACGGTCGGCTCGGGGGCGGCGTTCATGCGCCCGACTCCGCCGGCAAGGTGAAGCGGAAGGTCGCCCCCGGGGCTGCTTCGCCGTCGTACCAAAGTTCGCCGCCGCTCGCCTCGATCAGCGCGCGAGAGATTGTCAGACCAAGGCCGACGCCCATTTGTCGCGTCGTGTAGAAGGGGGTGAATGCATTCGTCTGGCTCGCTTGGTCAATGCCCGGCCCATTGTCGCTGAAGGTGACCTGGATGCCGCTGCGTCGCGCGTCGTTGCGCGCTTCGATGCGCACCGACGGCGTGCTCTGCCCGGCCAGCCGCAGCGCTTCGATGCTGTTTCTGAGCAGGTTGTGCAGGACGCTTTCGATCTGCTGCTGGTTGCCGATGGCCGCCCACAGGTCCGGCGCGATGTCGATTGTGATGTCCGGGCAGTCGATGCCGTCGTCCCGGCACAACCGGACTGCATTGTCGGCGGCCCTGACCAGGTCGATCGGTGCCAGGGGAATGACGTCGCGATGCATGAAACTCGACAACGCCCGTGCCACCTGCCCGGCCCGGTCGGCCTCGTCGCAGCAGCCTTCGACGGCTGCGCGCAACTGGGCGACCCGGAGATCCGGACCTTCGAGCAGTTTCAGCGCCGCGGCGGCATAGGCGCACAGGGCGTCGAGCGGCTGGTTGAGCTCGTGCGAGATCTTGCGCAGGGTCTGGCCCGCGACGTGGAGGGCATGGAACTGGCGCATCTGGGCACGCAGCTCGCGCAGGGACTGTTCGTCGCGATGGCGCTCGGTGACGTCGCGTGCCGTGCAGATCAGTCCCCCGGGCTCGCCGCTGACTTCGCCGACGTCGCGGCAGCTCCACGCCAGCAGGCGCTGATCGCCATCCCCTCGCACGAACCAGACTTCGTGCACGGCACCATCGGTGGTCCGGGGAAACGAATGTTCGGGCGATGCCTGGAACCGTCCGATCGCGGTGCCCGCCATCTGCTCCCCGAAGAAGCATCTGGCCGCATCATTGCCCCAGCGCAGGACGTGTTCGGCATCGAGTTCGACGACGATGTCCGGAATGGCACCGAGCAGGCCCGCATAGCGCGCGGAGCATCGCCGCATGGCTTCCTCGGCCTGCACGCGCTGGGAAATGTCATGCACCGCAGCGAGCACCCGTCCGTCGCCCAGCGGACTGAGACTGATCTCGGTCGGGACCAGGGTGCCGTCGGCGCGACGACCGTAGAGCGGATGGCCCAGATGCGCACCCATCGGGCGCGATCGCGGCGCACCCCGGAATTCGGCGAGGTGCGCGGCGTGGCATTCGCGAAGGTGCTCTGGAATCAGGTCGCCGATGGTGAGCGTCGGCATTACCTCGTGGGCATATCCGAACAGGTTCGTGCAGGCCGGGTTGGCGTAGAGGATGCGGCCAACCGCGTCGGCGATCAGCATTGGATCGACCGATGCCTCGACGACGCCCAGGAAGCCGTCCGTATCGTTACTGTTCATGCGGCCTGCAAGACACTCTCGGGTATGACCATATCGCACGCCGGTCGGCGCGAACGCATTCTCGAATCATCTTACCGATCCCGCGTATGGCGGTATTGCGCGATGTCAATGCGCCTGCAGTTCGCGAACCTCGGTGTTCAGTCTCATGCGGCCGGCCGAGGCTTCCCGGCCGTGATGTGGGCAGGGCATCATCGCGGCTGCCGCAGTGCGGTGCAGGGCATCCGCATCGACGATGGTGAAGCGGTTTCCGCGAACCGTGACGATACCTGCGCGCCCGAGATCGGCGCAGGCGCGGCTGATCGTCTCGCGGCTGACACCGAGGAACGAAGCGATCGCGCTGCGGCTCATCGGCAACTCGAAGCTGGGGCCGTTGTCCGCACCATGCTCGTGCCAGTCGAGGAGGAAGGCACCCAGCCTCGTCAGTGCGTGGGTGGCGGCCATCACGGCAAGCGTGGCCTTGTCGCGGATGATCTGGCGCCCGAGCAGGTGGCAGACGAAGGTCGGCAGCCTGTGTGCAGGCTGCCCTCCCCGACCCTGTCCCCCGAGCGGGATGATCGCCAGGGTTCCGGCCTCGAGCGCAACCGACTCGCTGGCGTAGTGTCCCGTGGCCAGGCCGTCGAGACCCAGTGTGTCGCCGGCACGCTGGAAGCCGATCACGCGTTCCGTGCCGTCGGTCTCGATGATGCGCATGGCCAGACTTCCGCCAATCACCACGTAGAGGTATTGGCATGGATCGCCGGTACGAACCGGTACTTCGCCCTGGCGTATGCTGCGGCAGGCGAAGAACGCGCGATCATGGTATGCGGGCGCATCGGGCAATCCGAGAAACGCCATGAGATCCGCCGCTGCCACCCGGCCTGCAGCGGCCTGCTCGATGCACCGCGGCCGGCGGGGGGGCCATGCGGCATCGCCGCCTATGCCCTCGTGGACCGGGCCCCATCGACCGTCGATCGTGTCAGGGCTGGCCATCGGAAGTCCATTCAGCAATCGGCCGGCCGGCCAGTGCTTGCCCGCCGGCCGGAGCCGGCCACACACGAAGGAACGGCAGTTTCGCGGCTTCCGGGCGCGACTGCACGCAGGTCGGATGATCCGGCCGGTACCCCCAGTGTCGATCGCCACCCGCCCGCTTCGCGCGATACATCGCGGAATCGGCCGCTTCGATCAGGCGCGAACTCTCGCGTGCGTCGCGGGGGTAGGTGGCCGCGCCCGCGCTCAGGGAGACATCGACCGGTCGATTTGCGCCGAGGCTCAGCCCACGCACGCTGTCAACAAGCTTGGCGAGCAGGGCATCGACATCGTCTGGCCGGTGCATGCCGGGCACGATCAGCAGAAATTCGTCGCCGCCGTAGCGACCGACGATGTCCATGTCGCGCACACAGCTCTGAAGCTGGTGGGCCACCGTTCGCAATGCGATGTCGCCGACAGCATGTCCGTGACGGTCATTGACCTCCTTGAGGTGGTCCATGTCGGCGCAGATCACGGTTATCGAACCGCATTCGCGGGCAGCGCGGGCGATCTCCTGGTGCAGGCGGTCGACCAGCATGTGTCGATTGGGGAGGCCGGTCAGGCAATCGTAGTCGGCGCGCCACTGCAGGATCCGCTCGGCGCGGATGCAGCCGGTCAGGTCGCGCGCCATGCTGACGTAGTGAGTCACGCGCCCGCCCCGGTCGGTGAACGGCCGGACCTTCTCTTCGAGGTAGAGCGCTTGGCCTGCGCGCGTCTGTTCGGTCCTGATCGCCCGGGTGCAGCGCGTGGTCGTCGTTGCGTCTCCTGCCCTGCGGGCCTCGGGCACGCCGATCGAAGCCCGCGATCGTCCGACGACTTCGGCGGCGCACCAGCCACTGAGGCGCTCGTAGGCCGGATTCACGTATTCGACGACACCGGCCGGATCCGTTACGACGACCGCTTCGGTGCTGGCGGCGACACTCGCGAGAAATCGGCGGAACTGATCGTCGACGCCATCGCGGACCGGCGCGGTGCGCAGCCCCATGATGATTCGGGCGCTGCTGCCGAAGGGCACCACCAGACAGCTGGTCTCCAGCGAGACGATGCGATCGCCGCCGGTGACCGCCTCGATGGCATGCCAGCCGCCGGGCGGGTAGTGCAGCGCGAGGTAGGCGCAGTTGTAGCCTGGCGTCTTGGAGCGCAGCGGCAGGTTCGGCAACCATCGCGTCAGATGGCAACCGGTTGGCGCCGAATCGTCCGCGTCGAGCAGGCTGCGGGCCGCGCTGCTGCAAAATTCGATGGTCCCGTCGGGTGCAACCACAAGCAGCGCCTGCGCACCGAGGGGATTCGCGCTCGGGGGTGCCACCCGACCCGCCCGATGGATGTCCGCGCCTGCCCGTGGCAGCTCGGGTGATTCGGAATCATCCGATGCGGGACTCCTGAGGACGCTTGCTCGTGTGCTCATCCGTTCACCTCAGGCGGCTTCTTTCATGGAAACCGGACGGGTGGCGGACACGGACGCGAAAGCCTGGTTCATCTGCTCGACCCCGTCGAGCATCTCGCTCTTGACGAGCGGAAGTGCCTCACGGGCCAGCCGCACGAACTCCGCTTGAATGGCGGCGAGCACATCGATCGAGATGACCGAGGATTCGAGCATGCCGATGACCATTTCGCCGTAGAGGTCGCCCCAAGGCATCGCCGGATTGCCCGGGTGGCGGGCGAGTTCCCTGCCGGGCTTAGGGAAGTGCGCACTGTGCAGCTCGACGAAGCGGTGCAGGCCGGCATTCTGGATCTCGAGGATGCGCCGGGCTGTTTCCCATTCGGCACAGGCGAGGGCCTGGGTGCGCTCGAAGTGGCGGGCTTGCGGCTCGATCGGGGCGTTTACGGTCTTGCTCATGTTCTCCTCCTGACACGGTTTCCGGTGTGGCCTGATCCGGGCGCGGGCTGTGGTCGCCAGGGGCATTCGATGCGCTCGTGTTGTCCGGGGCCACCGGCAAGGGCCAATGGCAAGCCTAGGTGCGGCGCTCGCCGGCAGGAACTCGTGCGCGCACGAGGGGCACGCAGTTGATGTGCGTCATCGTGCGGGCGCTACGACCGTGAAATCATGTCAAGGCGTCGTTGCCCCGGTAGCTGGCCGAAGGGCTGGCGCCTGGGGCCACCTTCAACACGTGGGCGGCCCACCAGCGCAATACACGGGCGGGGACTTTGCCGATGAACACAGACAAGGGGCATGGCGGGCGGCAGTGCCAGATCTGCGGCAGCCGGCGCGCCGGATCGTTGCGCTCGGCATCGAGCGTCCGCCAAGCCGTGGCCAGACTGATCGCCTCCGAGCGGGGGAACTGGGAGCCCGAGGGTTGGGTCTGCATCGACGACCTGCAGCGCTACCAGCAGCAGTATGTCGAGTCCGTTCTGAAGGCAGAGAAGGGTGAGCTGACGCAACTCGAGCACGAGGTGCTGGAGAGTCTGCGGGGACAGGAGACGGTGTCGGTCAATCCCGAGGAGGAGTTCGGTGCCAGCTTGAGCCTGTTCGAGCGGGTGGGCGATCGCATGGCCGACTTCGGACGCAGCCGGCAGTTCCTGACGCTGTTCGTGGCGGGTGTGCTGTCATGGATGGGCCTCAATTCCTGGTTGCTGGTCGCGCAGCCGTTCGACCCCTATCCGTACATCCTGCTCAACCTTTGCCTGTCCTGCATCGCCGCGCTACAGGCACCGGTGATCATGATGAGCCAGAAGCGGCAGGAGGCACGGGACCGCATCGGTGCGGCCCGCGACTACCAGGTGAACCTCAAGGCCGAACTGGAAATCCGACACCTGCACCAGAAACTGGACCACCTGCTGTCGAATCAATGGGACAGGCTGATGGAAGTGCAGGAAATCCAGTTGCAGTTGTTGAACGAGTTGAGGGGGGCGCGTCGGTGAGGCGCCTCGTCCCGATTTTGGGCGAGGTACGTGCGTCGGCGCGGGCAGGTATCGGCCGGCGCAGTGCCAGTCGCGCGACATCGACGCGATCTCGGGCGTTTGCAGGGGCGGTCCGGTCCCGATCCGGGTGCCGCCGCTGCGGCCGTCAGCGCGTCTAACTGATCCTCAACAGATTCTCCGCTTCATTGTAGTGATAGGCGAGCTCACCCTTGTAGGCGTCGTGCAGTGCATCGCCCAGTTGACGAGCAATATGGATGTCCGTGGTCGTTACCACCAGGCTTCCGTCCTGGTCGTCGACGGCCATGATTCGTTCGAGCGGGTGCTCGTTCTTCTCGTGCGACTCGTGATGGCGCATCAGGCGCACCAGTTCGTCACGGTGGCGTGCGACGAACGGACCCGAAAGTGTCAGGTAGCCGGCGGGCAATCCGTCCCGGATGCGGTGGCATGCAGGGCACAGGGCCGCATGCGCGGGTGCCTGTGCGGACCACTGCCAACGTCCATGAACGAACACCGCACCGCAATCCGGGCAGCGCGTGCCGTCGGCGAACTTGAAGTGAGCTCGGTAAGGGTCGTGAATGCGCTCCGGCCGCAATTCGTCGCGTCGGATCGGGCGCCAGTACTTGCCGGACGTGTCCATCATCGGTTCCTCGCCATCTGGGTCGCTGCTGCCGGGAAGGGCCGCAGCAGCGAGATGCTAGCGACCGGGCTCCGACATCGGGTGACGAACGTCAAAGACCGGGTGGCCGAGGCGTTCCAGGGGCCTCGGCGCCGGACGCGGCGGCGCGTGACGGACCGCGGGTCGCGGCCTGCACTCGCAACGGGACGCGTCCACGACCGCTTGCGGCGCCCACCGGTTGCCGTCGGGGTGGCCCTGATCGGCACGCCGTCGATCCTGCTGCCGTCGACTTTGCGGGCGGCAACCTATCGTCACTTGATTCGCGTCAGATGGCCGTTGCCACGGCACGTCGCCGGGCGTGTATGGTCAAAGCCGGGGTCTTGAACCGTGCAGGTTTCGCGAACAATGATCAGCGGCTGTGCCAATGTGCATGTGCACGGCAACGATGCCTTGCCGCGCCCAGCCATGAGGCTGCCACGGCCTGAGCGGGGGTTCAGGATGGGAGATGCAGTGCGCAGCAGACGTGTGCGGAAGTACGCGGAAGAATCGGTATGCTGCGACTTGCGGCGACCCTGGGGCAGGTCCGGGACGCCTGCCCGGTTGATGACGGGCGTCTGAATCGGATGGAAGATCGGCCGACCGACGCCGGACCGGATGCGGGCCTGAGCAGCGCCGAGGCGCTCGCCCGCCTGGCGGCCGACGGCCCCAACGAATTGGGCAGCCAACTGCGGCGCACGCTGCCAAGGATCGCCGCCGAGGTGGTCCGCGAGCCGATGTTCCTGTTGCTGCTGTCCGCCGGCGGCATTTACCTGATCATGGGTGACGCCCACGAAGCCTGGATACTGCTGGGCTTCGTGGCGGTCATCATGCTTGTCACGATCCTCCAGGAAAGCCGCACCGAGCGTGCCCTCGAAGCCCTGCGGGATCTCTCGAGCCCGCGCGCGCTGGCGATCCGCGACGGCAGGCCGGTGCGCATCGCGGGCCGCGACGTGGTGCGCGGAGACCTGCTGCTGCTGGCCGAAGGCGATCGCGTGGCCGCCGACGGCCCGGTGCTCGAGTCCCACGAACTGGCGGCCGACGAGTCGATGCTGACGGGCGAATCCGAGGCGGTGGCCAAGGTCGCAGGCGAGGGCCGTGTCTTCGCCGGCACCTTGATCGTGCGCGGCCAGGGATTGATGCGGGTCGCGGCCACCGGTGCCGCCACCGAACTGGGCAGCATCGGCCGATCCCTGCAGAGCATCGCGGTGGAAGCCTCGCCGCTACAGTCCGAAGTGGGGGCGATGACGCGTCGCCTGGCGGTGATCGGAATCGGCCTGTGCCTGGGCCTGGCGGTGCTGCACTGGACCGTCCGTGGCGGCTGGCTGGAAGGTCTGCTGGCCGGCATCACCCTGGCCATGGGGATCCTGCCACAGGAATTCCCGGTGATTCTGGTGGTCTTCCTGGCCCTCGGTGCGCGGCGTATCGCCGGTCGCAGCGTGCTGGCGCGGCGCCTGAGTGCGGTCGAGACCCTGGGCGAGACGACGGTGCTGTGCGTTGACAAGACCGGCACCCTGACACACAACCGCATGTCGGTCGCGGCCCTGGCGGTGGAGGACGGCATTCTCTATACGGATGCGATGGCCGGCGCCGATCTTCCGGAGCCGTTCCACGGGCTGCTGGAATACGCCGTGCTCGCGAGCGAGATCGATCCGCACGATGCGATGGAACTGGCCTTTCACCGCTTCGCCCATGATCATCTCGAGAACACCGAGCACCTCCACCCCGACTGGACGCTGGCTCGCGAGTACGAACTCTCGCCGGAACTGCCGGCCATGTCCCATCTCTGGCGGCCGCAGCGGAATCGCCCGGACGTGGTCGCTGCGAAAGGGGCGCCGGAGGCGATCGCGGATCTGTGCCATCTGCCGTCAACGGCGCGCGCCAGCCTGGCGCAGCGCGCGGCCGAGATGGCCGACCGCGGCCTGCGTGTGCTCGGTGTGGCGCGCGCCGAGCACACGCAGGCCGCGAGCTGGCCGGAGCAACAGCACGACTTCGATTTCGCCTTCGTCGGCCTGGTGGGCCTTGCCGATCCATTGCGGCCCGAGGTGCCCGACGCGGTCGCCGAATGTCGCCGGGCGGGTATCCGGGTGGTGATGATCACCGGCGACCATCCGCGTACCGCACGCGTCATCGCCAGCCAGGCCGGCATCGACGCCGAGCGGGTATTGACCGGGGGGGAACTGGCGGCGCTCGATCCGGCGATGCGGGCGGACCGCATCGCCGCCTGCGAGGTCTTCGCGCGGGTCACGCCGCAGCAGAAGCTCGATATCGTCGACGCCCTGAAGGCTCGGGGCGAAGTGGTGGCGATGACGGGCGACGGTGTCAATGACGCCCCCGCATTGCGTGCCGCTCACATCGGCATCGCCATGGGCCGGCGAGGCACCGACGTGGCTCGCGAGGCGGCCTCGCTGGTCCTGCTGGAGGACGATTTCGGTGCCATCGTCGCTGCCATCGGCCTCGGTCGCCGCATCTTTGCCAATCTGCGGCAGGCGCTGGTCTATACGCTGGCGGTGCACGTGCCCATCATCGGTCTGTCGGCGCTGCCGCTGATCTTCGGCCTGCCGCTGGTGCTGGCTCCGATCCACATTGCCTTTCTGGAACTGGTGATCGACCCCGCCTGCTCGGTCGTGTTCGAAGCGGAGCGCGGGGGGGCCGGCCTGATGTCACAGGCGCCGCGCAAGACCACCGAGCGTCTGGTGTCGGCGCGCCACCTGGGGCTCAGCCTGGTTCAGGGCGCACTGACCACCGCGATGGTCGTGGGCCAGTATGTCTGGCTTCAGACCCAGGCCATGCCCGCGCCCGAGGGCCGGGCGTTGACCTTCGTATCGCTGGTCGCGGCCAATGCCGCATTGATCTTCTCATGCCGCTCGCCTGCGCCGGGCGTGCGGGGGATGTTCGCGGGTCTGTCGCGGGTGCCCGTCGCGGTGATCATCGGCATTCTTGCCGCGGTGGCCGCGATCACGCTGGTGGCGCCGCTGGCCGACGCCTTCGCCTTCCGTCCCCCGCCTCTGCCTGAGTGGCTTGCGGCGCTGCTGGCCGGCGTCGCGATGCCGCTGGCGTTCGAGCCGGTCAAGGCACTCTGGTGCCGGCTGTGGCCGGTGGGCGACAGGGCCGGCTGATCGTGGCGCGATCGCTCGTCATCCCGGCCGCCGAAGGCGCGGGATTGCACGGGTCGTCATCGGCAGGCGAGGTTGCCGCGAGTCACCTTTCCGTCCGGTCGGCGGGGACCTCGGGAAAGACAAACAAGCGCGACGCGACCCTGCGCCTCGCCGCAGCGCTCTTTCCTGGCGCTGTCGACAGCGCTTGCGGTGACGAGGAATCCAGCTGCGAGGAATCCAGCGGCCTACTGGTCGGTGCGATCGGACGGCCTGCTCCGGATATGGAGAACCACCGGGCTCGGATATCGGATCTGCCCGCCACGACCGAGTGCCCCGACGATCCCTCCGATTTCGCCGCCTTTCATGGCGGCGCCTACCGCGATGAGCACGGCAAAGGCACCCCCCATGACCGGCGCTGCGGCAATGCCCAGCGCGACGCCTGCGCCCGCACCCACCTTGGCGCCGGTCGCTGCCCCCTGGTTCGAGCGCTGACGCGTCGAAGACGCATCGGGTGGCGTGACGCTGGGCTCGGCGGATGCGCCATCCGGCGCTTGGCAGGCGATTTGCAGTGACGATGCCGATGGCAGCAGCGTGACCGTTCCCGGGGCCGAGAACGCCCACGAGCCGGCGGCGTTGGTGGCTCGACAAGACAGCGGCCCGGCCCAACTCTGCGAATCGGCCTCGACACGGACCTCGATGGTCTGAGTCGGCGCTGCCTGGTGCGCACAGCCAGCGATCACGAAGACGCCAGCCAGCCGCACAGCCGCTCGACCGCGAGATGTCTGCCTGCGGTGGATCATGCATTCGGACGAGTTGCGGCCCACCGATGGGCGTGCCTGCACTCATCCCCTGTCGTATCGACATTCATGCCGGCGAGCCTAGCGCCGCCGGGTCACGGCCCGGTGATGATGGTCAACGGCGCCGCGAATGGCCTTGCGATCACGGCCAGCGTCATGCAGCGTCGAACAAGGGCAATAGCGGCGCACTCGCCCGAAATTCTGACGGCGTGATCGCGTTGTCCTCGAGGCGATGCCGGAGCGCCTGGTGGCGGCGGCGCCGGAAGCGAACGGCGATGGGTGGCCAATGTGCCTTGGGCATTCCGCATCGCGACCGCGCCGGTCGAGCGGCGAGGCGGACGATCGCGTTTCGAGGGCAATCGTCAGCGCTGGCACCCTGCCGCTGCCGTCCGCGCTATCCAGGTGCAGATGGTCTTCGCGCGGCTTGGCGCGGGAAGGGAACTCGCGCTCGGGCCGTTCCGGACGCGGACAGAGGTCGCCCTCGGGTAGGATGCCCAGGTGCAGGTGCGCGAGGTGGCGCGCGCCGGCTTCGTCGACAGACGACGTCAGCTCGTCGCCTTGCTTGAACCCGATGGTGTTGATCAGCCCTACGAAGATCTGGAAGTTCGCCAGGAGCCGTCCGATGTCGATGGATCTCGAATTCGTTCGCAGTTGCTTCCCTGCCTTTGCCGAACCGACGCTGGCATCGGCTGCCTTTTTCGAGAATGCGGGCGGTTCCTATGCCTGCGAGCCGGTCGTGCGCCGGCTCGAGACCTACTATCGACGCCTGAAGGTACAGCCCTACGGCGCCTATCCCGCCTCCCGCGAGGCCGGCGAGTGGATGGACGAGTCGTATCGCAGGCTCGCGGGCTACCTCGGTGTGCCGGCGGATTGGCTGCATTTCGGGCCCTCGACCTCGCAGAACACCTACGTGCTGGCCCAGGCATTCCGGCGCTGCCTGTCGGCGGGCGACGAGATCGTCGTGACCAACCAGGATCACGAGGCCAACAGCGGCGTCTGGCGCCGCCTTGCGGCGGACGGTGTCGTCGTGCGCGAGTGGCGGGTGGACCGGGCCAGTGGTCACCTCGAGCCCGAGGCCCTGGCCGGTCTGCTCGGACCTCGGACCCGGCTGGTGTGCTTTCCCCACTGCTCGAACATCGTCGCCGAGATCAATCCAGTGGCCGAACTCGCGGCGATGGTGCATGCGCGGGGCGCGCGCTGCGTCGTGGACGGGGTGTCCTTCGCGGGCCACGGTTTTCCCGACGCCGGTACCCTGAACGCCGACGCCTACCTCTTTTCGCTCTACAAGACCTTCGGTCCGCACCAGGGCCTGATGGTGCTGCGCCCCGACCTGCTCGACGAACTGGGCAACGAGGGCCACTACTTCAATGCCGATCAGGTTCGCAAGCGCATGAACCCCGCGGGGCCCGATCACGCGCAGGTGGCGGCGGCTGCCGGCATCGCCGACTATTTCGACGCGCTGGACGGGCACCACTACCCTGAGGCGCCCCCGGCCGGTCGGCCGGAACGGGTGCGGGCGCTGCTGCACGACACCGAGGCGGGGCTGCTCGGCCGCCTCATCGACGGCCTGCGACAGCGGCCGGCGCTCCGCCTGCTTGGTTTGCCGCATCCGGCGGGCCGCGCCGCGACCGTGTCCGTCGTGTCCGATCGCCAGACGCCCGGCGCGCTGGCGGAGTCGCTGGGACGACGCGGCCTGATGGTCGGTGCCGGACATTTCTACGCAGTGCGCCTGCTCGAGGCCCTGGGGCTGGACCCGGCGCGTGGCGTGCTCCGGATCTCTCTGCTCCACTACAACAGCGCAGACGAGATCGACCGGCTGCTGGTGGCGCTCGACGAAGCGCTGGCAGGGGCCTGATGGCCTCTTCCGTCCGCCTTCTTGACCCGCCCCGCGCCTCGATCGACCCGGCGCCGGAGGACGCCGGCGGCGACTCGGCGCTCAGCGGCCGTCGAAGTGGCTGCTGATGATCCCCAGCGAGGGATCGCCGGCCAGCAGCGTGCCGTTGACCTCGACCATCGGCAACGCCCGAGAGCCCCTGTGTTCGGCGAGATCCAGACGCGACGCGAGTAGTCGCGCGAGTTCGTCGTCGTTCTCGAGGGACAGCTCGACGTAGCGGATGCCGAGGCGGTCGAACTCGCTGCGCCGGCGATCACAGGGTGCGCAGTCGTCGCGTGTGAACAAGAAGATTTCGTCACGAGCCGGCGAGTAGTTGCCCACGAGCGCCCGGCTTCCGGCGTCGGCGCCGTTGCCGAACCGGTATTCGAAGTCGGTGCGCATCCGGTCCTGGGTCAGCGGCAGGACGAAGACGCCCAGTCCGATGTAGGCACCGAGGCAGGCGAGCAGCTTGCCCCAGCCGACCGATTCGACCGGGGGCCCGAAGCGGTTGTCGTCGGGTGTGCCGCGAACTGCCAGCAGCACCAGCGAGAACACCATTCCGACGATCGGCACCAGCGACAGCACGACCCACCAGCCTGACCAGTCGAGGTCGTGGCAGCGCAGTACCAGCAGGCGCAGGTAGGGCACGATCAGGGTGATCAGCAGCACGCCGGCGATGAAGGCGTTGGTGTAGGTCACCGCCAGCATCACGCCCCAGAAGCTCAGACACGACAGCAGCAGGAATCCGGCCACGTAGCCGAGCCGGCCCATCCGGCCGCCGAGACTGAAGCCGAGCAGGGGCGGCGACGGTTCGCGCTGGTCGGCGCCCGCGAGGATCGCAGACGCGACCGCGTCGCGGCCGAGTGCCTCCTGCATCGGCGCGATGGCCACCGGCTGGTCGCGCAGGGCCGCGAAGCGCGGCATGTCCACGCCGCAGGCCAGGCACAGGGTTCGGGGTGGCTGCCGGTGGCCGCATTTTGGGCAAGTCATCGACTGTTCTGCCGCCGCTTCCGGCGCAACGGGCGCGTCCCGGCCCTGGCCGGATCCCCGTGGCGTGACGCTCGTGGCCAGTGCCTCAGGCGGCGCTGGCGCGGGTTTCGGTGCGATCGGCTCGACCTCGACGTCGATCCCGATGCCGGCGAGCTTCGTTCGGTAGTGCTCGGCCTGCTCTGCATCAAGGCCGGCCTTGAGGGTTGCCTTGGCACCCGAGAACAGGCGATCGGCGACGTCGGGGCCGGCACCGAGTGCGGCGACGAGGCGCCTGCGGGCAAGCTCGCGGTCGTGGCCCGGCAACGTGCGGCCGCGAAAGACGATCTTGAACTGGCTCACGGCGGCTCCGATTGGCAATGTCGCCGGATATTCTATTGGCATCGCTGCCGCAGTCGGACAACGCTGACCGGAAGTGTGACGTAATTCACAATGGGGGCCGATCGCCTCCGCCGACGGTTTCGACATGTGTAGCCGCCAGAACGACTGGCGACGCCATCATGGCACGGTGCTGCCGGGATCACGATTGGTGATCGCGCGAGAGTCGAAGCGCCGTGGCGCGCGCCACGGGGCTCGTCGAGCGGCCGGTCGGTACGGGTCGGGCAGTCGGCGCCGCCGGCCGCATGCAGCATCGGACCAGATCCTTGGAATCTTCGGAAACGATTGCTTGCGACTCGACGCTTGCCGCGATGCATGGTCATGCGCAAGCTCTGTGCTCGCGAAATCCGGCGCAGGAGCAACCCTACAGGCCAAGCAGGGTTTGTCGGACAGATCGGTTCCTGCGGCCACACTAATCTGCAATCGAGTGGTGCGCGAGGCGAATTCAGGCACGCGGCGCCGCGACCGGGCACAAACAATCCTTGCGGCAGCCATTTGCAGGTGCCGGCACATCAATCAGGAGGTCATCATGTTCAAGCGAACCGCTCTTGCGATTTCGATCGTCTTCGGGCTCGGAGCCTGTGCCAATGTCAGTGAAAGCCAGCGCAACGCCGGCATCGGGGCCGTCGGCGGTGCGGTTGGCGGCGCCGTGATCGGCAGTGCCACCGGCAGCGACAAGGTCGGACGCGATGCGGCGATCGGCGCCGGCATCGGTGCACTCGGCGCTTATATCTGGAGCCAGCGCATGGAAGCGCAGCGCCAGGCCATGGCCGAGGCGGCAGCCGGCTCTGGTGTCGACGTCAGTCGCACCGAGGACAACCAGTTGAAGCTCGACATCCCGAGCGACGTCTCGTTCGACGTCGGCAAGGCGGTGATCAGGCCGGAAATGCGCCCGATCCTGTCGCGCTTCGCCGAGACCCTGCACCAGAATCCGGCAACGACAGTGCGCATCATCGGTCACACCGACAGCACCGGCAGCGACAGCGTGAACGACCCCCTGTCCGAGCGCCGTGCCGCCAGTGCCCGCGATTTTCTCGTCGATCGTGGCGTCAATGCCGGCCGCATCGCCATTTCCGGCCGTGGCTCGCGCCAGCCGGTGGCCAGCAACGAGACTGCCGGCGGGCGGGCGCAGAATCGTCGCGTCGAGATCTACGTCGGGGAATCCGCAGGCTGATTCGATGTGGCCGCCGGCCGGCGGCGGCGCACGCCATTGCCTGACCGGTCCTTGTAATCACCTGCCCGGTCGCCTAGAACGAAGTCACCCGCATGACGCGTGAAGCGAACAACGAGAAATGCGGGAGGCAGATTCATGCGCCAGGGCAGGTCAGGTGCCCGCGGCGCGTGCAACAGCGGATCACATCGAACTCCGCCTCCCGAGTTGAGCTTGCAAGCCCGGCGCGGCCCGTCGCGAGCCATTGCGCGGGCATGGCCACAAGCGCTCGATGCGGCGCCGTCATCGACGCGACTACATCAGGAGACAACGATGCCGATCCGATTCCCGTTCCCGGCGCGCCTTGCGCTCGCCTTCGGTGCCTTTCTTGCGGTTGCGGCGCCGTCGATGGCGCAGCAGAACATCGAGAAACTGAAGAAGTTCAAGGTTGCCACCACCGATCTCAATATTCCGGTGGTGGCGCAGAGCGGGCGAAACGCCGATGCCATCCGCGACAACCTCAAGCGGGTGAAGCTGCCGCCGGGCTTTAGCATCGATCTGTTCGCGGTCGTCCCCGACGCGCGCCACATGGCAGTCGCGCCGAGTACCAACATGCTCTTCGTCGGAACGCGCAAGACAGCCGTTTGGGCGGTCACCGATCGCAACAGCGATGGTGTCGCCGACGAGGTCAAGTCATTCGCGCCGTCACTGAATTTCAGCGTGCCCAACGGCGTGTGCTGGACGCCCAACGGCTTCCTGATCGTCGCCGAGCACAATCGGATCCTGAACTTCCCGGCGGCCGAATTCTTCTATGAGGGGCCGGACGTCGCGGTGATCGAAGTGGTCGGCAAGGGCAAGCTGATTCCGCCAGAGGAGGAATCCTTCAATCACGGCGCGCGTACCTGCCGCATCGGGCCCGACGGCATGCTCTACGTCACACTTGGGCAGCCGTTCAACGTGCCTCCTCGCGACAAGCTCGAGCTCTACAAGACATGGGGCATCGGCGGCATCGTGCGCATGAATGCCTTCGACGGCAGTGACCGCGAGGTGTTCGCGACCGGCATCCGCAACTCGGTCGGAATGGCGTTCAACCCGAAGGACGGCTCCTTGTGGTTCACCGACAACCAGACCGACGGCATGGGCGACGACATTCCGAATGGCGAGATCAACCGTGCCACCGGGCCCGGCCAGTTCTTCGGCTATCCGTGGAAGCAGGGTGAGACTCGCATCACCGAATCCGAATACGACAAGGATCCGCTGCCCGACAACATCACCGATCCGCAGGTGCTGACGGTCGCGCATGCGGCCGATCTGGGCCTGAGCTTCTATACCGGCAATATGTTCCCGGAAAAGTATCGCGGTGGCATCTTCTCAGCCCAGCATGGCTCCTGGAATCGGACCGAGCCCGTCGGCGCGCGGGTCCTGTTCACTAGCCTCAAGGAGGACGGGACCGCCGACCAGACCGAGGTGTTCGCCGAGGGCTGGCTCGACGAGAATGGCATCTATCGTGGGCGTCCGGTCGACGTGGCGGTGATGAAGGACGGCTCGCTGTTGATCAGTGACGACTTCGCCGGCGCGATCTATCGCGTCACCTACACGGCGCCGTAGCCGCAATCCGCGGGCCGGTGGCGGCCGTGTGGCCACCACCGATGCCCGCCAGCGCTGTCGTGGCGCTCAGTGAGCGGCTCCGACCAGGGCGCAGGCTTCAGCGCGGGTGAAGAACTGGCCCATGCGGACAAATCCCGACTCGAGGCTCGCCTTGATCCGCGTGACATGGCCGGTCGCATCCCGGTCCTCGACCACCTCTGGCGGCAGCCCATCGACCAGATGAAACGGCGCGGCGCGGCCGTCGGCGAAGCATGACAGATAGACGCGGGCGGTGACGCGGTCGCGGAAGGCCGGACGAAATCCGAGGTTCGCGTTGCCGGCGCTGACACCACCGGTACCGGCGTAGCGGGAATTGTCGTCACGAAGCTGCTGTCTGGCACTGATCGCATCCATCTCGTTCTCCTTGTCCTGCCCGGCTGCCCTGCGGGCGGCTCCGTTACCCAACACGGAGCAACTTGCGTACCTGATGCATCGATGCTGCGCCGACGCATCCCGAAGATCGTTGATACGCAAGTCGGCCAGCGATTTCATGTGGAACTGCAACACGATCTGGCCAGGTGCCGCGCCGTTCGAAACATGTACGCGAACCGACGCCGCTCGGACGCGGGGCAGATGGCCCTCTGCGCTCGCCGGTCCGCGACGGACGCCTTTCGGCATGCCCCCCGGTCGGGCCTTTGGATCAATGAAAGTTCATAAGTATCAATTGGTTGTCTTCGTCATCTGCAGCATGTACGAGTTCGGTTCTGGCCTTTGCCGAAGCGGTGTCCGCTCATTGGCTTGGGTCAATTGACCCGACAGGGTGAAGATTGGGGAAGGCTGGGGAATTTTTCCCGCGAATGGGTGGCTTGCCCCACGTCGTGGCGACAGGCGACGGCAGCATCGGCTTGATCCGACGGACGGCGATGGTGTCAGCCCGGCCGGCAACGACTGGAAAGTGAAGGCCGGGCCGCGGCAGGGATGGCGGCGCGCCCGTTGCCCGGCCGCAAATGAATGATTCGTCGGCGAATCGGCCGAATCCAGCAGATTCCACTCGATGGGAATCGCACAAGCACGCCTGCCGTTGGCGCAATTGCCGCAATCAAGTCACGGTGAGCGCGATGCTGCCGGAGCCGAGGCCGGTTCCGACCGGCCGGCCGCACCGATGGCCAGCGGCGTGACTTCACGAGTGTACCGACCGATCACCGGGTCTGCCGTGCACGTGGGGACGGCCGGGGATTCGGCGCAGGAGCCGATCGGTGGGGTCGGTGGCATGTGCACCGTTCAGGGCCGCTTCTTCTGCCGCCGAGCGCTGCGCTGTGCTTTTGGGTTGTAGTCGAGGCAGCGCTGCACCCAGCCGGACAGATCCTCGTCGCGGTCGATGCCGGCCGGCTCGACGAACAGGAATCCCTTCAACGGTCGTCCGGTGAAATTCATCACGCCGGCACCGGGCAGGCGCAACAGCCGGGCGTAGTCGTCGGGATCGGCCCGTACCATCAGGCGATCGTCGCTGACGCCCATGCACATCTTGTCGTCGACCATGAAGCACAGGCCGCCCATCATGCGCTTCTCCTGATACGGCTGGTGGCGCTGGTCGAGTTGCTGGCGGATACGGTCGGCGAGGTATTCGTCGTAGGCCACGTTCATGCTCCATTGCCGGGGCGGCCGGCACAGTCGGCGGCCGGCAAATGATGCCCCAGCCAGTCTGAAAGAGGACGTGCGTCTTCGGCGGCCGCGACGCACCAGGTCTGCAAGTCGCGGCGCGAACGGAACGGACTGCCGCATGTGTGCCTCCACGCGCTGAACTGCTTGTAGCGGAGCCAGCGCGCGGGAGCACCGTCGGCGTCGAGGCCGCGCGGCAGCCGACGCAGTTCGGGCGGGTCGATCCGCCAGCCGGCATCGATCAGTCTTTGTTCCGCCGGCGCCAGCGCGCTGGCGGCCGGGCTCGCCACGGCGTTGCGCCAGGCCGTCAACAGGGCCTTGTCGAATGCGATCACGCCGACACCGAAGCGGACGCCCGCAGGTTCGATCGATAGATAGCAGGCAGTCGCCCGGTGGGGTGCCCGGAACGCCATCCGCAACCAGGGGTGATAGGGCGGGTCGTCGGGCCTGGCAAACCGCATGTCGCGCGCCAGCCGAAAGATCCGCCCGTCCATGGGGCATCCGGCGGCTCCTTCGAGCAGCACCGTCAGCTCGTCGCGACAACGCGCGGCCGGTGCGGCTACCGCTTCGCGATAGCGGTGCTTGCAGGCGTCGAACCAGGACCGGTTGTTGTTTTCTGACAGATCGGTGAGGAAGGCGATCGCCGTGCCCGGCCAATCGTGGTCATCGATGTCCATCGTCGAGGTGTCCTGCCAGCTTGTCGAGCGTGCCGCGCCAGCCGTCTGCGTGACGCCGCCGCTCGTGCTCGCTCGTGAACCGCAAGTGGCGCAGGTGGATGCACGTGCCGTGCGGATGCTCGGCGAAATCGACGATACCCGTGGTCTCGACTTCATCCGCCGGTGAAGCCTCGCACCAGATCCACGAAAACGCCAGTCGCCTGGGCCGGTCGATCGTCAGGTAGCGGCCACGGACGCGTCGCAATCCGCCATCGCCGCTGTCGAAAGTGATCTGATAGTGTCCGCCTTCGCGAAAATCCGTCTCGACCCGCACCGCATGGATCGAGGCCGATGGGCCCATCCAGGCCATCAGTGCGTCCGGACGGCTCCAGGCGTCGAAGACGCGTTCGCGGCTGTGAGCGAACACGCGGTGGAGCGCCAGTTCGAGCACGTCGCGAGCGATTCGATCATCCATCGCGGCGATCCTGTCCGTCGAGGTAGTCGGCCAGGGCGTCCAGGCGCCCGTCCCAGAACGCCCGCTGGCGGCCGAGCCAGCCGAGGGCCTCGTCGATCGGTCCGGCATTGAAGCGCAGGCGATGCGTTCGACCCTCGCGCCGGCGGGCCACCAGGCCGGCAGACTCGAGGATGCGAACGTGCTTGGTGATCTGCGAAGGGCTGTCGCCTAGGCCGTCGGCCGCCTCGCCGATGGTCAGATCGCCGCCGGCGAGGCGCTCGAGCAGAGCCCGCCGCGTGGGGTGCGACAGCGCGAAGAATGTCTTGTCCATCGGCCCAATTTATTACGCCTTGAGGTGTACGATAGGTGCCGACACGAGCCTGTCAAGACTGATCGGGGACGGCCGGTCCCCGGCTACTGCAATCCCTTGAGTTCTTTCGGGTAGCCGGCGTCGTCGAGCAAGGCGTGCCAGCGCTCATCGATATAGCCGGCGAACTTCGCGCTGCCGACCTCGATCGAGGGCACCAGGCCGTTGCCGTCGAAGCGCTCGGTCAGTGCATCGAGTTCCTCCTGGCTGCCGACCTTCTTCTCGGTGAATGGCACGCCGCGCGCCTTCAGCAACTTGCGCGCGTCGTCGCACAGTGGACAGGAATCGCCGGTGTAGAGCGTCACCGGATGGCTGCGGGCAGCCTCGCGCACGCGGTACGGCTGCGTGCGCGCCGCACCGTTCGGGCCGAAGCGCCGCTGCTGGTGCTGCACCGAGGGCGGTGGCGGTTGGTCGGAATAGTGCTTTTGGCCGTTTTCGTCAATCCAGACGTAGGTCTGGGCCTGGGCGATGGACGTCAGCAGCAGGGCAGCAAGAAGCAGTGTGCGCATGGCCAGTTCTCCACGAACGGTGCCGGCGACCGCCCGCACGGTGTTCAGGCAGCCTCGACCAACATCCCACTATGCCGCAGCAATGCATCTGGTTCGGGATCCCGCCCGCGGAACGCGCGGAATGACTCGATGGCCGGCCGGCTGCCGCCGACCGCCAGGATTTCGGACCAGAAGCGCTCGCCGGTGGCGCGATCGAGCACGGTGCCGGAGCGTTCCGAGGCTTCTTCGAAAGCCGCGAAGGCGTCGGCCGACAGCACCTCGGCCCACTTGTAGCTGTAGTAGCCCGCGGCGTAGCCGCCGGCGAAGATGTGGCTGAAGCTGTGGGGAAAGCGGTGCCATGACGGTGGATGAATCACCGCCACCTCGTCGCGGACCTGCCTGATCACCGCCATTGCGTCGATCTTGCCGTCCGGATCGCTGTGCAGCATCAGGTCGAACAGGGCGAATTCGAGCTGGCGCACCGTCTGCATGCCGCTCTGGAAATTCTTCGCGGCGATCATTCGGTCGAACAGTTCCCGTGGCAGGGTGTCGCCGGTGGCCGCGTGGCTGCTCATGTCCCTCAGCACTGCCCACTCCCAGCAGAAGTTCTCCATGAACTGGCTCGGCAACTCGACTGCGTCCCACTCGACGCCGTGGATGCCCGATACCGCCGGCTCTTCGACCCGAGTGAGCAGGTGATGCAGCCCGTGGCCGCACTCGTGGAACAGCGTGATCACTTCGTCGTGGGTGAAGCGCGCGGGCTGATTGCCCACCGGCGGGGTGAAGTTGCATACCAGATAGGCAACGGGCGCCTGCAGGCCGCCCGGGCGTGGTCGCCGATTGAGCAATTCGCCCATCCAGGCACCGCCGCGCTTGGTGTCGCGGGCATAGAGATCGAGGAAGAACTGGCCCACCAGTTCGCCGTCGCGCTGAATGCGGAAGAAGCGTACGTCCGGATGCCAGGTCGATGTCTGGTCGGCCTCGATCGAGACGCCGTAGAGCTGTTCGATGACACCGAACAGCCCTTCCAGGACCTTCGGTTCAGGCAGGTACTGGCGAACCACTTCGTTGGAGAACTCGTAGCGGGTGTGTTTGAGCTTCTCCGAGGCCCAGGCCATGTCCCACGGCTCGAGCTGGTCGACGCCGAGTTCGGTGGCCGCGAAGTCTCGCAGCTCGGCGAGGTCCTGCTCGGCAAAGGGTTTGGCGCGACGGGCGAGATCGTGCAGGAAGTCGAGCGCCTGCTTGGGCGAGTCGGCCATCTTCGGCACCAGCGACACCTCGGCGAAGTTGCGGTACCCCAGCATGTGGGCTTCCTCCGCGCGCAGCTCGAGGATCTCGCGGATGTTGGCGGTGTTGTCCCATTCTGCCTTGCCGAATTCCGCGGCGCGGGTGCCGTAGGCGCGGTACATGCGCGCGCGCAGCTCGCGGTCGTCGGCATATTGCATCACCGGCAGGTAGGAAGGCATGTGCAGCGTGAACTTCCAGCCCGCACGGCCCTCCTTTTCGGCCGCGGCGCGGGCTGCCGCGATGACGTCTGGCGGCAGGCCGGCGAGGCCGCCCTCGTCTTCGACCCATTCCGCGTGGGCGTTGTTGGCGTCGAGCAGGTTCTCCGAGAACTTCGCCGCGAGCGCCGACAGACGCTCCTGGATCGCCTGAAAGCGCGGCTTGTGCGCGTCGTCGAGTTCGGCACCCGACAGCCGGAAGTCGCGGATCGCGTTGTCGATGATGCGCTGACGGGCCGGATTCAGCGCTGCGTACTCGGCGCCGTCGCGAATCTTTCGGTATTGCTCGAACAGCGCCAGGTTCTGGCCGAGCTCGGCGTAGAAGCGGGTGACCTCCGGCAGCATCCTGTTGTAGGCGTCGCGCCAGTCCGGCAGATCCATGACGCCGTGCATGTGGGCGACGACGCCCCACGCCCGATCGAGCGACTCACCGGCAGCTTCGAGCGGCGCGACGAAATTGTCCCAGCCGGGAAGCGGCAGTCGTTGCAGTTCGCCCACCAGACTTCGCAGCGTGGCGAGGACCTCGGAGATGCCCGGTTCGACGTGTTCGGGGGCGATCAGGTCAAAGCGAGGCAGGGCGGAAAAGTCGAGCAGGGGATTGGTCATGGAGGGTCCGGATTCGGGAATTGCGCAAGTTGAGGCTCATTGTGCCGAAAAACAGGGATCGCGGCGTGTTCCCAGATGCGGGGCGCCCACGCGAAATTCAAGGAGCAGCTATGAGCGAGCAGCACATCAGCGAGCGCAGTCGGCGTTTCTACCGTCGCATGGAAGCGGAACTGGCCAGCGGCGACCTCGATTTTCCGACCAGCATGGAGCTGTGCGTGCGCATCAAGCGCGTGCTCGACGACCCGTTGAGCGGGATCGACGAGGTCTCGCGGCTGATCTCGGTCGAACCATTGCTGGCTGCGCATGTCGTGCGACTGGCCAACTCGGCGATGTACCACCGCGGCGACAGGCCGATCGCCGACGTGCGCAGCGCAGTGCTGCTGGTCGGCACCGCGGCGATCCGTCCAATGGCGCTGGCGCTGGTGGCGCGACAGATCACCCAGTCGGTCGATGCCCGCGTGCGCGCCGAGGCCGATCAGCTGTGGCGGCATACGATCGAGGTGGCGGCGCTGACCTGGGCGATCGCCGCCGATGTGCCCGGCGTGCCGCCGGACCAGGCCCTCTACGCCGGCCTGGTGCATAAGCTCGGCAGCTTCTACCTGTTGGCCCGGGTTGCCGATTTTCCGGAATTGATCGCCGAGGATGGTGAACTCGCCGACCTGATCCGCTACTGGAATCCGCGGATCTCGCGCGACGTGCTGATTGCCCTGGGCACCCCGGAGGGCGTCGCCGATGCCGTCGAGGAGGCGGAACTGTACTTCGAGGGCTGGCCGCCCCGCAGCCTGTCCGACGTGCTCTATATCGGCGTCGTCAGCGCCGAGACACCCGATCCGTTCGAGGATTTGGGGGGCATCTCCCGTGACGCGCTGACCGACGAGGCGCTCGGCCGGATCGACGGCGAGCAACTGCAGGCGATGCTGACGCGCGCCTCGGCGCGTCACGCCGAGGCGCTGTCGACCCTTCGCGGCTGACGCCCGGTACCGCGGCAGCAGTCCTGCCGCTAGCGCTCGACCTGGTCGCGGTATGCGTGCCAGGTGGCGTGGCCGAGCAGTGGCAGCAGGACGACCATGCCGATCATCTTGGTCGCGAACGAGATCGCCATCAGCAGGACGATGATCACCGCCCATGACGCCATCGCCCCGAGGTTGGTGCCCATCGCCCGCAGGCTCGTCATCATCGCGGTGATCGTGTCGGTGTCGCGGTCCATGACCATCGGCACTGCGACCGCAGTCAGTGCGAACACCAGCGCCGCGAGCGCACCGCCGATCACCAGGTAGGCGACGATGAAGTACACGTAGTCGCCCGAGAACAGCACGTGACTGTAGAAGTTCGACACGTCCGGGATGTCACCGCGATAGAACAGTGCGAACAGCATCGCCGACAGGCGCTCCCACACGATCAGCAGGAACGCCAGCATGATGCCGAAGGTGAACAGTCCGTCCCGATGTCCGCGCAGACCCGACAGCGACTGGAAGAGGCCGGCCGGCTCGCCGGCTTCGTGGCGCCGCGAGATCTCGTAGAGGCCGGCGGCCGCGATCGGGCCGATCAGCATGAAGCCCGAAACGGCTGCCGTGCCGAGGTAGGGCTTGTCGATGGCATAGGCCATGATCAGGTAGCCAAGCGCTGCGAACACGATACCGTAGGCGAGGCTGGCGGCCGGGCTGCGGACCAGGTCCTGCCAGCCCGCCCTCAGCCAGGCCAATGGCCGGCTGTGCTCGACCAGCGCGATCCGCGGCACATCGAAATGGCGGTCGAGTGAATGAAAAGGCTTGTCCATGACATTCTCCCTCTGCTCGAACGACGTCATTGAGACCGTCGGGAGGGGGCGGAAGTTTCCTGCCGTTCGGCGGGAAATCCCTTGTCAGGACAGGCGTTTGCCGGTCAACAGCGCGTATGCGTCGGCATACTTGGCGGCGGTCGCCCGTATCACCTCGTCGGGCAGCTTCGGCCCCGGTGCGCGCTTGTTCCAGTCCAGCGTCTCGAGGTAGTCACGGACATACTGTTTGTCGAACGATGGCGGGCTGATGCCTTCCCGGTAGCTCTCTGCCGGCCAGAAGCGCGACGAGTCCGGTGTCAGCGCCTCGTCGATCAGGTGCAGCGTGCCGTGTGCGTCGATGCCGAACTCGAACTTGGTATCGGCGATGATGATGCCGCGGCCGGAGGCATAGGCAGAGGCCTCGCCATATAGGGACAGGGCGGCGTCACGTGCCTCGGCGGCGAGTGCGGCGCCGTTCGGCAGGGTCGCCGCACAACGCGCGCTGGCCTGATCGAAGCTGACGTTTTCGTCGTGGTCGCCGGCCTCGGCCTTGGTCGCCGGGGTGAAGATCGGCTGCGGCAGCCTCGACGCCTGGCGCAGCCCGGGTGGCAGGGCGACGCCGCAGACCGTGCCGGTTTCGCGATAATCCTTCCAGCCGGAACCGATAAGGTAGCCGCGGACCACCGCCTCGATCGGCAGCGGCCGCAGGCGCTTGACCACCAGCGCGCGTCCGGCCACCTGCTCGCGCTCGCCGGCAGTCACCACGTCCTCGGGCGCGATACCGGTCAGCTGATTCGGAATGACGTGGGCGAGTCGCTCGAACCAGAAGCACGCCATCGCGGTCAGCACCACGCCCTTGCCCGGGATCGGGTCCGGCAGCACCACGTCGAACGCGGACAGTCGGTCGGAGGTGACGATCAGCAGGCGCTGGTCGTCGACCGCGTAGATGTCACGTACCTTGCCGCGGCCGACCAGCGGCAGGCTGGCGATGCTGGACTGGAACAGGGGCTGGCTCACGGCGTGCTTCCGAAGTGGCGATGTGCGGCGATTATAGTCCGGTGCCGATGGCGCTGATGAGCGTGCCGCGCAAGGTGTAGAATGACACGCTTTGTTTCCGGACGTGTCCTGATGAAAAACGTTTTCCTCGATTTTGAGCAGCCGATCGCCGAACTTGAGGCCAAGATCGAAGAACTTCGCTTCGTTCAGGACGATTCGGCGGTGGATATCTCGGAAGAGATTTCCCGGCTCGAGAAGAAGAGCCAGACGCTGACCCGGGACATCTACGCAAAGCTCACGCCGTGGCAGATCGCCCAGGTCGCCCGCCATCCGCAACGCCCCTACACGCTCGACTACCTGCGCCACATCTTCACCGATTTCCAGGAACTTCACGGTGACCGCGCGTTTGCCGACGACAAGGCGATCATCGGCGGCTTGGCACGATTCAACGGCCAGTCCTGCATCGTCATCGGCCACCAGAAAGGGCGCGACACCAAGGAAAAGATCTACCGCAACTTCGGCATGCCGCGGCCCGAAGGCTATCGCAAGGCGATGCGCCTGATGCGCCTCGCCGAGAAGTTCAATCTGCCGGTCTTCACCTTCGTCGACACCCCGGGCGCCTATCCGGGCATCGGCGCCGAAGAGCGTGGCCAGTCAGAAGCGATCGGCCACAACCTGTATGTCATGGCGGAACTCAAGGTGCCGCTGATCTGCACGATCATCGGCGAAGGGGGGTCGGGCGGCGCGCTGGCGATTGCGGTCGGCGACCAGGTGCAGATGCTGCAGTACTCGACCTATTCGGTGATCTCGCCGGAAGGCTGCGCGTCGATCCTGTGGAAGAGTGCGGAGAAGGCCGCCGAAGCAGCCGAGACGATGGGCATCACCGCAGCCCGGCTCAAGTCGCTGGGCATGATCGACAAGGTGGTCAACGAGCCGGTCGGAGGCGCCCATCGCGACCACGCGTCGATGGCACAGAGCCTGCGCAAGGCGATCGCGGACGCCCTGCGTCAACTCGGCGAACTGCCGGTCGATCAACTGCTGGCCAAGCGTCACGAGCGGCTGATGGCCTATGGCCGGTTCAAGGAAGTCGCGCCCCGCTGATCCGCCGGCCGCGGTCCGGGCCAGTCTCGCACGGCATCGCGTCGAATCGGGGCGGGTCTGCGTCGCGCTCTCGGGCGGCGTCGACTCGGTGGTGCTGCTGCACGCCCTGCACCGCATTTGCCGCGATCGCCCGATCGCGTTGTCCGCCTGCCATGTCGATCACGGTCTCAGCCCCAATGCCGGGCACTGGGCGGATTTCTGCGCCGCCCTGTGCGCGCGCCTGGGCGTGCCGTGCGCGATTCGCCGGGTCGACGTGCGACCCGATGGCGAAGGGCTCGAAGCGGCCGCCCGGGCGGCGCGGTTGGCGGCGCTGGCGCACGAGCCGGCCGACGTCCTGGCATTTGCCCACCATGCCGACGATCAGGCGGAAACGGTCCTCTATCGATTGCTGCGCGGCTGCGGCCTGCGCGGCGCCGGCGGCATGGCTGCCTGCGAATCGCGGCCGGACACCGCCGTCGTGCTGCGCCCGCTGCTCGGCCTGCGGCGTGCCGACATCGAAGCGTGGGCGCACGGTCACGGTCTGTCGTGGGTCGAGGACGAGAGCAACCGCTGCACGACATTCGACCGCAATCATGTCCGCAACGTGCTGATGCCCGCCATCCAGGGGCGATTTCCGGCCGTTGCCGAACGGCTTGCCGCGGCCGCCGAACGATTTCGCGAGGGCGACCGCTTGCTCGAGCAACTGGCGGCGATCGACTGGCGCACGCTCGCGGGCGACGAGGTGTCGGCGTCGAGCGCGGGGCTGGGTGATCTCGATCCGGCGCGCCTATGCAATCTGTTGCGTTGGCGCATCCACGCCCTCGGTCTCCGCTCGCCAGCCCACGCGCGCCTGGCGGAGTCGGTGCGCCAACTCGCCGGGTCGGACGCCGGGCGGTCCCTGTGCGTCGATCTGGGCGATACTGAACTGTGTCGTTACCGCGGTCGCTTCTGGCTGCAGCCGGTCGTGCCGACGCGCCAGCAGGCATCGGTGCAGTGGCACGGCGAGGCGTGTCTTCCCTGGGGCGGCGGTGAGATCCGCTTCGATCGTGCCCACGGGCAGGGGCTGTCGCCGCGGGTACTCGGTGACCGCATCACGATCTCGGCACGCACCGACGGTGATCGTCTGCGGCCGCATGCCGGCGGGCCGTCGCGAGCCTTCAAGGCACTTGCTCAGGAGGCCGGTGTGCCGCCGTGGATGCGCGCCAGACTGCCGGTGCTGAGGCTGCACGGGCGGCCGTGCTGGGTGGCCGAACTCGGCATCGACGCGGCCATTGCCTGTGCCGCCGACGAGATCGGGCTGGTGCCTTCGTGGCGACCCCCGGCCGGCGTGCTCACTCGTCTTCGCGGGATTCCCTGAGGCCGCTGGCAGCCAGCGCCTGGGCCAGTTCGACCGCCGAGCGCACACCCATCTTCTCGAATACCCGGGCGCGGTGCACCTCGACCGTACGCATCGAGATGTTGAGCCGGTCCGCGATCACCTTGTTGTACTTGCCGGCCAGGATCAATTCCATCACTTCGGATTCGCGTGCGGTCAGCTTTCCCAGCCGCTGAGCGACGGTATCGCGGTTGGCGAGTTGTGCCTGCTTGCGGGCGTCCGCCTCCAGCGCCTTTTCGACCAGATCGACCAGATCGTTGTCGTTGAACGGCTTCTCGACGAAGTCGAAGGCCCCGTTCTTCAGCGCCGACACCGCCATCGGCACGTCGCCGTGGCCGGTCAGGAAGATCACCGGCAGCGTGCATGCCCGTTCGCGCAATGCGTCGAAGCAGGCCAGCCCGTTCATGCCGTCCATGCGGATGTCGAGCACGATGCAGCCCCGCCATTCCGCTTGCCAGGCATCGAGAAAGGCTTCCGCCGACGACCAGCCGCGACAGGCCACGCCGCGGGTCTCGAACAGCCATTCGAGCGCGTCGCGGATCGCTTCGTCGTCGTCGACGATGTGGGCGAGGGGGGGCTGATTCATGGGTCGGAACTCGGCAGCCACAACGTGAAGATCGTACCACCGTCCGGATTGTCCTCGAACACCAGGCGCCCGTGATGCAGCTCGGCGATCGAGCGGCAGATGTTGAGTCCCATGCCCATGCCTTCGCTCTTGGTGGTGAAGAAGGGTTCGAACAACTTGCGCGCGAGTTCCGGTGGAATGCCGCTGCCGTGGTCGACGACGCGGATCGCCACCTCCTGTCCGCTGCTCGCCGTGCTGACCATCAGCCGGCGACGGCTTGCCGGAATTTCCTTCATCGCATCCATGCCGTTGCGGATCAGGTTGATCGCGACCTGCTCGACCATCACCGGGTCGGCGTAGGTCAAGGGCAGCGGCTCGGTCAGCGTGACTGCGATGTCGACCGCGCGCTTGCGCGCGTCCGGCTCGACCAGCCCGATCGATTCGCGCACGATGGCGTTGAGGTCGAGTCGTTCCCGCTTGGGCTCGCTGCGCCGCACGAAGTCGTGCACGCGGCGGATGATCTGGCCTGCGCGCTGTGCCTGCTTTCCGAGCTTGCCGAGCACGTTGCGCATCTCGCCCGGGTCCATCACGCCCTGGTCGAGCCGGTTCAGGCAGCCGGTGGCATAGCTCGCGATCGCGGTCAGCGGCTGGTTCAGTTCGTGGGCCAGGGTCGATGCCATCTCGCCCATCGTGATCAGTCGCGAGGTCGCTTGCAGCCGCTCCTCCTGCTGGCGGGCGAGGTGGCGAGCCCGCTTCTGCTCGGTGATGTCGAGCACCGATCCCATCCAGCCGGTCTGACGTCCCTGGGCGTCGATCAGCGGCGCTTCGAAGATCAGTGCGTCCAGGCGTTCGCCGTTGCGCCGCTTGAGCTGGACCTCGACGCCGTCGCCGGTGGTGCCGCGGGCCAGGATGTACTCGTGCAGGGCCTGGGTTCTGGCCAGTTCGTCCGGGTCCCAGTACGGCATCGGCGGCGCGTGGCCGATCAGTTCGTCGGCGCTGAAGCCGACCATGCGGCAGAACGCGGGATTGACGTAGACCATCCGCCCGTCCATGTCGCGGGCGCGCAGACCGGTCAGCAGCGAATCCTCCATCGCGCGGCGGAAGGCGTATTCCTCGCGCAGTGCCAGCTCAGCGGCCTGGCGCCGCACCATGTGCCGGCGCAATTGCCATACGCTCCACACCACGCCGGCGGCGAGCAGCGCGATCGCCCCGCTGAGCAGCACGGCGACCCAGCGGACCTGGGCGCGGTAGGGGCGAACCCGCAGTGACACGCCGCGACCCGGTGGATCGAGCGGGATCTGATATTCCATCTTGGTTGCCAGTGCATCGACCTTCGACTTCGACACGATTTCGCGGCCGGTGGCATCGAGAATGCTCAGTTCGTAGCGCTCGGAAAACCACCACGGCACCTCGCGATTCACCAGATCGCGCAGCGAATGCACGCCGACCACGACGCCGGCGAACTCGCTGCCGCGGTAATAGGGGACGTACACCGCGAAGCGGACATCGTTGTCGATCGCCTCGAACACCGGGCCGAACACCGCGCGACCGCTCGCCGCGGCGAGGCGAACCAGGGCGCTGGACGGCAGCTCGGCGCTGGCCTTGGTCTCGCCAGCCGGCGGCGGCATCACCTCCAGGCGCGGCATGGCGCCGCCGATGGTGCCGTCGGGCGTGATCCAGATCACCTGCACGACCGGATTGCCGGGCTGGATCAGGCGCATCGCGCGGGCCGCGGCGTTGTAGCTCATGCCGTCCCGTCCGAGCAGTTCGGGCGCCAGTTCACCCAGCAGGTCGGCGTTCTTCTCGAGCTGGAAGCGCAGGTTCTGCTCCATCCACAGCACATCGCTGATCAGCGTCGCTCTTTGCTCTTCGAGGTCGTTGCTGCGTACCAGCCAGACCAGAGAAAGGATCGCGCCGATGAACAGCGCCAGCAGCAGATAAGGCAGCCGCCAGCGCCAGGCGGCGGGTTGGCCCAGCGGGGGCAGGGCGACGGTGGGCGTCGTCATCGATCGTCTCCTGGGGCGCACGAGCCGACGAGGGCTTCGGCTACGGCGGTAAACTCTACGCTCCTTGCCGATTTGGCGATCCGGGCACGACGCGCACAGAATTGGCAGTCATTGGCCGGTGTTCAGGTATCCGGCCGACAATTCCCGGCGAGCGATGCGAATCCTGTTTGCGATCCTGTTGTCGGCGATGACCTCGCTGCCCCGCGCGGCGGAGCCGATCGTCCTCAAGTTCAGCCATGTCGTGGCGGTCGGTACGCCCAAGGGCAAGGCCGCCCAGCGCTTCAAGGAACTGGCCGAGAAGTACACCGGCGGCGCGGTGCGGGTCGAGGTCTATCCGGACAGCAGCCTGTACAAGGACAAGGAGGAGTTCGAGGCGCTGCAACTCGGTGCGGTGCAGATGATCGCGCCCTCGCTGGCGAAGTTCAGTCCCCTCGGGATCCACAGCTTCGAGGTCTTCGACCTGCCCTTCCTGTTCGACAACGAGGCGCAACTGCATCGTGTGACCGGGGGCGAAGTCGGGCACGAACTGCTCGAATCGCTCGAGGTACGGGGCATCAAGGGCCTGGCCTTCTGGGACAATGGCTTCAAGTCCTTCTCCGCCAACCGGCCGATCCGCCGACCGGAGGACTTGCGCGGACTGCGCATGCGCATCCAGTCGTCCCGCACGCTGTACGAACAGATGCGGGCCCTCGGCGCCCAGCCCGAAGTGATGGCCTTCTCGGAGGTGTACCAGGCCCTCAAGGCCGGCGTCGTCGATGGCACCGAGAATCCACACTCGAATCTCTATACCCAGCGCATGCACGAAGTGCAGCCCTATGTCACGCTGTCGCGCCACGGCTATCTCGGCTACGCAGTGCTGGCCAATTTGCGTTTTTGGGAGTCCTTGCCGGGCGGGGTACGCAGGCAACTCGCCAGGGCGATGAACGAAGCCACGGCCTATGCCAACAGTATTGCGGCGGAGGAGAACGCGCGGGCGATCGAACGCGTGCGAACGTCGGGGATGACCGAAGTGATCGAGCTCGGCGCAGACGAGCGAGCAGCTTTCCGGCGCGCCCTGCTGCCCGTCCATGCGCGCATGGCGGACCTGATCGGGCGGGACCTGATCGAGGATGTCTACGACGCGATCGATTTCAAGCCGCAAGATAATTGATTTTCGACAAAACAAATTGTTCGAAAATCAATTCGGCAGGTCGAGTCGGCGGCGGAATCGGAATGGGTAGAATGCGCTAAATATTATTTACCTGAATATATTATTCGATTCGTCGGTCGTGCTTGTGCTGCTTCAATATCGGAACTCCACAATGGCCGCTTGAATCGCCGAATTTCATACTCCTTCGCGTCATCGGCGTTATTCCGCTGACGGTTCGGCCCGCAATGTGCCGAATCAATTCCTGGAGGAGAGATTCAAATGAATATTCGTAGCGTGATTGCCGCGTTGCTGACGGCTGGGGTGGTCGCGTTGGCCCAGGCGGCCGAGCCGGTGGTCATCAAGTTCAGTCACGTCGTCGCCGACGATACGCCGAAAGGCAAGGGCGCGGCCAAATTCAAGGAACTGGCCGAGAAATACACCGGCGGCGCGGTCAAGGTGGAAATCTACGCCAACAGCACCCTCTACAAGGACAAGGAGGAAATGGAGGCCCTGCAACTCGGCGCGGTGCAGATGATTGCGCCGTCGCTTGCCAAGTTCGGCCCGCTCGGCGTGCGCACCTTCGAGGTGTTCGACCTGCCCTACATTTTCGACAACGCCGAGCAACTGCACAAGGTCACCACCGGCGAGCTCGGCAAGAAGATGTTCGCGTCGCTGGAGCCCAAGGGCATTCGCGGACTGGCGTTCTGGGACAACGGATTCAAATCCTTTTCCGCCAACAAGCCGCTCAATGCGCCGGCCGACTTCCGAGGCCTGAAAATGCGCATCCAGTCGTCCAAGGTGCTCGAGGCGCAGATGCGGGCGCTCGGCGCATTGCCTCAGGTGATGGCCTTCTCCGAGGTGTACCAGGCGCTCCAGACCGGGGTCGTGGATGGCACCGAAAATCCCCATTCGAACCTCTATACGCAGAAGATGTACGAGGTCCAGAAGAACATCACGGTCTCCGACCACGGCTATCTCGGCTATGCGGTGATCACCAACAAGCGCTTCTGGGATGGCCTCGAGCCCACGCTCCGCGAGCAGCTCGAGAAGGCCATGGCGGAAGCCACCGCATACGCCAACGGGATCGCCAAGGAGGAAAACGAGAAGGCGCTCGAGGCGGTTCGCGCTTCCGGCAAGAGCGAGATCCACGTGCTGTCCCCGGAAGAGCGTGCCGCACTGAAGAAGGCGCTGCTGCCGGTGCATGAGGAGATGGCCTCGCGGATCGGCAAGGAGACCATCGAGGCGGTCTACCGCGAAACCGGCTTCGACCCCTCGAAGCAGTAAGGCCGGACGGCCGGCGCCGCCAGCGGGCGGCGCCGGGCCCCCTGCGCCGATCCCACAACCCCAGCGAATCACGCGACACCCGCGGCGCCCGCCGTTGCGGTGCGCTGCGCGCCCGGCGGCCTTGACCGCTCGCCGGCCGGCCATCCGCGTCCTCGCTCCGGAGATCCGCAATGCTGCTGAAACTCATCGACCGCCTGGAGGAGCTGATCATCTCCTTCCTGATCGCGGCGGCGACCCTGATCATCTTCGTCGCGGTGCTTCACCGCTACGCGTCCGGCTGGTCGGTACCCGGCCTGCAGGACTGGCTGCTGTCGCTCAACCTCGGCTGGGCACAGGAGCTGTGCATCATCCTTTTCGTGTGGATGGCCAAGTTCGGTGCGGCCTACGGCGTGCGCACCGGCATCCATGTCGGCGTCGACGTGCTGGTGAACAAGCTCGACGGCCGCTCGCGCGCGCTGTTGATCCAACTCGGGCTGCTTTGCGGGGTGTTGTTCACAGGCCTGATCGCCTGGTTCGGTGCCCGCTTCGTGTGGGAGAACGGCATGGCCTACGCGGTCGCCAGCAGCTTGGGCATGGACCCGGGCGAGCATTTCGAGGGGCCGATCACCCCGGACCTCGAGTGGCCGACCTGGATGGTCTATCTTGCGGTGCCTCTCGGCTCGGCGCTGATGTGCTTTCGCTTCGTCCAGGTGCTGCTGCGATTCTCCCGCAGCGGCGAGCTTCCCCACCACGACGCCGGGCATGTCGAAGGACTCGACGAGGAGGCCGCGGCGATGGGGCTCGGCGAGGCGCTGGAGATCGGCGAGGAGATCGAACATGCCGGCCGGCACGGTGCCGGCCCGGCGTCCGATTTCAAGGGCAGGAGGGACTGAGCCATGAATACTGCAGTGATATTCGGCATGCTGATCGTGCTGATGGCGATCGGCATGCCGGTCGGGGTCGCGCTCGGCCTGACCGTGCTGACCTTCATGTTCGCCTTCACCACGGTGCCGGTCGAATCGGTGGCGTTGAAGATGTTCACGGGCATCGAGAAGTTCGAGATCATGGCGATCCCGTTCTTCATCCTGGCTGGTAACTTCCTGACCAGTGGCGGGGTCGCACGGCGGATGATCAACTTCGCCACTGCCATGGTCGGCCATATCACCGGTGGCCTCGGCATGTCGGCGGTGCTCGCATGCGCGCTGTTCGCGGCGGTGTCCGGTTCCAGCCCGGCGACCGTGGTGGCGATCGGCTCGATCCTGATTCCGGCAATGATCAAGCAGGGCTTCTCGCTGCGCTTCGCGGCTGGTACGGTGGCCTCGGCCGGCGGCCTCGGCATCCTGATCCCGCCGTCGATCGTGATGGTGATGTACGCGGTCACCACCAACGCCTCGATTGGTGCGCTGTTCATGGCCGGCGTGGTGCCGGGCATCCTGCTCGCGCTGATGCTGGGCCTGGCGACCTGGTGGCAGGCCAGGAAGCACGGCTTTCCGCGTCAGCCGAAGGAGAGCTGGGCCGCCCGCTGGCGCTGTTTCCGGGAGGCGGTGTGGGGTCTGCTGCTGATCGTCGTGGTGATGGGCGGCATCTACTCGGGCATTTTCACGGCGACCGAAGCGGCGGCGATGAGTGCGGTCTATGCGTTCGTGGTGGCGATGTTCGTCTATCGCGATCTGGGCTGGAAGCAGGTGCCGAAGGTCCTGCTCGACTCGGCCAACATGGCCTCGATGCTGCTGTTCATCATCGCCAGCGCGGTGCTGTTCTCCTTCATCCTGACGTCCGAGCAGATTCCGCAGCGGATGGCTGAAGCGATCGTTGCCAGCGGTCTCGGTCCGGTCGGCTTCCTGGTGGTGGTGAACATTCTGCTGTTGCTCGCCGGCAACATCATGGAGCCGTCGTCGATCATCCTGATCCTCGCCCCGATCCTGTTTCCGGTGGCGGTCGCGCTCGGCATCGACCCGATCCACTTCGGCGTCATTGTCACGGTGAACATGGAGATCGGCATGATCACGCCACCGGTGGGCCTCAACCTGTTCGTCGCCAGCGGCATTACTCGCGCCGGGATGACCGAGATGACGATGGCGGTGTTGCCCTGGCTGTACACGATGCTGGTGTTCCTGGTGCTGATCACCTACGTTCCGCAGATCTCGCTGGCCCTGCCACGGGCGCTTGGCATGATGTAGTCGCAACGCTCGCGGTGGTTTGTAACGTCGTGCGCCCGGCCTCGAGCCGGGCGCGCTGCTCTGTACCCTCGCGAGTGGAACTCCGCGGCGGCTTTGCTGCTAAAATGGTGTGTTGCGCTGCAAGGCAGCTTTTTCGACACCGGAGTTCTTCTTCATGGCAACTGAACGCACCCTGTCCATCGTCAAGCCCGACGCCGTCGCCAAGAACGTCATCGGCAAGATCTACCAGCGCTTCGAGGAGGGCGGTCTCAAGATCATCGCCGCCCGCATGGTGCACCTGTCGGCCCAGGAAGCCGGACAGTTCTACGCGGTGCACAAGGAGCGCCCGTTCTTCAGGGATCTGGTCGAATTCATGACGTCCGGCCCGGTGATGGTGCAGGTGCTCGAGGGTGAGAACGCGATCGCCCGCAATCGCGAACTGATGGGGGCGACCAACCCCAAGGACGCTGCCCCCGGCACGATCCGCGCGGACTTCGCCGAGTCGATCGACGCCAATGCGGTCCATGGATCCGACGCGCCCGAAACCGCGGCGGTCGAGATTGCCTTCTTCTTTCCCAATATCAACGTCTATTCGCGCTGAGCCGCGTCCAGGTGACCGCGCCGGCCGGCGCGGCAGTGCCGGCCGGCCCGTGCAGGTAGCGACCGAATGAATTCCGCTCCGGTCAATCTGCTGGATTTCGACAAGGAAGGTCTCGTCGCGTGGTTGGCCGCGCAGGGCGAGAAGCCGTTCCGTGCCCACCAGGTGATGCGCTGGCTGCATCGCGAGGGCTGCACCGACTTCGCGGCGATGACCGATGTCGCCAAGTCGCTGCGAGCGCGCCTTGCCGAGCTGGCCTGCGTGCGGCCGCCACAGCCGATATCCGATCGCATTTCCGCAGACGGCACGCGCAAGTGGCTGCTCGACGTCGGCAATGGCAATGCGGTCGAGACGGTGTTCATCCCCGAAGCTTCGCGCGGCACGCTGTGCGTGTCGTCCCAGGCCGGCTGCGCGCTCGACTGCGCGTTCTGCTCGACCGGCAAGCAGGGATTCAATCGCAATCTGTCCGCTGCCGAGATCATCGGCCAGCTGTGGCTGGCAAACCGCTTGCTCGGCGGCGACGCACAGGGCGAACGGGTGGTCAGCAATGTGGTCCTGATGGGCATGGGCGAACCACTGACCAATCTCGACAACGTGCTCACCGCGCTGCGGCTGATGCTCGACGATCACGCCTACGGCCTGTCGCGCCGCCGGGTCACGGTGTCCACCTCGGGCATCGTGCCGGCGATGGATCGCCTGCGCGAGGAGTGTCCGGTGGCGCTGGCGGTTTCGCTGCACGCACCCAACGACGCGCTGCGCGACCGGCTCGTGCCGATCAACGCCAAGTACCCTCTGGCGCAGTTGCTGGCGGCCTGCCGGCGCTATCTCGACCGGGCGCCGCGCGACTTCGTGACCTTCGAGTACGTCATGCTCGACGGCGTCAACGATCAGGACAGTCACGCCCGCGAGTTGATCGCGATCGCCGCCGAGGTCTCGTGCAAGTTCAACCTGATTCCGTTCAATCCGTTCCCGGGCACGACGTTTACGCGCAGTCCGGCGGCGCGCATTCGGCGCTTTGCCGGCCTGCTCGCCGAGGCCGGCATCGTCGCCACCACGCGCAAGACCCGCGGTGACGACGTCGATGCCGCCTGCGGCCAGCTCGCGGGTCGGGTGCGCGATCGCAGTCGCAGGACCATTCGTCTGGCCGAGCTGGAGATCAAGTCATGAAGTCTGTCCTCGCTGGCCTGACGGTGCTGATGGTCGCCGGCTGTGCCGGCGTCGTCGCGCCGCCGCTCGCCGGCAGCGCCCAACGCCCGGCGTCCGAATTGCCGACGACCACCGATGCGCAGGCCGCGGCCAAGATCCACGTCGAGCTCGGGACCGCCTACTTTCAGGCCCAGCGCTTCGGCGTGGCGCTCGATGAGGCACGCCTCGCACAGTCGATCGATCCGACCTACGCGCCCACCTACCATCTGCTGGGACAGGTTTACATGTTCCTGGAAGATCCGGCATCGGCCCGACGCAACTTCGAGCAGGCGGCGCGGCTGGCGCCGGGCGATCCGGAGATCAACAACAGCTACGGCTGGTTCCTGTGCGCGATGGGCGAGGAGAAGCGGGGCCTCGAACGCCTCGAGACGGTGGTCCGCAATCCCTATTACCGGACGCCGACCCGGCCCTATACCAATGCCGGACTGTGTCAGTTGCGCCTGGGCGACGACGCCTCGGCCGAGACCCAGTTCCTGCTTGCCGCCCAGGCCGATCCGAAGAACGCTCTGGCACGCTACCATCTGGCCGCGATCGCCTACCGCCGCGGTGCCTTCGACACCGCCAGACACTATCTCGCCGCCGTGCACGAACTCGCCGACCCGACGCCCGACTCGCTGTGGCTGGGCGTCCGCATCGAGCGCAAGGCCGGCAACCGCGACAACGAGCAGGCCTACGCTGCCCAGTTGCGATCGCGGTTTCCGACGTCGCGCGAGTACGAGAATTACAGCAAGGGACAGTTCGAGTGAACGCAGATACCGCTCCCCAGCATTTCGACGCCGCCGTGCAGACCCCGTTGTCGGTCGGCTCGCAGCTGCGCGCCGCCCGTGAGATGCGCGGTCTGACGATCGGCGACGTCGCCTATTCGCTGAAGTTGAATCCCCGCCAGGTCGAAGCCCTCGAGCACGAGCGCTTCGACCTGCTGCCGGGCCGGGCCTTCGCCCGTGGCTTCCTCAAGAACTACGCACGCTTCCTCGAGCTCGATCCGCAGCCGCTGCTGGACGCCGCCGAGCACGCGGACGGCGTCGGCGCGATGGAACTGGCCCCGATCTCCAACGCCCGCGGCACGATGCCATCGCCCGACACCAGGTTGCGGCCCTCGGTGTTTCCGGCGGCGCTGCTGGCGCTCGCGCTGTTGATGGTGGTGGGCGCCGGCTGGTATTTCGACTGGTTCCAGCAGCCGGAACCGGCGATCGAACTCGGTTCGGAGAGTACTGCGGTGGAGCGGCCGGCCTTCAAGGCGCCGGCGATGACACCGCCGCTGCAGGGGGTGCCGGCGGCGGTCGAGGTGTTGCCGGCGAAGCCAGCCGACAACCCGCTGCCGGGCGGCACGATCGGTGACGGCATGGTGGCCGCGCCGACACTCGGCGCGCTGGCACCTGTCGGCGCAGGTGGCGAGGGCACGGGCAGCGAGGCAGGCGCCGGACAGGCTTCCGGATCGCAGGACGCGAAGCCGCAGCCCGATGGCGAAGGCGTGGCCGTGGTCGAACCGGCCGAGGCCCGGCCCGCGCCGGAGGCGGGTACCACCGAAGGCGCCGCCGCGCCTGCAGCAGCGGCCGAGGCGGCGCCCGGTGATGGCGAGATCAAACCCGCGACCGAGTCGGAAATTCCCGGCCAGCAGAGTCTGGTCTTCCGCTTCTCCGAGGACGCCTGGGTCGAAGTTCGCGACGGATCCGGTCGGATCATCATGTCGCGCATCGGGCAGGCCGGTTCGGTCGAGAAGCTGCAGGGCAAGCCACCGTTCGCGCTGGTGATCGGCAATGCCGCAATGGTCAGCCTGCAGCACGACGGCAAGCCGGTGGATCTGACCAAGCACACGCGGGTCAGCGTTGCGCGACTGAAGCTCCAATGAACGCGAGCGAGAATCTGACGACGGCAACGGCAAGGCCCCGACGCGGAACCCGGCGGGTCGATGTCGCCGGCGTCCTGATCGGTGGCGATGCGCCGGTGGTGGTGCAATCGATGACCAACACGGACACCGCCGACGTCATCGGGACGGCCGTCCAGGTGGCGGAACTGGCGCGTGCCGGCTCCGAACTGGTACGCGTCACGGTCAACAACGAGGCGGCTGCCCGCGCGGTGCCCGACATTCGTGAGCAACTGGCGCGGATGAACCTGGAGGTGCCGCTGGTCGGCGACTTCCACTACAACGGCCATACGCTGCTCAGCCAGTACCCGGCCTGTGCCGAGGCGCTGGCGAAGTTCCGCATCAACCCCGGCAACGTCGGCGGCGGCGCGCAACGTGATTCGCGCTTCGCGGCGATCGTCGAGATCGCCTGCCGCTACGACAAGCCGGTCCGGATCGGGGTGAATTGGGGCAGCCTCGACCAGGCGGTACTGGCCCGCATCATGGACGAGAACGCGCACCGGACCGAGCCGAGGAACGCCGGCGAGGTGATGCGCGAGGCCCTGGTGACATCTGCGCTGGAGTCGGCGAACAAGGCCGAGGAGTATGGCCTCGGGTCGAATCGCATCATTCTCTCGGCCAAGGTGTCGTCGGTGCAGGACCTGATCGCGGTCTACCGCATGCTGGCGAGCCGCTGCGACTATCCGCTGCATCTCGGACTGACCGAGGCCGGCATGGGCTCGAAGGGCATCGTCGCTTCGACCGCGGCGCTGGCGGTGCTGCTGCAGGAAGGCATCGGCGACACCATCCGCGTGTCGCTGACGCCGGAGCCCGGCGGCAGCCGCAGCCAGGAGGTGGTGGTGGCGCAGGAGATCCTGCAGACCATGGGCTTACGCGCGTTCACGCCGATGGTGACTGCCTGCCCGGGCTGCGGGCGCACCACCAGTACCTTCTTCCAGGAGCTGGCGGCCGACGTCCAGAGCTTCGTGCGCGGCAACATGCCGCGCTGGCGCGAAGCCCACGACGGCGTCGAGAACCTGACGCTGGCGGTGATGGGCTGCGTCGTGAACGGTCCCGGCGAAAGCAAGCATGCGAATATCGGCATATCGCTGCCCGGTACCGGCGAGTCGCCGTCCGCACCGGTCTTCGAAGATGGCGAGAAGACGGTCACATTGCGCGGCGAGCGGATCGCCGAGGAATTCAAGGCGATCATCGAACGCTACGTCGAGCGACGCTATCCCCGCAAGGGCGATGCCCGCTGAACGGCGGCCAGGCAAGATTCCCCCATGAGCCAGACACTGCAAGCCGTTCGCGGCATGAACGACATCCTGCCCGACGAGGCGGAGACCTGGGACGTTTTCGAGGAGATCGTCCGTAGCTGGTTGCGTTCGTACGGCTATCGGCCGATGCGGATGCCGCTGGTCGAACCGACGCCGCTGTTCAAGCGGGCCATCGGAGAAGTCACCGATATCGTCGAAAAGGAAATGTACTCCTTCGTGGATTCGTTGAACGGCGACGAATTGACGCTACGCCCGGAAGGCACCGCTTCTTGCGTGCGCGCCGTGATCCAGCACAAGATGCTGCACGCAGGTCCGCAGCGGCTCTACTACCATGGGCCGATGTACCGGCACGAGCGGCCGCAGAAAGGCCGCTACCGGCAGTTTCACCAGATCGGCGTCGAAGCCCTCGGCCTGGCCGGACCGGACATCGACGCCGAACTGATCCTGATGGGCGCACGGCTGTGGGACGACCTCGCGATCGACGACGTCAGGCTCGAGCTCAATTCCCTCGGCAGCGCGGACGAGCGCGCGCGCCATCGCGGTGCGCTGGTGGACTACCTCCAGGCGCACCACGACGGGCTCGACGAAGACGGACGGCGCCGCCTGCACAGCAATCCGCTGCGCATCCTCGACACCAAGAATCCCGAGCTGCAGTCGCTGGTCGAGGCGGCGCCGAAGCTGATCGACTTCCTCGGTGAGGCGTCGATGGCCCATTTCGAGGCGGTTCAGCAGGTCTTGAAGGACGCCGGCATCCCGTTCGCGATCAACCCCCGGCTGGTGCGCGGGCTGGACTACTACAACCGCACCGTGTTCGAGTGGGTCACCGACAGCCTCGGCGCCCAGGGCACGGTGTGTGCCGGCGGGCGCTACGATGGCCTGGTCGAGCAGCTCGGCGGCAAACCGGCGCCCGCCGCAGGCTTCGCGATCGGCGTCGAGCGTGTGCTCGCGCTGTGGCGGGCCAGCGGTGAAACCACCGAGCGCATGGTGCCGGACGCCTACCTCGTGCATGTCGGCGACGCAGCCGGGCGGCTCGCCTTCCGCGTTGCCGAGGATCTGCGCGCGTGCGGCTTCGACGTGCTGATGCATTGTGGCGGCGGCAGCTTCAAGTCGCAGATGAAGAAGGCGGACGGCAGCGGGGCCGAACTTGCGCTGCTGATCGGCGAGGACGAGGCAGCGGCCGGTGAGGTCAGCCTCAAGCCGCTGCGCGGTGGCGAGCAGCAGCGGATCAGCGCCGACCGGCTGGCCGACGTGTTGATGGACCGACTATTACAAGTGGAAGAAGACGATGGCGGCATTTGACCTCGAAGAACAGGAGCAGCTCTCCCAACTCAAGGCATGGTGGGAAGAGTACGGCAAGAAACTCGTGGCGCTGGGCGCCCTGGTTCTGCTGGCGGTGATCGGGCGGTCGGTGTGGCACAACCATCGGGACGGCCAGGCCAGCGAAGCGTCGGCACTGTATGCCAGCGTGCTCACCGCGGAGGGCAATCCGCAGCAGGCGCGCGAGGCGGCCGGGCGCATCCTGCAGAACTACGATTCCACCGCCTATGCCTATCTCGGTGCATTGGCCGCCGGCAAGATCCAGGCGCGTGCCGACGATTTCCAGAACGCCGCAAGCCAGCTCTCGTGGGTCGTGGCCAACGCGCCCGAGACGTCGGTGCGGGACATCGCACGGCTGCGGCTGGCGGCCCTGCAGTTCGACCAGGGCGACGGCGAAGCCGCCCTGTCGACGCTGGCCGCGCCCCCTGTCGCGGAGCTGGCATCGGGCTTCGACGACCTGCGCGGAGACATCCTGGCTGCGACTGGCAAGCTCGATGAGGCGCGCGATGCCTACCGCAAGGCGCTCGATGGAATGGCCGGCGCCAGTGGCGCCGTGCGCATGCGCGAAATCATCCAGGTCAAGCTCGACGCGCTGGGGGGTACCCAGTGAGCCTGTCTGCCCACGATCGCAGCGATACTGGCATGTGGCGGGGCTGTCTCGCCGGCGCCGGTCGGCGCTTGCTGCCGCTGCTGGCGGTCGCCTTGTTGGCCGGTTGCGGCACCTTCGGCTCTGACCGTGACTGGCCGCCCCTGCCCGAGTTCGTCCCCGGGGCGCGCCTCGAGCTGGCATGGAAGGTCCGCCTGAAGGGATCGCCGATCTATCATCCGGCGCCGGCCGTGATCGGCCAGAAGTCGGTGATCCTGGCCGGCGTCGATGGTGTCGTCGAGCGTCGGGACGACGGCCAGCAGAAATGGCGGGTCGATCTCGACCTGCCGCTGTCCGCCGGGGTCGGCAGCGACGGCCGTCTGGCGGTGGTGATTACCCAGGGCGGCGAGGCGATCGCGCTGGACGCCGCCGACGGCACCGAGAAATGGCGCGCCAAGGTCGGTGCCGAAGTACTGGCGGTGCCGGCGGTGACCGGCATCGCCGTGGTCGTGCGTGCGTCGGACAGTCGGGTGTTCGGTTTCTCGCCGGCGGATGGCCGCAGGATGTGGATCTATCAGCGCCCGACGCCGGCGCTTGCACTGCGCACCAGCGTCGGCATGCTGACCGACGAGAACGTCGGCGTCACCGGCTTCCCCGGTGGCAAGATGGTCGCGATCAACCTTGCCAACGGCGGCGCCCTGTGGGAACTGACGGTCGCCCTGCCGAAGGGAACGACCGAGCTCGAACGCATCGCCGACGTCGTCGGTACGCCGGTGCTGGCCGGGCGCAACATCTGCGCGGTGGCATTCCAGGGCCGGGTCGCGTGTTTTGATGCGGCCAACGGCAATCTGGTGTGGTCGCGCGACATTTCGAGCGCGGTCGGACTCACCACCGACGGCAGTCGCATCTATCTGACCGACGAGATGGATTCCGTGATCGCGCTCGATGCCGGCACCGGCGCCAGCGTCTGGAAGCAGGACCGGATGGCCGGCAGGGCGGTCGGCCGGCCGCTGGTGCTCGGCGAGTTCGTGCTGGTCAGCGATGCCGAGGCCTACGTCGCGATGCTGCGCCGCGACGACGGCGCCCTGGTGGCGCGTGCCGAGACCGACGGCAGTGGTGTCGCGGTGCCACTCGAGCCGCTGGCACGCGATCGGGTCGCGGTCCAGACCGTGGACGGCGGTGTCTTCGTGTTCACTGCGAACTGAGCGGACGGTATTGCGGTGAAACCCACGATCGTCTTGGTCGGCCGGCCCAACGTCGGCAAGTCGACGCTGTTCAACCGGCTTACCCGCAGCCGTGACGCCCTGGTCGCCGACCAGCCAGGGCTGACCCGTGATCGCCACTACGGCATCGGCCGGCTGGGCAGCCGCGACTACCTCGTGGTCGACACCGCGGGCTTCGATCCGGTGGCGCGGGACGGCATCGTGCACGAGATGGCCCGTCAGGCGGAGCAGGCGATCGCCGAGGCCGACGTGCTGCTGTTCCTGGTGGATGGGCGCAGCGGCCTGTCGCCGCACGACGAAGAGATCGCGGTCTATCTGCGTCGTTGTGACCGACCGGTGCAACTGGTGGTGAACAAAGCCGAAGGGCGCGACCAGGGTGTCGTCGCGGCCGAGTTCCATGCGCTCGGCCTGGGCGAGCCGCTGGCAATCTCGGCGGCGCATGGTGACGGCGTGCGGGCACTGATCGACGAAGTGCTCGAGGCGTTTCCCGAGCCGGCAGACGATGCGGGCGAGGACGACGCCTCGCGCGGGCCCCGGGTCGCGATCGTCGGGCGTCCGAACGTCGGCAAATCGACGCTGGTGAACACCTTGCTCGGCGAGGAGCGGGTGATCGCATTCGACATGCCGGGGACGACCCGGGACGCGATCGCGATCCCGTTCGAGCGCGGCGGGCGAAATTACACGCTGATCGACACCGCCGGCCTGCGGCGGCGGGGAAAGGTGTTCGAATCGGTCGAGAAGTTCTCGGTCGTCAAGACGCTGCAGGCGATCGAGCAGGCCAACGTCGTGGTGCTGGTGCTCGATGCCAGTCAGGACATCGCCGATCAGGATGCACACATCGCAGGCTTCGTCGTCGAGGCCGGGCGCGCGCTGGTGGTTGCGGTCAATAAGTGGGACGACGTGGACGACTACCGCCGCGAAAGGATCAAGCTCGACATCTCGCGCAAGCTGGGCTTTCTCGGCTTCGCGCGCGTGCACCACGTGTCGGCGCTCAAGCGACAGGGCATCGGCGCGATCATGAAGTCGGTCGACGCCGCCTTTGCCGCGGCGATGGCCAAGCTGGCGACGCCGCGGCTGACCCGTACGCTGCTGGATGCGGTCAGCCGCCAGCAGCCGCCGCGCCACGGCCAGTTCCGCCCCAAGTTGCGCTATGCGCACCAGGGCGGCAGCAATCCGCCGGTGATCGTGGTGCATGGCAACGCACTCGAGCACGTGCCGGCAGCCTACGTGAGATATCTTGAAAAGACCTTCCTGGAAGCGTTCCGGCTGCAGGGGACGCCATTGCGGATACAATTCAAGAGCACGCACAACCCTTACGCGAACAAAGCGTGATCCACACCCGAAGGACGATCCAGTGCCTGCCCAGACGGCATGTGGCAGTGCAACGAAAAATCGTCTAGATTAGCAAGCTACATACAAAGAGGTCCATAAGATGAGCAACAAGGGGCAACTTCTCCAAGACCCTTTCCTGAACACGCTGCGCCGCGAGCACATTCCGGTTTCGATCTACCTGGTCAATGGCATCAAGCTGCAGGGCCAGATCGAATCCTTCGACCAGTACGTGGTCCTTCTCAAGAACACCGTCACCCAGATGGTCTATAAACACGCGATCTCGACGGTGGTGCCTGCGCGCCCGGTCAATTTCCAGCACGATCAGAGTGACGGCAACTGAGTGATCGAGCGGCTACCAGGGGCGGTGAACGCGCCCCGATGAACGTCGATGTTTGAGCGTCCGGACTCGGGAAACCGGGCGATTCTGGTGCAGCTCGATTTCGGCGAAGGCGCGACCGCCGAGCGTGTCTCCGAGGCGTCCCTGCTGGTCGCCAGTGCCGGTGCGGAGGTCGTGGCGACCGTCGTCGCCCGCCGCCGCGCGCCCGATCCGGCGCTTTTCGCGGGTCGTGGCAAAGTGGCCGAGATCGGAGACCTGATCCGCGCCGTCGACGCCGACGTGGTGATCTTCAATCACGAACTGGCGCCGGGCCAGCAACGCAACCTGGAGCGCGAGTTGCAGTGCCGCGTGGTGGATCGCAACACGCTGATCCTGGACATCTTCGCGCTGCGGGCGAAGAGCCACGAAGGCAAGTTGCAGGTCGAACTGGCCCAGCTCGAGCATCTGTCGACGCGCCTGGTGCGGGGCTGGACCCACCTGGAACGCCAGAAGGGCGGCATCGGGCTGCGTGGCCCGGGCGAGAAGCAGCTGGAAACCGACCGCCGGCTGCTGGGTCAGCGCGTCAAGCTGCTACGTTCGCGGCTGAAGACCCACGAGCGGCAGCGGAAGGTGCGACGACGCGCGCGCGAACGACGGGAAGTCGCGTCGGTATCGCTGGTCGGCTACACCAACGCCGGCAAGTCGACGCTGTTCAATGCGATCACCAAGGCGGGCAGTTACGCCGCCGATCAGTTGTTCGCGACCCTTGACACCACTTCTCGCCGGGTCTACCTCGGCGAGGCCGGGCACGTCGTGCTGTCCGATACCGTCGGATTCATCCGGGACCTGCCGCACCAGTTGGTGGCGGCCTTTCACGCCACGCTGGAGGAGACGGCCAGTGCCGACCTGTTGCTCCATGTGGTGGATTCGGCCAGTGACGACCGGGATGCACAGATCGCCGCGGTCAATGCGGTGCTTGAAGAGATCGGCGCCGGCGACATACCCCAACTGCTGGTGTGGAACAAGATCGACCTGACCCACGCAGAGCCCGGTGTCGAGCGGGACGACTGTGGTACCATACGCCGCGTTTTTTTGAGCGCTCGCAGCGGGCTGGGGCTCGATTCTCTGCGTCAAGCGCTGTCCGAAAGGGCGCTCGCCCGGCCCGGGCGGGGCCAATCCGATCCTGACCATGTGACCACTGTGCTATCGGCCGATGCCGGCTGACCGCACTGCAATGACGGGCCGAACGAACTATGTCACTTAACGATCCGCGCTGGGGCAACCAGGGGAACGATCGAGACCGCAACGAAGCCAACCAGGGGCCGCCCGATCTCGAGGAGATCTATCGCGACCTCAGTCGCAAGTGGCGCTCGCTGATTGGCAAGAAGGGCTCCGGCGGCCAGGGCGGCGGTGATGGCGGCGGCGGTACCAGCTTCAATTTCAAGTTCTTCGGAAGCGGCATCGGCGTGCTGTTGGTGCTCGGCCTGGCGGTCTGGGCGGCCAGCGGCTTCTACATCGTCGACGCCAGCCAGCGTGGCGTCGAGATGCGCTTCGGTCGGTATACCGAGACCACCGAGCCGGGCCTGCGCTGGCGCATGCCCTACCCGATCGAGAACCACGAATTGGTGAATCTCACCAGCGTGCGGACCGTCGAGATCGGCTATCGCGGCGCGGCTCGCAACACCATCCTCAACGAAGCGCTGATGCTCACCGACGACGAGAACATCATCAACATCCAGTTCGCGGTGCAGTACATCCTGAACAATCCTGAAAACTATCTGTTCAATACGCGCGAACCCGACGAGTCGGTGATCCAGGCGGCCGAAACCGCGATGCGCGAGATCGTCGGCAAGAGCAAGATGGACTTCGTCCTCTACGAGGGCCGCGAAGAGATCGCGACGACCGCCCATGCGCTGATGCAGTCGATTCTCGACCGCTACGGCACGGGCATCCAGATCAGCAAGGTGACGATGCAGAACGCCCAGCCGCCGGAGCAGGTGCAGGCCGCCTTCGACGACGCGGTCAAGGCCGGACAGGACCTCGAGCGGCAGCGCAACGAAGGCCAGGCCTATGCCAACGACGTCATCCCGAAGGCACGCGGTACCGCATCGCGACTGCTGCAGGAGGCCGACGGTTACCGCGCCCGGGTGATCTCCCAGGCCCAGGGTGATGCCAGTCGTTTCGAACAGGTGCTTTCCGAGTACAGCAAGGCTCCGACGGTGACGCGGGAGCGGATGTACATCGAGACGATGCAGCAGGTGTTCAGCAACACGTCGAAGATCGTCGTGGACGCCCAGAGCAACAGCAACCTGCTGTTCCTGCCGCTCGACAAGCTGATCGCACAGTCGGCCTCGGGCCGCGACGGCGGTGCCTCGGTGGTCAACGAGCCAGGGCCGCCGATGGTCGTGCCGCCGGATTCGTCCCGCAGTGCCAGCACGGATTTTCGCGATCGCGACGCACTTCGCAATCGCAGTGGAGGTCGATGATGCGAGACAAGCTGCCGGTATTGATGGGGTTCGTGCTGGTCGCCCTGGTGGTGGCCTCGATGTCGCTGTTCACAGTCGATCAGCGGCAGTACGCGCTGGTGTTCCAACTGGGCGAGATCAAGAAGGCGCTCGACCAGCCCGGCCTCAACTGGAAATGGCCGCTGATTCAGAACGTGCGCTATTTCGACAAGCGCATCCTGACGATGGATACGCCGGAACCGGAGCGCTTCATCACCTCCGAGAAGAAGAACGTGCTGGTGGATCTGTTCGTCAAGTGGCGGATCGCCGACCCCAAGCTCTACTACATCTCGGTGCTGGGCGACGAGGCACGGGCGGTCACGCGCCTGCAGCAGACGGTCAATGCCGGCCTGCGGGAAGAATTCGGCAAGCGCACGGTTCACGAGGTGGTGTCCGGGCAGCGCGATGCGATCATGGAGGAAATGCGCGAAAAGGCGGACCTCGATGCGCGCAAGATCGGTGTACAGATCGTGGACGTGCGGCTGAAGCGGGTGGACCTGCCGCTCGAGGTATCCGAGTCGGTCTATCGCCGGATGGAGGCCGAGCGCAAGCGCGTGGCCAACGAGTTGCGTTCCGAGGGCGCGGCCGCCGCCGAGAAGATCCGCGCCGACGCCGACCGCCAGCGCGAGGTGATCATTGCCGAAGCCTACCGCGAGTCCCAGCAGACCAAGGGTGATGGCGACGCCCAGGCGGCGGCGATCTACGCCACGGCCTTCCGCCGCGACCCCGAATTCTTTGCCTTCTATCGCAGCCAGGAGGCCTATCGCCAGAGTTTCGCCGGCAAGTCCGACGTGCTGGTGGTCGAGCCCAGCAGCGACTTCTTCCGATACCTGCGCAGCGCCACCGGAAAGCCCGTCAAGAGCGGCCAGTAATGGGCGTCACGCTGCTGACGGCTTTCGCCCTGATGCTGGTCGTCGAGGGTATCCTGCCGCTGGTGGCGCCCGACCTGTGGCGTGACACCTTCAAGCGTGTCACCGAACTGGCCAA